>JAJYRG010000088.1 GCA_021794195.1 Bacteroidota bacterium
TTGGGCCTGCCTACACAGGATAAACAGCCGACAGCTGCTTTCCTTTAATGTAGGCTAAATTAAAAAAAATATCCGTTTTATTTGTTTTTTAACACAGTACCTTTTGCGGTCAAAAGTATGAAGGACAAGCCCCTATAGGAGCGAAATAACCATAGCATAGGGCGCTGCCCTATGCATAATGACAGTTTCGGTTAGCTCTGGAAGAGCGACATATTCCGTTTGTCGTTTTATTTCTTAATGCTGGCGCTTGCTCTCCCGAGCAGTGCCTTTTGAAATATAAAATATTTTTGTTTTCTCCCTTGCTGACCCCTCGCTGGCATACGAGATAAGGATAAAATGGTGGTTATAACTTTTCTATTTCTTCGATGGATAGCTTGGTAAAACGGCTTATCTGTTCCACACTCAACCCGTCTCTTTTCATTTCACGGGCTATATCAAACTTCTCAGCCTCCGCACGGGCACGTTCTTCCAAACGCCCTTTTTCAAGACCTTTCTGAAGCCCAGTAGATTTTGCCTTTTCCAGTAAATATTCACGTGTGCCCATAGTATCGCTCCTTCCTAATTTTTCCTTGATTTCCTTATCAAAGATAACCAAATTTTCATCATTCTGAAAACTAACGTAGTACGTTAAAAAATCATATATCCCCTGACGGCTTCTCTTGCCCATCTTACGCTTCATCATCTCGTCGTACAGATCGTGCTTGATAGACATCAGGCCCTCATCCGAAGCCTTCCTATGCACGATGGCCTGCAGTGCCGTCAGTACCACCACCGCAAAAGGGTTGGGATCCGCACGGAGGGCAGCCTCGTCCTGATCCAGGACTTTGTAACTGTTGAAAGAATAGCGCAGCCGCGTACCCATAAACTCCTGGACATATACCGAAGGACGGTACGTTCTGCTGCTGTCTGCCAGTATGGCAACAGCCGTAACGGGGACCCTGTACCTGTCCGAAATTTTATAGAAATATTCAAACATGCGCCTGGCAAGATCGCCCTCCCCCTTGCTCGACTGCACCTCGATGTGTACCAGGACGAACTGGATGTCCCCGCTCTTTAAAAAAACCTTGACCAGCTTATCGACAAAACGGACGCCCCTGCTGTTCGGCTCCGGAGGGAAGAGCGTTTCAAATTCTTTGTCCAGGTATTCAAACCCCCTGTCCAGATCAAAGACCTCTTCGGCATCGGAAAAGAAAAAACAGAGAAAATCGGCAAAGACGTGTTCTAAAATAGCTTTCCACAAAGGATCGTCGACCCGACGGCTAAATTTTGACATAATCAACGGGTTTGTTTATAATCAGTACCTCTAAGGTAAGGAATTAAAAGGGCAAAAGTATGAACGTTTAACTTTATTCTGATTTATGAAATCTGCCCGTTGCTGGCGCTGGCTTTTCAAAGCAGTGTCTTTTGAAAAAAAATCTAACTTTTTTTTATTAATTTATTATCGCTCCTTGGCCGCTGGGCCACATACTTTTTCTTGATAAAAAGTATGACAAAAATCAAGGCTTAGGGCTCTTTTAGCTAAAAACACGAATAATCGTCGCTGCCAAAAAAACTCGCTCTACGAGCTCAGACAGTTTTTGGCCTGAATTTACTGGAAGTATTCGTGTTTTTTTAACGCAAGATCCCTCATGCCGAAAGGCTAGATCGGGATTACTATCCCAATTTAAAATTGATTTTAAAGACTTTAAGCACAGTCCTTTCCTGACCGAAAAGGTCGCCTGACAAATATTTGCCGATAGCAGAAAGAAAGCTTACTCACAGGCCGTAAAGGCAAAGATTTTAAGCGACGAGTTTTGCGTATACTTTTGCGGTCAAAAGTATGAGGGACAGCCCCTATAGGGGCGAAATAACCATAGCATAGGGCATTGCCCTATGCATATAAATGCCAGTTTCGGTTTAGCTCTGGAAGAGCGGCATAACAATTCCGTTTGCCGTATTCTTTTTTTCTATTGAGTTCCGCTCATTAGCCGCGGGGGCCTAGCCCTTGGAAGCACCCAAGGAGCAAGGTGCTTTTCCGTTTTTACCCATTTATTCAACAAAACTAAGGGCAGGGAAAATGCCTTGTAAATTTTGAAAAGCCAAGCTCTTCAAAATTCAGTGTTTTTTGGTTTATCTTCATACATCTACTGCGTTACGGACTTCTGGATATAGCCTACTATATCTGCAAAGTCCGGTGCCTTGTATCTGCACAGAGCTAAAACCATGAATAAAAGGGTACCGAGGTCTTGTCGCTCCATCTCTCCCACAAGCCCTGCACAGCACAGGCTGACTCCGCATTTCCCCCAGCTCATACCAATACATGCGGAGCGGCTTCGCCTTAAGGCCTTTCCCCTCCCGCAATGCCTTCTCTGTGCAGAACTTTTAACCGACCTTGATAAAACGGGAGGACGCTAGATCGGAATTTACTGTCCTGAGTCTTGCTTTCAAAACTTAACGTACTACCCCTTCCTGACCGAAAAGGTCGCCTGATAAATATTTGCCGATAGCAGAAAGAAAGCATATCCACAATCCGTAAAGGCAAAGATTTTAAGCGACGAGTTTTGCGTATACTTTTGCGGACAAAAGTATAAATCCTTTTCTTAACGCAAAGCCCCTTTATGCCGAAGGGCTAGATCGGGATTACTATCCTAATTTTTAATTCTTGCTTAAAGCCAAAAAACACTTTAAAAAACCACGCACATTGTCATGTTGAGCGACAGCCGAAACATCTCAGACCAAAAAGGAAGAAACCGTGTTACTGCAGTGCGTTAAAGATAGGTACAGCGCTGTAGCTTTGAGATCCCTCGACAGACTCGCAATGAACTGTTTCTGCAAACCTTTTGAGACACCCTCCCTGCTTTATTTTGATGCAAACTATTTTAATCCGACTTCGACAAGGATAGGTAAATGGTCAGACAAATCTACTCCCTGTAAAGTCTCACTATATTTTTTCTCCCATTTCTGTTTAGGATAAGCAAAGATATAATCAATTTTATTTTTCGGTTTTTTAACAGGGACTGTCGGGTCCGTTCCAGAAATATCTAACCATTCGCCCATTCCTTTTTTAATTTCGATTGACGAAGGGTAAGCATTAAAATCTCCAAAGAACAGCTTAGGTTCTTTAACGTTTTGTAGCTTTTTGTTAATAAACTTTACCTGCTCTTGCCTTACTTCCGAATTCGGATAATCCAAATGTGTGTTTGCCACAATAATCTCTTTGGAAGGTTCGATTTCTATCTTTGTAATTTGTAAAACCCGCTGCTCTTTTGAACCTTCTGGATAAGGAAGCGGATAGGTATGCGTAGCCATGATCGGATATTTCGATAAAACCCCAACCCCATACCAACCTCCTCTATAAGGGATTGCTTTGGCAAAAGAAGAAAACATTCCCGTGTAATACCCTAACTCTGCAATAAAGTTTTTATTATTCTGATGAGAAGCTCGTTCCCGGACAGTATTTATATCCACCTCTTGCAATGCCACTATATCCGGGTCAAGTTTTTTTATATACTCTCCAAGCTCTTGAAGAGAGGCCAATTCTCCAAAACGTATGTTATAAGTCAGCACTCTCAATGAGGTTTGTTTTTCTTGAGCAAGAATAGGTTGGCACAAACCCATCAACAAGATGAATGCTAAAATATTTTTCCAGTTTTTAAAAGTCATATTTTTCTATATTCTAAAGTTCAACTTTAAGCATTGCAAGTATTTACAAAAGCTCGTTGGTTTTAAATTTATTTATTTTGCTTAATAGATATATGTCCTAACCTACACGCAGAAGCAGCGACAATAGTACCTCCGACATCCGATGTTTCAGTACCTGCTTCATTATTCGTTACCCGTGCCCTTATATAGACTTTGTTTTTTCCTAAAAGAGTCTCCGGTAATGCAAAGTCAACTACCTTATGTCCGGCTACCTGTGTCAACAATGTATTGGCTCCGGGCCGTACCAAATCCTGAAGGGTAAACTCAGCAATATACTCCCACTGTCCTGAGCTTTTATCTGTACTCCATTCTAAGGTAAAGTTTCTTGGTCCTCCCACAATTACATCACCTTCCCACTGCATAGACAAAGGTTTATTAATAGAAAGTGTTGATAGCTCTACAATCCAACTTTCGCCTTTTCCATTATTCCACCATCCAGTAGCGCTATACCCACCTGTAGCTATCGTGTGTTCCGTCGTTGTTAAACCATTAAAATCAGGTCCAGCCGTGACATTAGAAGACGAGTGTGAAAATTTCGCTCCATATTCCTGCCCTATATCCGGTGCTAGAGGATCTTTTTCCCCTGATTTGAAACCCCTCCATTCCGCAATTACTTTTGTAAAGCCGTCATCTTTATTTTCTCTCAGATCAATATCTTCTCTATTCAAAGGTCTTATTGAATATTTACCGATATCACCCCCGTACCGCGGAAGATTATCATGCACTAAAATACCTGTAATATCTCCAGATCCTCGCGGCACTCTATTACCATCTCTTCGGTAGGGTACATCCAAGTTAATAAGCATATACATATTATCCCGGTGAATATCACGGATACTTACTGGATAAACAGACATGCGCTTACTATACCCTTCATTAATATTCGAAAAAGAGCCGGAAGGAACCGATATTTCTACATCTTTAAGCTTCACAAAAGTATATATATCTTCATCGACAAGATCTTTCATATATACTTCTTTAGGTTGTACAGCTGTTCCTTCACTTTTCTCCAATATATGATCGGTTTCTATACCTTCGATGAGGTATCGTTTTGGATTATCTAATTTTGTTAGCTTTGCTCCTTTCAACCAGAGCTTAACTTTTTCATCTTTATCAAAAATATTGTCACTTCCTGATTTTGTTTTTAGCATTATCCCACCATCTGTTCCATTAGGATCTTGCATATAAAAGGTAATATTGTTTTCAGTCGGATCGATTTCGGAGATCGATTTGTTTAGATTTGTTGCAAGGTTAGGGTTTCCTTTGCTACTGATAACAATCCCTTCCACATAAATATTTTCTTCAACCTCCCCCTCCGAAAGGGTATTTTTAATATAGGCAAAAGTTTGCTCCACGGCATCATCACTTTCATTTCCGGCCTTCCCTTTTTGGCGGATAATCAAAGAGTCTTGATTTAATGTCCCAAATGCATCTAAATACGAAAGCCTTAAAAGAGCGGAGCGGGTTTCCGTACTTTCAGACTTTGCTAAGTTAAAGATTAAGCTACTTTGCCCTTCAAAAGCCACATCACTTATCCAATCTGTATCATCGGGCTGATCAAAATCAATATTCAAATCTAACAGATCAAAAGACATGTTGCTTCTTATTCCGGTCTTCATCTTTCCTCCAGCGGCAATCCCAACAATTGCAGTATCAACAATCTCTATTGTCGTCGGAATGCCTTTTTGTTGAAGAAAGATAGTGTCGGTTTTTTGGCCTCCTTTTACCAGTACTGAAGCCTCTCTAGGCAGGTTCCCCTCGTTTGACTCAAAATCTGCGAAAAACTCCCCTTGTCCTTTTCCCGAAAAATCACGGAGCTGTACCCAATCCAGCTCATCATCTTCCATGGATGCCGTCCAATTACCTTTTGCATGCACTAATATCCGTGTATTAGTAGCTGTATCTGCTACCCGAACAATATTTTGATTAATGGCCACGTCAGGAGAGAAAAGGTTTTCTCCATCTTTTTTGCACGCCGCCATCAACCATAGGAAAAGCAGTAAATAAAGCCCTGGATATGTATATTGTTTCATTGTAAACATTTTTTTATTATAGGTTTTGTAATATCCTCTTATTTGTCCTTTCCACTCCTGCCTCCTGTTTGGAGCGTCATTAATAATGGAAAGTGATCGGAGTAGTATTTCGTAAATTCATCAAAAACGAACTTCGCTTCTTTAATCTCATTTTTTAAATCATTACTGACGTATATAAAATCAATTCTCCCCGGCCTAGCGATTAGATAATCTGTATTTTTCCAATGTAAAACATCCGTAAAAGGAAAGTTTACTATTTTGTCATGTACTTCAAAATCCAATTTTTCCCCATTGATGAGGTTATCGTGGCTTGAATACTTTTTTGCCAGCATTTTCATATTACGTAAATATCGATCACTCTCTGTGTATAAAGTGGAATCAAGTCTCGACACCGAATTGAAATCCCCCAGAAAAATCAATCCTTCTTTTTTCTTTTCATTTCGGACTATCTCTAAAATAGTTTCAATCTCCTGATGTCTTTTTTTATACGTAAACGGGCTCAAATGTGTGACCATGATTGTATAATCGCCAATGTCTGCCATAAGCAAACCATGATGCAAGTCTTTATGAAACCTTCGGACATTTTTGATAGGATATTTTGATGTAAGGGCTATGCTGTATTCATTTTCGGAAAGAATTTCTGCATATGGGTGATTGTATGCTTCTGCTTGTTCTAACAAAGACTGTTGAGTAGTCTTCGCCGTTTCTTGAATCGCAAGAATATCTACACCTATCTTTTTGAGCCAATCGGTATAAACCGTTTTATTGTCAGAAGTGTCTTTTTCCATCCCTCTGTAGATATTGTAGGACATGACTGTCAAGCTCTCCCTTTCTTCTATACGATCCGCTAACTCCGATTTAGGATGCCGTATCGCTTCATCTGTCGTCATATACGTTTGTGCCACTGTAACACGATGCCCTATCCCCATACTTAATATTAGATAAAGCAGGGTGATTCTTTTATGAAATATCCTTTTATTTTTCGTTATAAGCATCATTCGTCAGCTTTCCTTTAGATTTAAACACTTCATCATCCGGAATAGGGTAATATTCATGATAAGGGCGTAGATTTGCTTCTACCTTATCATTCTCTTTTGCTATTGTTTCTTTAATTACATCATAAAAAATCCCCCACCGTACCAAATCCCATTTTCTTCCATACTCCCCCATTAATTCCCGTGCTCTTTCATTTTTGATTTCTTCAAATAATTCTTCTTTATTTAAGCTTTCTTCTATAGGGAATGTATTTGCCCGCATCCGTACCATATTTAAATGTTTAAGAGCTTCCTCTCTATGATCGGTTTCATTGTAGCATTCTGCTATCATCAATAAAGCGTCTGCATACCTAAATACTTTTTGATTATTTCCATCTTGCTTATTATCCATTTGTGGGAACCAAAATTTTGGTCCCATCCATGGCTTCCCTTGAAAATTATCCGTTTTCGGCCGGTTAAACCATTCGCCATTATATTCTCTCGCTAAAACTAAATCTTCCCTTAAATCATTTTCATCTTCCAAATAGAGGTTTATTAAATGATCGGATGGCTTGATCGACGTGGAAGGATTGGCTTTGTCCCCGAGTTCCGGTATACTGACCCCATCATATACATCTGTTTCTGCTTTTCTCGGAGGGAGGCATAAAGCGGCTACTAACGTGGTTTTTTTCAATCCAGTTGGTGACCAGGAAAACTGAGCTTCAAAAATAGATTCCGCAGTATTTTTATGTCTGAATAAGACATCTTCCAATGGATAATCATTGATATTGCCGTATATGTTTTTAATTTCCTCCAGAGCAGGAATAGCTTGTTCGAATTGCTTATTCCACATGTACATTTTAGCAATCAGCATATAAGCCATAGGAGCCGAAACCCGGTTTCCTGGCACATTACTTGTTTTCATTTGGGGTAAAAATGACACATACTGATTAAGTTCGTCTATTAAAGATTTTCGAGTTGCTTCTGCATCCATCCGTGAAAGATTTGCCACCATTTCCAAGGTGTCGAAATCAGCAACTTCATCCGTATAAAAGGGAACATCACCAAACATCGAAGTCAAGACATAATAATATAGAGCTCTAAGGGTAACGGCTTCTGCGATAAATTCATTTTTCTTTTCTTCATCTACAGGAGATTTTTTTATTCCCTCAATAGTCGCGTTGGCAACCATCACACCGTGATAAGCATTTTGCCAAATAATCCTACCTGCCCCCGGATTTGCCGGGGAGATAGCAAAACTAGCATCAATATCGTCAGTTTGCAGAAATGCCAGATCCGTACTCCCTTCAATCGCTCTAAATAAATTATGGGTGAAAATAGAAGAAATATCGTTATAACAGCCATTTAATGCGGCAATACATTGTTCTTCATTTTCAAAAAACTGAGTTTTATTTACAAAGCTTTTCGGAATCTCCTCCAATGTTTTGGTACACCCTGAAAACAGGACCACACATAACCAAACAATACCACTTGTTTTTATTATATTTTTCATTGCATTTGATCTTAAAAGTTTAACTGCGCACCTAAAGTAATTGTTCTGCTGCTGGGATACGCACCGTTATCCATCCTTCGAATTGTGGATCCTTCACTTACGGTAGATACTTCAGGATCATAACCGTTATACCGTTTCCATAGTAAAAGATTGTTTCCACTTGCTACTACTATCAAGTCCTTAAGTTTTCCCTGGGTGAGATTTTTTATATCAAATTTGTATGAAATAGACATGTTTTTGAGCCGTATAAAACTGGCATCATGCACAAATCTATCGCTGGGAATCTGATCTTTTGAATTAGCTCTCGGATAATCCGAATCCGGATTCCGGACAGGATGCCAAGCATTTACCATATACCTAAATTGATTCGTAAAGCGCGAACCTGTGCCCATAAATAATTCAATAGGATTGTACATACTTCCACCCCACGAGTAATTGAAGTATAAATTAATATTCACCCCATAAATGCGGAAAGAGTTTTGAAGCCCGCCGTACAATTTAGGATCCGCATTCCCCAGGTATACCAAATCATCATTATCCAGCACCCCATCTCCATTTTGATCAATATATCTTTGTCTTCCCGGGCTGTAATAAGCAGTAGATGCCGAGGCATATTCTTTACTTTGCTCATTATCTAATATTTCCTGTTCAGACTTCCAGGTGCCGGCATATTCCATCCCCCACAGTGCATTTAGAGGCCTCCCAGCTTGATAAGCATACATGGGGTAATTTCCCGCATGGGTTGTCGTATAGGCCGTGACCCTTTCAAAACCACCTATATCCTTAACCATTTGTGAATTATGCGCAATGGTCAATGCTGTATTCCATGAAAAATTTTGGGTTGTTATATTCTTAAAGTCTAACATCAGCTCTATTCCTTTATTTCCGGTCCGGCCAATATTTGCGATTCTACTCGGGTAACCTGTATGGTGAGGATACTGAAGAGTCAGTAGAAGATCTTTGGTATCCGTATAGTAATAATCTACTGTTGCTTTTAACCTGTTTTTCCAAAAGCTAGCATCAATACCTACATTAAATGAAGACGTTCTTTCCCATGTTAACCTGTTGTTTTCTATCCGGGAAGGATAATAAGAAACCGGAATTTCCCCATCAAATATATAGCCCGAAGTAGAGTTTCCTAATGCGGATAAGGATTGATATAGAGAGATGGCATCGTTGCCCGAGATACCTGCGCTTAATCTTAAAGATAAATCGTTAATATCCTTATGTTGGATGAAGTTCTCTTTTGAAAGATTCCATTTAAAAGCCGCAGAAGGGAAAAAGCCCCATTTATTGTCCCTGGAGAAATTGGACGATGCGTCCGCGCGTGTTGTAAAAGTCAAATAATACTTCTGATTATAATTATAATTAAAGCGAACGAAGTTTGATATTTTCTTCTGTTCTTCTAAGTTTGAAAGGAGGTTTATGGTTTCTTTAGAAGGTATAGCGCCCATATTATGGGTACCTAACGCGTCATTAAAATACCCCTCCCCACTTTGAGTCATATTGGTATTCCAAAATTTTTGAAAAGTAAAGCCATATAGAGCATCCAGACTATGTTTAGAAAGCCATTCTTTATTATATTGAAGCAAAGTTTCGCTCAGGTAATTGTTCATTTTCAGCACCCCTTTATACGCATACGCCCCGCTTCCTTTATTCTTTCGGGTCGGCATACTGCCCGGGTTAAATCTATCGGAAAAACGGTTATAATCATACAGCGATAAATGCGATTTTATCGTTAGATCTTTTGTCGGTTTTATTTCGATATTTCCCACCAGGTTTAATGTCTTACGGACCCAATCATTCTGCATAAGCTCTGCCATGGCAAGAGGAGAATCAAAAATCTGTCCCTCATATTGTAATGGGTTC
>JAJYRG010000009.1 GCA_021794195.1 Bacteroidota bacterium
CTGAGCTCCAGCCTTTAAGATCCGAAACATGTGGCCACTCTTGAAGCTTATCTTTTTCTATTGCATCTTTCCAGTTTTTTTCTTGTCCCGGATTATCCAGCGAGACACCAAAAACAGTAAAGTTCTTATCTTTGTAATCATTAAATGCCGCGACTACGTTTGGATTTTCATGTCGGCAGGGAGCACACCATGAAGCCCAAAAATCCACCAAGACATATTGCCCTTTTAAATCGCTCAATGCAATATCATTGCCCGTGGTATCCGGCAATGTAAAGTCCGGAGCCAATGCTCCTACACTTATATTTTTATATGAGTTTATTTTTGTTTGCAATGCTTGCCCTTTGCCCGATTGTTTTAATTGGGGCGACAGCTTATTAAAAGCTTCTAAACCGTAGCTTTGCGCATTTTCTTCATCAATTATCTCATCCAAAATAGAGAGAGAGATAAAGCTGTCTGTATTATCGTTTACAAAATCTTCTAAAAACTTCTGTTGGCTCACATAAACTTCTTCTGCCTTTTCTTGTAGAAAGTTTAAAAATCCGGGATCTTCTTTCTCCTCTTCGGTAGCATTTTCAAACTCCGTATTTACTTCGGCAAAATCTTTTTCAAAAGCAGACATACTCTTTTTTAACTCTTGAAAATCCTCATTCACAGAATTGCCTGTTATCTCAGCAGTAGCCAAGTCTTCTCCCGATACAAGCACTGTCCCTTCTGACAGATATACTTGATTCATATCAGGCCGCACACCGGCAGCCATGAGCTCTTCTAAGCTTTCTCCCTCTTCCGATAAAATAAGAAAGCCTAAAGTAGGCTCTTTTACTTCTCCCTGCAATTCAAAAAGTGAGCTTTCCAGTGAAGCTGAATCTGCACTCATCTCATTTCCATCTTCATATTGCAAAAACAGTTTTGCTTCGGGGTTTACCTCTTTCAGATCTACTTTAACAGTATATTGTTCCTGAGCCAATACAATTGCCGGAAGCATAGTTAAGGTTAAAATTATTTTCTTCATGTATTCTATTTAATAAATATTATATTTTATTTCTTTTACCATCGACCGGAAGCCCCTCCTCCTCCAAAGCCGCCTCCACCAAATCCTCCGAAGCCGCCTCCACCGCCAAAACTCCCCCCGCCAAAGCCGCCACCGTGTCCCCCTCTGTTTGATCCTCTACCTCCATTCAGCAATGCCCACCAAAAAACACTCGAACTTCCTCTTCCTCCCATTATCCTTCCGCCGCCTTTGCCTCCACCTCCTTTATTTCGGGATATAATAGCTATGATGGCAATAAAAACCAGAACAAGCAAAGCCCGGGGAAATGGCTTTCTTCCTCCTTCTTTTGAACTGTGTTCATCGTACTCTCCTTTACTATACGAAATTATAGCGTTCGTAGCCTGGTCTATTCCCTCATAGTAGGCTTGCTGACGAAAAGCCGGTGTAATTTCATTTTGTATAATTCTATGGGCTATAATATCCGGTATTGCCCCTTCCAAGCCATAGCCTGTCTGAATGGTGACGGCCCGGTCTTCAAGTGCGACCAACAATAAGATGCCATTATCATACTTTTTGTTTCCCACCCCCCATTCCTGAGCCAAACGCACACCATAGTCAGCTATATCGTATGCTCCCGTAGAAGCCATAATAACGACTGCAATTTGGGTAGATGTCGTGTCTTCAAAAGCTAATAATTTATGTTCTAATGATTGTATTTCAGCCTGACTCAATGTTTGAGTATAATCCGTCACCAAAGAAGAAGGCGCTTCCGGAAACTCTTGTCCACCCGACAGGGGAAGCACAAATAAAATAGCAAGAAAGAAAATCGACAGTACTTTTGCCAATCGTCTACTAACCGAAACACACTCTCTATTCTGCACTCTATTATTTACTCTCACCAAAATATATTTCATCAGGCAGCTCATTGATATCATTTTGCTGATAGGGAAAGAATAATTTTAATTTTTCTCCTACCTGGTTAATGCCTTCAATAAGCCCTTCCACAATTTTATTGTTTTTAAAATTATTTATTATTATCTCTTTCGTACTGTCCCAAAAGCTTTCTCCTACTTTCTGATGAATCCCCGAATCCCCCAAAATACTTAGTTGCTTATCTTCCAATGCCACATATATCAACACAGCGTTCCGCTGCCGGGTATTGTGCATTTTTAATTTTTCAAAATAAAAAAGCGCTCTTTCTAAGCCGTTTTCCACTTTGCCTATCCGACGCTCAATAACCAAACGGATCTCACCGGAGGTTTTATTTTCCGCCAAGCTAATTGTTTGAGTTATTCTGTTTTGTTCGTCCTCTGTAAGTATTGCAGACATTTTGTCGTTTTTTATTCAAAACTAACCTCAGGTGCTGTATCCGCACCGGCTTGCGACTTAAAAGTTCCCTTAGTTTTGAACCCAAAGATGCCGGCTACAATATTATTCGGAAACCGCCGCACAGTCGTGTTGTAATCTTGCACCGCTTCATTGTACGAACGTCTTTCTACTGAAATTCTGTTTTCCGTTCCTTCCAGTTGAATCTGTAAATCTCTGAAATTTTCATTCGCTTTTATGTCCGGATAATCCTCTACCGTTACTAACAATCTTCCTAAAGATTGGGATAGTGCTTCTTGTGATTGTTGAAAAGCAGCAACAGATTCTTCCGATAAATTTGATGGATCGACAGTCATAGAGGTAGCTTTGGCTCTGGCATTAACCACAGCTTCCAAAGTTCCTTTTTCATGGGAAGCCGAACCTTTGACTGTATTGACCAGATTTGGAACTAAATCTGCCCTTCGTTGATATGCATTTTCTACTTGTGCCCATTTTCCTTTTACGTTTTCGTCCTTAGAGACCATCGTATTATAGCCACAAGAATTTAGTGTCACTACCGCTAATAGCGCAATACACAAGAAGTATAATCTTTTCATTTTAATCTATTTAACTCCAATTTACCAAAATTACAGATCATATGTTAGCAAAACAAGTACCAAAGTCATATATAGTGAAATTTTGACAGAAGAAAATGATAGAGGAAGTTCAGACAGAAAAACAAGTTCGCGAAGGGTATAGGATTTCAAACAAAAAAGTCAAAATTAATTTGCTGCTTATAAGCCTAAACCTTTTTCAATTAATTTTTCCACGTAATTTCTCACAATTTCGCTTGAAAAACGTGTCGTGACATCATACGCAAAAGCCTGTACTAAGATAGTACTTGCTTTTTCCTCTCCTATGCCGCGGGCGCGCAGATAAAAAAGCGCTTCATCGTCCAGTTGGCCGATAGTACACCCATGTGAACACTTCACATCATCTGCAAAAATTTCAAGTTGTGGTTTCGAATAAACCGCTGACTTCTCACCCATAAGCATATTGTTATTTTGCTGAAATGCATTCGTCTTTTGGGCGTCTTCTCTCACGAAAATCTTTCCGTTAAAAACCGCTGTAGAAGTATCTTGAGTGATGTTTTTATACCACTCATACGATTCACAGTTTGGTTTCATGTGGTCCATGATGGAGTGCGTATCTACAAATTGATTTTCATTCGTCAATGTAATCCCATATAAATGGCTTTCTACATCTTCGTCGTCCAAACGCACGTTAATATCATGTCTTACAAAAGATGCACCTGGAAAATTACAGTTATAATTATTGTACAGGCTATATCTTTTTTGGTAGATTTCTGTATGGCTGATATACTTGGCTTCAGAGTCGCTTGTCTGCAAATAATAATGTTGCATTTTAGCATTCTCTGCCAATGAAATTTCCGTCACATTATTGAACAGCTTTTCACCTGCATTTTCAGAAGAAACAAAAGATTCAATAATTTCAATTTCAGCTCCCTCTTCCCCCACAAACAAATTTCGTGTTTGTCCGAATACCTCTTCACTTCCATGCGCTACATGGATAATGTGAATAGGTTTAGAGATTTGAATATTTTTTGCTACATGCAAAAACAGACCTGAGGTAGCCAAAGCGGTATTTACCGATACAAAGGTACTACCGTCTTGAGGGGCATGCTGGGCAAAATTTTTCACAAAAGACTCTTGTGAATACGCTTCTTGGATAGGTAAAATAGTAATTCCTTCTTCTTGAATAACATCTGCAGGATTGTCAATATATTTACCATTTATATTGATCAATCGGTATGCGTCAAGTTCGGGTATCTGTCCCACATTCGGGTCAATATTGACTCCATCAGCCGAGTACTCTATTTCGTAAGGTCGGTTGAGAAGTTTAAAAACGTTTGTATATTTCCAATCTTCATTCTTTACAGTAGGGAAACCTTCAGATTCGAATTTTTCAAAAGCCTCTTTCCGAAGTTCTGAAACATAATCAGAATCTGTCTTCAAGACGCTCCTATCCAAATCTTCAGCCAGCTGTTTGAATAAAGATGTTGCAATTGTTGTGCTCATAATAAATAATCAAATAAAGAAGTTAATCAAAAGATACATTCGGGGAACAGCTTATGCAGTTTCTGCATCCAATTCCGCCAACCAATCGTATCCTTTTTCTTCAAGTTCGAGAGCAAGTTCTTTGCCTCCGGTTTTTACAATCTTTCCGTTATGCAATACATGCACAAAATCCGGAACGATGTATTCCAATAGTCTTTGATAATGCGTAATCAATATAAATGCATTATCTTTTGAGCGCAATTGATTGACTCCATTTGCTACTGTGCGGAGCGCATCGATATCCAGTCCCGAATCTGTTTCGTCCAGGATGGCTAAACGTGGCTCTAACATAGCCAGCTGAAAAATTTCATTTCGTTTTTTCTCTCCACCTGAAAAACCTTCATTTAGAGAGCGGTTGGCTAACTTGGCAGAAAAATCGATCAACGCTTGTTTTTCTTTGACTAATTTCAAAAAATCCCTTGCTTCTATAGGAGGCAGGCCTTTGTATTCCCGAATATCATTTACTGCCATTTTTAGGAAATTGATATTGGAAACTCCCGGAATTTCCACAGGATATTGAAAAGCAAGAAACACCCCTTCTCGCGCGCGGTCTTCCGGAGAAAGATCCAAAAGATCCAAGTCGTCTAACGTGACTTCTCCCTCATCCACTTCATATATTTCGCGCCCTGCCAATACATTACCCAATGTACTTTTTCCGGAACCGTTAGGTCCCATAATCGCATGGACTTCGCCTTTATTTACTTTTAGATTTAAGCCTTTTAATATTTCTTGTCCTTCAACAGAAGCGTGTAAATTATTAATATTTAACATTTTCCTTGTTTAATTCTATTTAAAATTCCAATAAAGTTCTACCCTACACTTCCTTCTAAAGAAATAGCGAGTAGTTTTTGTGCTTCCACAGCAAATTCCATAGGCAAGTGGTTAAGCACTTCTTTAGCATATCCATTTACGATAAGACCTATGGCTTTTTCAGTATCTATCCCCCGTTGGTTGAGATAAAACAGTTGATCTTCTCCGATTTGCGAAACTGTAGCTTCGTGTTCAAGCACGGAAGAGCTATTCCTATTCTCAATATATGGAAAAGTATGGGCCCCGCATCGATCCCCTATCAACATAGAATCACACTGTGTAAAGTTTCTTGCGTTATCTGCTTTCGGAGTTATTTTTACCAACCCTCTGTAACTGTTGTGGCTTAACCCGGCAGATATCCCTTTAGATATAATTTTCGAACGGGTATTTTTACCCATATGCACCATTTTTGTTCCTGTATCCGCTATTTGCTTGTTACGGGTAAGGGCTACCGAATAAAACTCTCCTACTGAATTATCTCCTTTTAAGAATACACTCGGATATTTCCACGTAATGGCAGAGCCAGTTTCTACTTGTGTCCAGGATATCTTACTGTTATCCCCTTCGCATAAACCTCTTTTGGTTACGAAATTATATACTCCCCCTACTCCATTTTCATCCCCTGGAAACCAATTTTGAACTGTAGAATATTTAATTTCTGCATCTTTGTGAGCGACAAGTTCTACTACCGCTGCATGCATTTGATTTTCATCCCTCATGGGTGCAGTACACCCTTCCAGATAAGAGACATACGATCCTTCATCCGCTACTATTAAAGTCCTTTCAAACTGCCCTGTATTCTGCGCGTTTATTCGGAAGTATGTAGAAAGCTCCATAGGACAACGTACTCCTTTAGGAACATACACGAAAGAACCATCTGAAAAAACTGCTGAATTTAAAGCCGCATATATATTATCTGTCTGTGGGACAACGGTACCCAAATATTTACGTATCAAGTCCGGATACTCTCTGGCTGCTTCCCCAAAAGAACAAAAAATCACTCCTTGCTCTTTGAGCTGTTCTTTAAAAGTAGTCTTGACCGATACGGAATCAAATACTGCATCCACTGCCACTCCTGCAAGAGCTTTTTGTTCCTCCAAAGGAATGCCCAGCTTTTCGTACGTAGCCAACAACTCCGGATCGACTTCATCCAAACTATTTAATAGCTTTTTAGCCTTTGGGGCCGCATAGTAAGATATTTCCTGAAAATCAACTTCCGGGTGATCAAAATTCTGCCACTTAGGTTGCTCCATTTGCTGAAAATGGCGGAAGGCTTTCAGTCGCCATTCCAGAAGCCATTCCGGCTCTTCCTTCTTGGCAGAAATCATCCGTACGGTATCTTCAGTCAAACCTTTCGGAGCTATATCCATTTCGATATCAGTCGTAAAACCGTACTGATATTCCTGATCCTCATATTCTTTTAATATTTCATCATCTTTTGTACTCATACCCAATTCTTTACCAAATTTCGTAATTAGGCAAATCTCGCCTCTGTTTTAACAAACACAAAAGTACAATAAAAAACGCGAAAACGCTATTTTTACACAGTCTAATTAAGAAAAGCACGCTAATTATGACAATATAAATAGATAGCCCCCGTAGCTCCTCTAACATAAGAAGGTTAATAAAAGACTTTTTTGTCTTTTAAAACAAAAAACAGAGCTTTTGATCTTCTTTGTTATATTCAAAAATAAATTAATAGCTTTTACAAAAAAATGATTTTCATGAGAGGTGATTGTTCCTGAGCGCTGTTTAAAAATGGGTCCCCTTTATGTAAGTAAAGTTAACTCTGTCAAATTCTCTACTTACGTTCCGGGGAAGGCTTTGGATTAGATTTGACTTACTTCTAGGCGAAAAAACCATCTTTTTAAACAACATTTCATTATTTACTCCAGCTAAACCTCTGAAATAAGACGGGATAGTTTATTTTTTTCTGTACCTTTGTTTTTTATATAAGCATTATCTCATAAGTGTTTATGACATACCGACCCGATACGATTGATCTTAAAATCTTGCAACTCCTCCAAGAGAATGGGAGAATTACAAATTTGCAAATTGCGACGCAAATACGGCTTTCTCCTGCACCTACTTTAGAGCGTGTGCGCAAATTGGAAAACGCAGGCTATATTAAGAGCTATCATGCATTGGTAGACGAAGAAAAATTAGGACTGGGCATCAAGTCTTATATTCAGGTTTCTTTAGATTTTCAAAAGGAAAAGGCTAAAGAGCTTTTTACTAATGCTGTAAACGGAATACCGGAAGTAACGGAATGTTACCACGTCACCGGCAATTGCAATTTTTTGCTCAAAGTATATGTCAAAGATATGAATGAGTACGAAGCGCTTCTCATGGAGAAAATTTCAAAAATTCCCTCTGTGAAAAGTTTCCAAACCATGATCATAATGTCAACAAATAAAAAAGATCCAATGGTACCGCTTCCTTTTTAATTTATATGTGATATGAGAAATACTAATACAGACTATTGTTACAAAGATTTTGCAATTGTTTTAACCTGGCCTGACGCCACTATTCGGGGAGATGAAAAGTGGATGATGTTTTTCAAGAAAATCGGAATTGTTAAAAACCTTAACTTCAAAGTGGGACACACAGGTGTAGTGATCATCTCGCATCGAACCGGAGAAATGCTTTATTATGATTTCGGACGGTATATTGCTCCTCGCGGATATGGTCGGGCCCGCTCCAAATTCTCTGATCCTTTGCTTCATTTAGAGCAAAAAGCACAAATAAAAGATCAAAAGATAATCAACTTACGAGAAGTAGTAGAGGCTTTCGAAGAAATAAAACCTTACACTTATGGGCAAGGAGTTTTATACTTCTCCGTGGTGGAAGGCATTAATTTTGAATTAGCAAAAAAATATGGCGACGAATGTGTAGAACAAGGAACATATTCCTATGGTGCCGTAGCAAAAAAGAGTAACAATTGCTCCCGCTTTATCACAAGGATGTTTATGAAATCTTCTGAAAGGTTTCATTTCTGGCATGGGATTAACTTACCGGAAACCATTAAATCCAGCCCTATCAGCAATGTGGTAAATGGGGTGAAGGACAGAATGATATATTCCTATTCTCCCGAAGAGGGGTTAAAACACTTTAGAATGAACCGTTGGCAGTCTTTCTTTTTTCTTTTAAAAAAGCTCGGAGACAATGTATCTTCCGATAAATCGAAAGAAATTCGAGAAGATATAAGTATAGGTTGGATGGAATATAAGTCAAAACCTATATCACTTTCCAAAAATGCACAATATTTAGGAGGCGTGGGAGATGGCGCGTGGTATGAACTAAACCGGGAAGAAAACGACAAGATAAAAATAACCCGATATACATCTCATGGAAAATTCGAATATACAGCGATCGGCAAGCCAGAAGAAACCATTGATCGGATGGCTACCCTTAAAATTACTTACGATAGCCACTTATTATATTCTCATATTAAAACGCAAGATAACCGTAAAATAAAAGTCAAACATTTAAAAATAAAAACAACGGTAGATCAAGATCAAGCTAAAAAAGCACAGCACACCCCATACCTTAATCTTCAGCAGGCAAGTTCCAATTGATAGGTTTTCGATTATGCTTACGCAAGTATTGATCTGCTTTTGTAAAGTGATTGTTACCCAAAAAACCTCTGTGAGCCGAAAAAGGCGAAGGATGAGCTGATTGCAATATCAAATGTTTGCGCGCATCAATTAAAGTTGATTTCATGCCTGCATATCTTCCCCATAACATGAAAACCACATGTTCGGTACAAGACGATACATACCGGATTATACTATCAGTAAATTGCTCCCACCCTTTATTTTGATGGGAACCGGCCTGATGAGCACGCACGGTCAAAGTTGCATTCAACAGCAAAACCCCTTGTTCGGCCCAGCTTGTCAAATCTCCACTTATGGGCTTTTGAAAACTTTCAATTTCTTTTTCCAGCTCTTTGAAAATATTTCTTAGAGAGGGAGGCTGTGTTACCCCTGGAGGAACCGAAAAAGACAAGCCATGAGCCTGCCCCACTCCGTGATAAGGATCCTGTCCTAGGATAACAACTTTAACCTGAGAAAGTGGGGTCAGCCGAAATGCATTAAAGACAAGATCAGCCGGCGGAAACACAACCTTATGTGATCTTTCTTGTTCTACATAGAGTAAAAGTGACTGCATGTAAGGTTTATCAAATTCATGTTGAAAAATAGAGTCCCAGCTCTCGTGGTATGGTTTAGTCATAAAAAATAGTGTTTTTTGAATCTTATGTATAATACCTTGTTTTCCAAATGAAATTAACAGATATTTGTAAAGTAAATTTTTAGGTTTAAAATGACAAATTTAACTCGAATTATTATTTGTAGTCTGCTGACCATCGGTCTCGTAGCCTTATTTTGGACAGGACATTGGGGATGGGGTATCTTAGGTATATTTATCGTTATTTTAGCGTGGGTTACTGTATTTTTTAATGAAAAAATGCTGATTGCTCAATGGTATTTACGAAAAGAGAACATGCCGAAAGCCGAGCATTGGCTGTTAAAGATTAAAAATCATGAAAAGGAATTAATTTCCGCACAGCATGGATATTACCATATGCTGCTTGGAATGGTAGAGTCTCAAAGAGCTCCGTTAAAATCAGAAAAATATTTTAGAAAGGCTCTCTCTTTAGGTATACATATGGGTCACAATGTAGCTTTAGCAAAACTTAGTTTAGCAGGAATTGCTATGGCAAAACGCAATAAAAGAGAGGCAGAAAGGCTCTTGAAAGAAGCCAAAAAAGCTGACAAAAACAACCTTATGGACGAACAAATAAAAATGATGCGTGAGCAAATGAAAAGAGCCGACAGACAACAATTTAAATACAGATAATCCCTCGACAGCGGAGCGGAAGCAGAAGCCCTCCCTATTCCTTCTGATTGCTGCGTTTTGAGTTTAAGCAGTATTCTGAAACGATCTTTTTTTTAAAATTAAAGCTATTCCTCTTTTTGTTCCTCGGATAACGGGACTTCCACTTCTAAGAACTTTCCCTCTTTGCTGTTTTCCTGGAACACAAGTTTCACATATTCCGAATGTGTATCCTCAGGCCAATTAACATAGTTAATCACTAATTCAACGGGCTTATTATGTTTTAGCAGATAGTCTAAATAATTTTGCCTCGTTTCTGCCTGTACCATCACCCGATCCAATTGTATAGTCGAAAACATGTGCCCCTTACCCTTATCGTCAATTAGCTGACTTGCAAAAGTGTTTAATCTAAATTCCCGTGGTTTTTTTTCATAAGAAATCAAATACAAGGCAACTTCAACTGCTTCTTTTTCCTTATCTACTGTTATTTCTTTCAGGTCAATCTGTATATCGTCTATGATAATTTTAGTCGTATCTACTTGGGCATAAGTGACTCCTAGTGATAACAAGCACACCAGCAGACTCCATTTTATTTTTATAAAGAATTCCCTTTTCATATATGCACAATTTTATCTCAATCTATCTGCTGATTTTATAAGTCTTTCGTCTTTTATGATGCCGTTAATGGCTAAAACTAAAAATAATATGGCTATAGGCAACAGAAAAAAGCCTATTCCAATATTTTTCGCACCCAAAAACTGATTGGCATCCGACAAAATGGAGCCTGCTGTAGTGTACATCCAAACTCCCAGTAATACTACCATAACTATGGCTAAATAGATAAGTCTGAGTTGTAATTTCCGGGTTTTATATTTGAATATTATAAACAAAGGCAAAAGCCCTGTAATTATTGTCATAATTGTTTGCAGATAATGAGATTCAATTTTCTGTATCTCGTTATCTATAGAGCCATATATTCCCAATACTTCAATCTGTAAATCTATATAATTTACATAAGGAAATAAAAAAAGTCCAAAAATTGTTAATCCGCTAAGAAATAGCCATAAAGTTTGAATGCGCTGTATCATATATTTGTTTTAAAAAGAGATCCTTATAAACAAAGATACCATATTCTCGAAAAATTACAATTTTAGATTCTATCTCTTTATAAAAATCTCCATAAGAAAGCATCGAAATCCTTAACTTTGTGCTGTGAGTAAAAAAGAATATAGATATTTTTTGGAGATTGCATATAAAGGCACAGCTTATCACGGTTGGCAAATTCAAAAAAATGCTGTTTCCGTGCAAGACATATTGCACAGCAAAATGGAGGTACTACTACAAGAACCTGTTCTAACAATAGGTGCAGGCCGAACAGATACTGGAGTGCATGCCAAGCAAATGTACGCTCACTTTGACACAACAAAACTGGGGGGAATAAACAAAGAGGAAAGATTTCTGTATTCTTTAAACTCGCTTTTGCCCAGAGATATTGCTATAAAAAACATTTTGAAAGTAGCAGCTGATGCGCACGCTCGATTCGATGCCACAGAACGATCGTATGAATACCGTATGCATTTTTCTAAAAATCCATTTTTACAAGAATTTTCGAGTTTTCAACGTAAAAAACCAAATATAGAAAAAATGAATAAAGCGGCTAAACTCCTATTAGGAGAAAAGGACTTTTCTTGCTTCAGCAAAAGCCGAACACAAGTTTTTACCAATATTTGTACGATCAAGAAAGCAGAATGGAAATGGGAAAGTGACTCTTTGGTATTTCATATTACAGCAAACAGATTTTTGCGCAATATGGTAAGAGCTATTGTAGGCACCTGCTTAGAAATCGGACTCTCTTCAAAATCGGCCCCGTATATTACGGAAATAATAGAGAGTAAGAATAGAAGCATGGCCGGTTCATCTGTCCCAGCGCATGGCTTATATTTAACAGCAGTAAAATATCCTTATCTTTAACTTTATTTATCTTTATCAAAAAAAGAAATAAACATTGGCACAAGACAAAATAACCGGAAAAACATACGACAGTAAAATCCTCCGAAGAATGGTACGCTATATGCGGCCGTACAGGTCTATTTTTTGGGTTTCTGTTGTTTTAACGATTGCTTTAGCTGCAGTAGCTCCTGCTTTGCCACTTTTGATAGAAAACACTTTAGATAAATATATCTTGTTGGGCGACAGTTCGGGGCTAAACACCATGTTACTGCTGATGATAGCTTTGCTACTGCTGCAAACCGTTATCCGTTATTTTCATACCCTTATGACGAATACCCTGGGGCAATCGGTTATTCGGGACATACGTGTCCAGGTGTTTAACCATATCACAAGCCTTCGTTTGAAGTACTTTGACAACACTCCTATTGGCCGATTGATTACGCGTACAGTTTCTGATCTGGAAACTATCGCTAATATATTTTCAGAAGGATTGATACAGATTATCGGGGATTTACTGCAGCTTGTTGTTATTCTCATGGTTATGTTTTTCACAGACTGGCGTTTAACTCTTATCGTTTTAATTCCTTTACCTTTGATGGTTATCGCCACCTATATTTTCAAAGAAGCCATGAAGTCTGCTTTTAAAGATGTTCGCTTATGGGTTTCCAATCTGAATACTTTTTTACAAGAACATATTTCCGGCATTAGCATCATTCAGTATTTTGCGAGAGAAGAGCAGGAAATGAACAAGTTCAAAAAAATCAATAAAAAGCACACAGACGCGCATGTCCGCGCCAATTGGTATTTTTCCATATTTTTTCCGGTGATGGAAGTCATCGTTGCTGTAGCTTTAGGCTTATTAGTTTGGTACGGTTCAAAGCAAATACTGGCTGATTACATTTCTCCGGGAGTTGTCGTCGCATTTATCATGTATATAAACATGATTTTTAGACCGATCCGCGAGTTGATTGATAAATTCAATACCTTACAAATGGGTATGGTATCTGCGGAGCGGATTTTCAACGTATTAGATACAGATGCTTTTACGCCCAATGAAGGAGAGTTGCAACCTGAAGCCTTACGCGGAGAAATTGAGTTTAAGAATGTGTGGTTTGCCTATATAGAGGAAAACTGGGTATTAAAAAATATTTCTTTTCATGTGAAAGCAGGAGAAACGGTAGCATTAGTAGGTGCTACTGGCGCCGGAAAATCTTCTACGATCAATATTTTAAGTCGTTTCTATGAAATAAACAAAGGAGAAATCTTATTAAACAATATTGATATACGTCAATATGAACTCAACTATTTACGCAGAAATATAGGTACGGTCCTCCAAGATGTTTTCTTGTTTTCTGACAGTATTTTTAATAATATCACCTTGCATAATCCAGATATAAAGAGAAAAGATGTAATCGAAGCGGCCAAAAAAGTAGGCGCTTATGATTTTATTATGCGTTTGCCCGGCGGAATGGATTATCAGGTACAAGAGCGCGGCGCTACCCTTTCTGCAGGGCAAGCTCAATTGATTTCTTTTATCCGGGCCTTAGTACATGATCCTAAAATATTGGTGCTGGATGAGGCTACTGCTTCTGTAGATACCGAAACCGAAGAAATGATTCAGATAGCAATAGATAATTTGATGAAAGGAAGAACCGCTATCGTCATCGCTCATAGACTTTCTACTATACAAAAAGCGGATAAAATCATTGTCTTAGATAAAGGCGAAATAAAAGAAATGGGAAGCCATCAAGAATTATTGAATTTAGACGGATATTACAGAAGGTTGTTTGATTTACAGTTTACCTCTGCAGGAATCCAATCGTAACTGGATTACCTCCACATTTAATTTCAGATATATTTTGTTTAATACCGAGGTTATTCACTTCGGAAGCAAAGACGGGAACAAATCGGAATGGAACAAACTCTTCAATTAATGATTAACAATCCGTTTAAAAAGTAAGTTGGCCGCATAAGTAGGTTCATATTGTTAGGTTATTTTATCTTTTTTAAAAAAATAGAATAAAATGTTTGGTGTTGATTAAACGATTAACTATATTTGTTGTGTGAACTTAAGATAAGTATGTTATTCTATTAGTATTTACATTTCTAAGCAACTGAATAGCCAGATAAAAAGCATGTTTCAATCACATGAATAATATAAAGTGATTATAAATTAATTTCATTGCGTTAATTATGGAAAATAAATTCAAATTAAGATGAGGAGCTTAACTATTTTTACATAAAAACAGTTAAACGATTAACCTATTATGTTTATTTAAAATTTAAAATGAGAAAAAAAACCTCTTTGAAAGATATCGCTGATGCTTTAGGTGTTTCAATAGCAATAGTTTCCTATGTATTAAACAATAAACATGAAGGAAGGGTAAGCGAATATAAAGCTAACCAAATCAAGGAAATGGCAAAAAAGATGAACTATTTTCCTAATCAAATCGCAAAAAGTTTAAGGAAAGACAAGACTTATACCTTAGGTTTGATTATTGCTGATATTTCGAACTTATTTTATTCTAATATCGCGAGATATATCGAAGATGAGTCGAAAAGACATAACTATAATGTAATATTTGGGAGCGCAGATGAAAATGCAGATAAGTTTAAAGAACTGGTGCATGTGATGTTGAGTAGGCAAGTGGATGGAATTATTTTAGCAGCGCCCAAGGGTACAGAAGCCACATTAAATTATTTGAGAGAGCAGCACATTCCATTTGTACTGATCGACAGGCACTTTCCAGAGGTGGTTAACATCAATACTATCGGTATCAACAATTATCAAGCTTCATATTCCGTAGTAGAGCATATTACTGAAAACGGATTTAAAAAGCCCGCTATGGTGACGTTAAGCACAGACTTATATCATATGAAGGAGCGGACACTAGGGTTTAAGCATGCATCTACGGAACTGCTGGGCATGCAGAGTCCAGAAGTGGTAGAAATTGAAGAAGATATATTGTCAGATGAAATAGAAGGTCAGATGCTCAACTTACTGAAAAACGGAACCGATCTGATTTATTTTTCTACAAACAAAATAGCTATGGAAGGTCTGGCCGTATTAGTTGAACACAATGTCAAAGTACCGAAAAAAATGGGTATTGTTTGTTTTGACAAAGCCGATGCCTACAAAATATTTCATACCAGCATCACCTATGTTGAACAACCTCTGAGACAAATGGGGCATGAGGCAGTGGAAGTATTACTTTCATTAATTAATGGGAATCAATTTGCGAAAAGCATCGTGCTTGGCACCCATATCGTCGCACAGGATTCAAGCAAACTGCCTAAATAAAAATCAAACCGGACAAGATCAAAACTCGCTAAAATGATGTCACCAATAAAACTAAATTCTAAAAACCTTGCCCATCTGCCGGCATATATTAAAACACCTTTATATGAGCGGGAAAGAGTAAAAACAGGGATAGTACACATCGGAGTAGGCGGGTTTCACAGAGCGCATCAAGCGTATTATATACAGCGTTTATTGGAACAGGGACAGGCAAAAGATTGGGGTATTTGCGGCATAGCCCTGCTACCATCTGACCGAAAGATTTATGAAGTATTATCCGAACAAGATGGATTATATACATTAATGATTCCCTGTACTGAAGGAAAGTTCTCAGTAGAGGTCATTGGATCTATCACAGAGCTGTTATATGCACCCGAAAACCCAGGGGCTGTTGTTCAAAAGATGGCCGACGAATCGACCCGGATCATAACACTTACTATTACCGAAGGAGGTTATAATTTTACTCCGGACGGTCATTTTAATTGGGATAATGAAGCGGTTTTATGGGATCTCCGGCACCCGGAAGAGCCGAAAACCGTCTTTGGGTATCTTTTTAATGCTCTAAGACTCCGAAAAACACAAGGAGTAAAAGGGCTGACCATTCAATCGTGCGATAATATCGAACACAATGGTGATATCACACGCCAGATGCTGTATGCATTTATAAAGAAAGCTGATCCCGAAATGATAGAGTGGTTAGAAGAAAATGTAGTTTTTCCGAATAGTATGGTAGACCGTATTACACCTGTGACAAATGATAATCTTAAAACCAAGCTTAAAAACCATTACGGAATTAGCGATGGCTGGCCGGTGATCTGTGAGTCTTTTTATCAATGGATTATTGAAGATTCCTTTATAGCCGACAGACCTGAATGGGAACAAGTGGGCGTGCAGATGGTACCAGACGTTTCACCCTATGAAAAAATGAAGATCCGTCTCTTGAATGGCGGACATACGTTAGTAGGATTGGCAGGATATTTATTAGGCTATCGTTACATTTACGAGAGTGTTTCAGATCCTATTATAACAACTTTACTTAAAAGATACATGGATGAAGAGGCGACTTCCACTTTGGAAGAGGTACCGGGGATCAATCTGAACGAATACAAAAACACACTCATTGAAAGGTTTAAAAACCCGTATATCAAAGACGAAGTCGCCAGAATTATTTCGGGCAGTTCTGCAAAGTTTCCGAAGTTTATACTTCCGGTTGTTACTGATCAGCTTAAAGGACATCGGTCTGTCCATATCGCTGCCCTTATCGTAGCCAGTTGGTATCAATATCTAAAATTGAACCTTACTGCTCCTTATTCTATTCAGGATGAGATGGCTTCCCTTTTAATGGAAAGTATTTCACAAGCTGAACAAAAGCATGATCCCCTTCTTTTTTTGAATCGTACCGAAGTGTTCGGAGACGTAAAAGAACACCCTCCCTTTACTGAAAGCTTCTTATCACATATAAGTGGGTTGAACGATATGGGATTCAAAGAATGGGTTCGAAAAAGATTTGAATAAAAACTAAAAAGCAATTATTAAATATTTATTCACCATAACCTTAAATAACATGAAAAAACAAGTTAGCAAATTATTTGGAATCATTTATCTGCTACTTATCTCTGTGACTCTATCGGCACAAACCGGCCACAGAGAGATCAGTGGAAAAGTGACGGATCAAAGCGGGGAACCACTGTCGGGTGTAAGTGTCAGTGTAAAAGACGGCGATGTTTCTACGGCAACAAATGATATTGGTGTCTATAGCATCAATGTGCCAGATATTACACCTTCGGTTTTGCTCTTTACTTATATCGGCATGAAGCCTCAGGAAATAACACTCGGATCAAGCGATAAAGTAGATGTAACACTGGAAGCTGACGCGACAAACCTCGAAGAAGTAGTCGCTATTGGATATGGAACCGCTAAAAAAAAGGATTTAACAGGTTCTGTAACTGTAATTGATGGTAAAGATGTCTCACAAAAAAATGAAACGCAACTATCAACAGCTTTACAAGGACTCGTACCCGGTATGACGGTAACTAGAAACAGCAGTATTCCGGGATCAAATTCGGGAACAATTAGGGTAAGAGGGATCACTACAATTGGAGATAGTAATCCACTAATTTTAGTCGATGGGATTGCGGTTGAGAGTATTGATAGAATAAACCCTAACGATGTAGAAAGTATTTCTGTACTTAAAGATGCTTCAGCAGCCTCTATTTATGGAGCAAGAGCGGCCGCAGGAGTCATATTAATAACCACTAAGCAGTCACAGGGTAATGAAGTAAGCCTGGAATATGTAGGTAACGCTGGTACTATTTCACCCACCCAATTACCTGAACCTGTTAATTACAAACGTTATATGGAAATGATTAATGAGGTAGCATGGAATGATGGAGGAAATATTGAAGGAGAGGAAGATCCTGTTTATGAAAAAGATTTTATCGAAGACTACGAGTGGAATAACAAGTTTGATCCTGACCAATATCCAATTACGGATTGGCAAAAAGAACTTCTTAAAAACAGCGCTCTTTTTACAAAACATAACCTTTCATTGAATTATGGTAATCAAGTTGTAAAAATGAAAGCATCCTTAAATTATGATTATATGGATGGTTTATATAAATACAAGTCCACTGAAAGGTTGTCTGCACGCATTAACACTGATATTAAGATTAATAAGTATATTTCGGCTAAGATTAATACATATTATCTCTCTAACCATGATGAAAGCCCTACGGCGAACCCTTTTGTAACAGGTTATAAATACGGACCTTTGGCAATTCCGTATTGGTCCGATGGTACAACAGCACCTGGAAGATCGGGAACAAATATGTGGGCACGATTAAATTATGGCGGATTTAACAATAACGAGAAAGAGCAATTCTACGGAAGATTTGCATTAGAAGTAAGGCCTGTTAACAACTTAACGATTACAGGTGTATTTGCTCCTACTATATTAAAGACTAAGGCTAAAGATTTTGTGAAACAGGTTCCATATTATGATATCGATGATCGAACACAGTTCGCTGGTTATATAAACAGCAACCTTACAAATAGTTTAACTGAATCTCGTCCGGACACAAGGAGATTAACCAAGCAATTGTATGCAAATTATGAAACTAATATTGATCTCGCCCATGATATCTCTGTTATGGTTGGATATGAAGATGAATATAGGCGTGCGGAGACTTTGACAGCTAGCTCTGATTATCTTGCTCTCTCCGAGTTCCCTTATTTGGATAGGAGAAATTTGGATTTCCTCCAAAATAGCGGAAGCGCCAATGAAACAGCATATCGATCTCTTTTTGGCCGGTTAAACTATGAGTTTGATAAGAAGTATTTATTGCAAGCAAATATTCGTTATGATGGATCGTCCAGATTTGCAAAGGAACATAGATGGGGACTATTCCCATCTGTATCTGCCGGTTGGGTAGTCACAGAGGAGTCGTTCATAAAGAGAATGAACCTGAATTCTTTGTCCTTTTTTAAAATTAGAGGTTCATGGGGGGAATTAGGTAATGAACGTATCGGAAACTACCCATATCAGGCGATTATGAATTTCAATAACGTATTATTTTTTGACGGGGATAAAATAATTTCGGGCACTACAGCTGCACAAACCGATTATAATATTGATGACATTACTTGGGAAACAACTGACACAAAAAATATTGGTATAGATGCCACATTATTTAACGATAGGCTGTCTGTCACCGCTGATTATTATAAAAAAGAGACACGAAATATGCTACTACAACTTGCTATACCCCGATTTATGGGATATGGCCTGCCTTTTCAAAATGCAGGTAAAATGCATACAAAAGGATGGGAGTTAAGCTTGGGATGGAGAGATCAAATAGGTGATTTTAGATATTCAATAGGCACACATATATCTGACTATAAGTCTGTCATGGGAGATCTATCGGGGATCGTGTTTTTAGGTGATAAAATTATACAAGAAGGAGGAGAATACAACGAATGGTATGGTTATCGTTCGGATGGATTGTTCCAGACGCAAAATGAAGTAGATACTTCTCCCCTATTGAGCGGCACAGAAAAACCAGGCGACGTGAAATATAAAGATATAAATGGGCCTGATGGGGAACCTGATGGAATTATCGACCCTACCTATGATAAAGTACCTTTAGGAGGTTCTTTACCCAGATATGAATACGGCGGCACTATTGATTTAGGATACAAAGACTTTGATTTATCTATAATGTTTCAAGGTGTTGGGAAGCAGCTTAGCCGTTTGACTGCTGATATGACTTATCAGACTACAGCATGGTACACTTTTCCTAAATTCATAGATGGAAGTTATTACAGTGAATTCAATTCACCTGAGCAGAATCAACAAGCAGAGTTCCCTCGCTTGTCCCAAATCGGTTATGATGGAAATAATTATAGTTTATCAGATTTTTGGTTGTTTGATGGCTCATATTTCCGGCTGAAAAATTTGAGTCTCGGATATGCGTTACCTGAAAAAATAACAAAACATTTAAAAATATCAAATATTAGGGTCTTCGCGACAGTCTCTGATCCTTTTTCTTTTAATCACTATCCAAAAGGGTGGGATCCGGAAGCTGCAACCTCTGCATACATTGCCAGAACTTGGACAGGAGGAATATCAATTAAACTATAATTAAACTAAAGAAAAATGAAGAAGATTATTATAATTATTTTGTTGTCATCCATATATATCACTGGATGTCAAAAATTAGATTTAAACCCATTATCTGAGGGATCCAGTGGTAACTGGTATTCCACTGAGCAAGAGTTTGAATTAGCCTTAAATGACTTATATCGTCCAGCCCTCTGGCATGTAGAAGCGACAAGAGTTTATAATACGGATAGATTTACTGACGATTGGAATCAAAGAGAGTATTTATATGATTATGTGGCAGGTACAATTACAAGTGACTGGGCTGATTCGAAAAACACCTGGATTAATACATATAAAGGTATTGCAAGAGCTAATTCGATTTTAAAAAATTTAAATGGCGCTCCAGAAAACATTCCCGAAGAAAAATTGAATCAATTCAAAGGAGAAGCAAGCTTTTTTAGAGCGAGCTTTTACTCCTATCTTATTTTTCTTTATGGAGACGTTCCATTTCTAACCGGTGATATTACAATTGAGGAAGCATTTGAAACGGGACGTACCGATAAGAATACAATTCTTCAACAGATCTATGAAGATTATGATACAGCAGCTAAGTATTTGCCAGACCCCGACGGTAATTATCAAAGAATCACGAAAGGGGCTGCATATGCCTTCAAAGCGAGAACAGCTACTTGGATGTTAGATTACGATGTTGCTAAAGATGCCGCTAGTGAATGTATAGAGCTTGGTATCTATTCTTTAGATTCGGATTATGGAAGATTATTTCTTACTTCTACCAGTTCTTCTCCTGAATTTATATTCGTCTTACCTCAGTCTATAGAATTAACGGGCACCCCTACTCTTACCACGACATCTTTTATACCTCGATATGTAGGTGGAACTAGTACGGCACAACCTTCATGGGAACTTTTTTGCTCTTATATATGTGAAGACGGCCTACCCATAGACAAATCACCCCTTTATGATCCTCAAAATCCTTTTAAAAACAGGGATCCCAGAATATCCGAAACGATTGTAGAATTTGGGACACCCCATCTAGGCTATATATATGATCCGGGTGCTACTCAAGTTTTAGAACTCTCTAGTGGTAAAATGGTTACCAATCAGGAAACTCAACTCGCTTCCCAATTCGCTTCTTATAATGGATTGGACTTAAAAAAAGGAGTTGATGAGTCCTGGTCAGGTGACAAACAAGCGGATCCTAATTTTATAGTCATGAGGTATGCTGATGTACTTCTCATGTATGCAGAAGCTAAGATGGAATTAGATGAGATAGATCAATCTGTCCTTGATGCACTTAACCAGATTCGCGCCAGAGCTTATAAAGTTGATCCGAACGCTGTCTCGTCATACCCATCTATTAATGAGACCAATCAAGACAAACTAAGGACCATTATACGTACTGAACGCCGTATGGAACTTGCATGGGAAAATAGGCGGTATTTTGATTTAATTAGGTGGGAACTGGCTGAAACTGTGTTAAAACGACCAGTTGTCGCCCTTCCTCAAAAAGCTGGATTGGAGAAAAATATCGCTTCAGGAGATTATTTCTTCCCAAAAGAAGCTCTCCCGGTTATTGATGAAAATGGACTAGTAGATTTACAACCCTTAATTAATACTGGAAAGGTTAGGGCAGTGACTAAACGAAGCTTCACTTCTAAACAATATCTATGGCCCATTCCAACGACAGAGGGCCAAATCAATGAAAATTTGGGGAAAAATAATCCAGGGTATTAGATTAATAAGCCCTCAAGTTTTAAGTAACCATTTTTAAATTAGGATGATATGAAAAAGAGAATGATATATTGCTGTTATTATACAATAACACTTACTTTATTATTAACAGCACTTTCTTGTAAAAATGAAAGTATTCCCACTATAGATAATTTTGAGGACAAGGTTCCAAAAAACGTTCATTTATCTGATTATTCCAATACTAGTATTACGGTGGCATGGGATCGTATTGAAAACGCAGTCTCCTATACGGTACAGTTGTTAGAATCCAAGGAAAGTGACTCTCCAATGGATGCATACACGACAGTAACAAAGGATTTTTATAGCTTTAGTAGCTTAAATGAGGCTGATGGCTACTACCTTCGAGTACGTGCTAACTTTAACTCTGCCGAAAATCCAGTCATAGGCGATTGGGTATATATTATGGATGATCAGGAACCTGCGCGGATTATGCCCAAATATGGAGTGGTAGATAAAGATTTTGAAGAACCAGAACTGTATCCTAATTTTCCAGAAGGATGGGAAGTCCATGAAGAAGGGGATAGAAAAAGTTCGTATACGGCTGAGGGACCTACGGGTAAGCAATCGGATGTATTCCCCACCGGCGAATGGATCATGAAGCAAGCTTATACCACAAATTCAGGTACTGCGCTGATACATAAAGTCGGAGACTTTGCCACGATGATGGCCCCCAACCAAAATGCATACTTGGAGATGGATTTTGATCTACCTAACGGTGCTTCTAAATTTTCTTTTATATGTGGTGCCGCAACAAGAACTAATGCGAACGAAATTGACGGAATGCCTATTGTAATAACCGTTGAATACTCTCAAGACTCAGGAGGCACCTGGACTAAACTAAGCGATGATATATTGATTGATGACATAGAGAAACAATATTCCCTAGAATACGACTTAGATTTAGAAGGGCCTGTACGCTTTAGAATCAGTAAAAATAATTCCAGAGCAAGACCAATAATTGATGAAGTAGCGGTTTATTATAAAGAATAAACGAAATTCACATGAAAATGATCTTTGATTAGAAATAATATAAATAAAAAAGAAATAATTTTTGATACTAAAATAAATATACAATCATGCGAAAAATAAAATGGATTAATTTACTACTACTGATGCTATTAATAGCATGCGGTAAAGCTGAAAACAAAAATTCAAATGAAGGTGATCCAGACAAAAAGGATCCGATAGATTCTTTAATTGGTGAGGTTTTACCTGATTGGCAAGAAGGGTATCTAGATATTCATGCCATTAATACTGGTCGTGGGGAAAGTACATTTTTTATCTTGCCGGACGGCACCACAATGATGGTAGATGCTTCTAGTTCTCTTATTTCTCCTAATAATGAGTTTCCGCCGCCGCCGAGAAAGCCGAATGATAACATCTCATCAGGAAAAGCGATCTCAAATTATATCAAACACTTCCTGCCTAGCGATAATAAGAGATTAAACTATATTCTTATCAGTCATTTCCATCCGGATCATATGGGAGGGGAAAGTAGTTCTATGCCCCTTGGCCCAGATGGAAACTTCACAAAGAATGGAGTTACAGAAATCGGAGTGGAAATTCCGTTCGATCTACTTATGGATAGAGGTTATCCCGACTATGATTACCCTTGGGATAGAAAACCAACTGCATTAATATCTAACTATATTAAATTTTTCAATTGGGCTAAAGATGCTCATAATGCTTCTGCAGAACAGTTCGAGGCCGGGAGGAACGATCAAATTATTCTAAAGAAAAATGCTTCAAAATATAAAGATTTTGAAATTCGAAATCTTGCTGTTAATGGAGAGGTTTGGACCGGAAATGGAATTGAGTCGACAAGTAGGCTTCCCGAAGATTCAATTGAATTGAATGCTGCTGAACCTAATGAAAATATTTTTAGTAATGTTTTTCAACTTTCTTATGGAAAATTTGATTATTTCACAGGAGGGGATATTCAGTATAACGGGAGAACCCAACATCCTTGGAAGGATATTGAAGCTCCGATAGCAGAGGTAGTTTCCCAAGTAGATGTCATGAAAGCTAGCCATCATGGAACTTCTAACACAAATAGTTCTACTTTACTTAATAAATTGAAACCTGAAGTAGTATTATGCCATCCTTGGAGAGATGTTCATCCCAATCCTGAAACTGTTCAGAGATTTTATGATGCGAATAATTCGTGCAAAATATTTCTGACAAATCTAGATCCCTCTAATAGAGAAAAACTAGGTGCTAATGCCGCTAAATTAAGAAGTACGAATGGTCATATTGTAGTTCGGGTTGCTCCGGGTGGCGAAGAGTACTCTGTGTATTCGCTCGATGATTCCAATGAAAAATACCTTATCAAACAAGTATTTGGTCCTTTTAAAAGTAAATAGACAATTGTCTTTCTTACCTAAATAAAGGAGGGTAACATTCGTATCGTTTTGCATAAAACAAAGGTTTTTCTGCAATCACTGTATCACAATTAACACTGTTTTTATACATCATGACTATTCCTGATTATATAATTATCCTCATATATTTCGCAGGTCTATTATTACTGGGCGGTATACTTGGCAAACGGATAAAAAAATCTGAAGATATGTTTATTGCCGGGAGAAATTCTTCCTGGTGGTTATCTGGATTATCTACATACATGACTATTTTCTCGGCAAGTACTTTTGTTGTATGGGGAGGGGTGGCATATAAATCAGGGATTGTCGCCGTCACTATCGGCATGGTCTTGGGTGTCGCCTCTATTTTTGTCGGTCGGTTTCTCGTTGGGAAATGGTCAATGCAGGAAATCAATTCCCCTGCAGAGTACCTAGGTATACGCTTCGATAAATCTATTGTCAGATTTTATACAATTATCGGGATTATCGGAAAGGGAGTTCATATGGCAGTAGGTTTATATGCCATTGCTATTATGGCTGTGGCACTCATACCGTTACCGGAAAATCACTTTCTCGTGGATTCAGAAACAGGCCACATGTCTGTGACATACGCTGTTTTGTTTTTGGGAATTATCACGTTCATTTATACGGCTGCCGGAGGTTTTTTAGCCGTGTTAATGACAGATGTAGTTCAATTTGCCGTACTCTTTGGAATGATCTTAATTATGGTGCCTTTATCATTTGAAAGTGTAGGAGGTGTCGACGAATTCATCGCAAATGCACCAGAAGGTTTCTTTTCCCTGTTTAGTGATCAGTATTCATGGGGATGGATGGTTTTATGGCTCTTTCTTAATTTCTTCATGATCGGTGGCGACTGGGCATTTGTACAGCGTTATATCAGCGTGCCTTCCGTTAGAGATGCAAAAAAGAGTGCCTATCTGGTAGGTATTTTATACCTCGTTACCCCTATTTTATGGTATACCCCCACTTTGGTTTATCGTACTATTAACCCAGATGTGAATCCCGAGCAGTCCTATATGTTGATGAGCCAGCATATTCTGGGTGTAGGAATGCTGGGGATAATGTTAGCAGCAATGATCTCTGCGACACTAAGTACCGTATCAGGGACATTGAATGTCTTCGCCAATGTTTTTGCTTATGACATTTTCCGGACTCTTCGCCCAAAAGCTTCTGACAAGACTTTAATCACTATTGGCAGATTATTTACGTATGTATACGGATTGATTATCACAATAGTAGCTGTTATGATCCCCTATTTTGGCGGAGCAGAACGCGTTGTTGTATCCATATTAACGTTAGTTATTTCACCCCTCTTTATTCCATCTATATGGGGATTGTTTTCCAGACGTATCGGATCAAAAGCGGTGTGGCTGTCTATGGGCATAACATATTTACTTGGTTTTGTAATAAAAGCTGGTTTTTTTGATGAGATTGTCAGCAAACAGGTTGAATTCGTAGATGCTTTTATTGGCTTTGTAGTGCCTTCCACTATTTTGGTTATCATGGAACTCTTTTTATGGAAAAAAGAAAAAGATAAAGGGTGGAATCGATTCATTCAAATATCAAAGCAGAGAGAAGTACAAGATGAAAAGGAAAAGCAAAAGAGCAAGGAGGCTGGCTCACTGTATTCTTCTATGGCGATTAAGATAATGATGGGAACATATATGGCAATCGGAATAACAATGGCTATACTCGCTTTTGAAGACGATAACGACCGAGGGCGAATGTTATTGTTTGCGTCCATATTTATAGGAGTGTCTACTATTGTGCTTGCTATATATTATTATAAGAAGTCAAAATTAAAAACAAACTAAATGATTTATGGATAATACATTTTTATCTCGTTTTCAACCTCTCCAGAAGGTATTGGTTCACGATGTTTTCAATACAGGCTTTAATGGCTGGATGGAAATTATGCCTAATTTTTGTGAGGCACCAGACTTTGAAGAAAGCCCCAGTATCATGGTGAAGCATCAGTGGCCACCAGTTATGCTCAGTACGGCTACTTTTCGTTATCCAGGTTCTCATGGATCACTCTCAGGTCAATACAGCTTAAAAGTTTCCACACGCCCGGTCGCCAATCCTTATAATGAGCCTCCTGCACCCGGCTCTTTAGGGCATGCGATAAAAAGACTTTCTTTTCATCACCTAAAACGCAAATATTTACAATTTGAAATGTGGTTTGGCTTTACTGCCGAACAAGATAAAGTTGATGGTAGAGGAACTCTCCCAGGGCTTCACGAAGCCTCAATAAGAGCCTTTGGTCTAGGCTGGGACTTACAGGAACGTGGTAACCGGTATTTTGCCGGCATCCGGTATCTTAACTCCGTGGATGGAGAACTCCAAAAAAAATGGCAGATCATTTACCCTTCTTCAAAAGACGATAAAGACTGGGCGTATGGTACAGAAGGAGATTGGTGCATCAAAGGGGTTGATCCTTTTTGGTTTGGACGCCGTTACGCAGATGGAAGACATGATGGACATAAAGATATTACGAATGGGCATCAGTCTTTGTGTTATAATGAAACAGATTGTAAAATCAATTGGCAATATGCACGGTTGCTGATCGATACTGAGAAAAGGGAATATATTGAAATGCAATGTCAGGATAAAACCTTCGATCTGCAGCAGCATCCGATTTATTGTGTACCAGCCTATGATCGTATTAATGGTTTAATGAATCCACTCGTCTGGATCGAAACAGATACTAACCGACGTGTATTCCTTTTTGTCGACTCTGTTGTAATATCACAAGATTAATTAAACTATTTTAAGTTAAGAATAAACATGCAATTATTTAATGCATCTCATATAGAAGTAAAAAAAGACTTTACCCACGATTTTCAAACCAATCCGCACGAAGCGGGTTGGGCAAGTGAATGCATCTTTTTTATAGCGGTAGAGAAATTGTCCGGCAATAATCCGGTATTGACTGCCGCAGTAGAAATTTCACATGACGGTGTACATTGGGTGAAAGAGGGGACTGTTTCAGATCCTATAACAAAAAAGGGTCTCCATTTTATTCGGGTGAAACATTTTGGAAACTGGCTTCGTCTCAATTGTAAGATTAAAGGTGAACAGCCTGTTTTCAGGCTAAATATTCAAATTGCCTTAAAAGGCTAACAGCTTATTAGAAAATCAGTTTTTTACATAAAAATATTATAGAATTTGAACATCATGAAAAAACATACTACAAAATTTAAGGAAGAATCAGGCGCAGAAACAACAAAAAATATAACACAAACACGAGACATTCCGGTAATTGCGGAATATGATGTAGTGGTTTGTGGAGGAGGGCCTTCAGGATTTATTGCAGCTATCGCTGCGGCAAGAGGGGGTGCTCGCGTGGCACTTATTGAGCGACACGGATTTCTGGGCGGGATGGCTACTGCAAGTTTGGTTGCACCTATCAGTGTATTTAACTATAACGACCGTAGAATAATAGATGGTATTCCTTGGGAGTTTATAGAGCGGCTCATTGAAATTGGTGGAGCAAGAGAAGAAAAACCTATTGGTAATATTACTTTTTCTCCAGAAAAATATAAACTTATTGCACAGCGGATGGTTCTTGAAGAAGGCGTATCACTTTATTTTCATTCTTACCTTACTGGATGTAGAAAATCTGAAGATGGGCGTCTGACACATGTTATTATAGATAACAAAAATGGTGCAGAAGCTATCACAGCAAAATATTTTATTGATTGTACTGGCGATGCCGATCTTTCCTATCAAGCTGGCGTACCGATGCAACCTATGAAATCTGAACTCCAGCCAGCAACACTAATTTTTATGCTGGGGGGAGTGGACACAGACTCACTTCCAATGATTCGTCATAGTCAACAAGGTGTAAACTACCATGATATGGATATGAGAAAAATACTTGAAGAAATGAACAAGAAGAATAAACTCCCTAAGTTTGGAGGCCCATGGTACTGTGGGGTACTTGATCATGGTCTTGCATTAGTAAACATGACCCGTACTTATGCGAATATGGCAGACAACCGTCAGGCTACGGAAACGGAATGCAATCTACGGGAAGATGTATTTGCTTTTGTAGATCTTCTTACAAAAAATGTACCCGCGTTTAAGGACGCTTATCTTGTCATGACCGCACCACAGGCGGGTACACGCGAAACGCGTAGGATTCAAGGTATACACACGCTTACAGGTGAAGAGTATATCGAAGCACGTGACTTTCCTGATGCCATTTCAAGAGGTTGCCACCCTGTTGACATACATTCTTCTTCTTCAAATAATCAGCGTTGTGAATTTTTGAAGGACGCCGCTTTTATTCCCTATCGTTGTCTTATAGCTCCGAATTTTCCCAACTTAATAGTAGGAGGCCGAGCGTTTTCCGCTGATGGTATATCTTCTGCTTCAGTGCGGGTACAGGCTTCAGCGATGGGTCTCGGGCAAGCAGCAGGAGTCGCAGCTGCATTATGTGCTAAGTCAGACGTAGATGTATCAAAGGTAGATATCCCAGAACTAAGGGAAACCTTAATAAGGTATGGAGCCAATCTTAATAATTAAAATTTATTTATTGAGTTTTAACGTTAATTCGTTTAAAACTTAAGTTTAAGAAGAAAAACTATGAAAGGGAGAGTAAAAAAAACAATCATGATTATGGGAGTGTTAATCTTTTTCTTCACATATGCATTTGCGCAACAGATAGAATTTAATGATCCTCAAATTATTTCTATAGTTGAGACTATAAGCAAAATTGACAGGGATTATGGAGAAATTGCTCTGAATAGAACTCAAAATAATGAAGTTAAAGAGTTTGCACAAACTATAATTCAAGATTATACTAATCATTTTAAACAGATATTAGCACTAAAGAAAGAACTAATTTTATCTACACAAACAAACGAAATAACCAGATCCCTGTTGAAGGACAAGTCGGAGAGTATTAAACTACTGGAATCCAGGGAGCAAAAATATTTTGACATTACTTATGTGGATAATGAGGTTGCCTTTCATAGGGCAGCGGTTTCAATCCTTAAGAATGTTTTAATTCCTCAAGCCCGTAATGATAAATTGAAGGATTTTCTAGCTAAAATATCCCCTTTATGGGAGCAAGATTTAAAGACTGCAAAGAAAATCCAAGAAGAAATAAATAAATAGACAACTATTGTCATGAGTTTTTAAGAATAGATTTCGAAATTAATGACAGAAAAGAATAATTATAGATAGGTTGAAAGCTATTCTTGTATAAAATATGGAATTACTATGATGTTTACTAAACGTTTTATCATCTCGTGCTGGTTAATGATATTGATAATTAGCACAAATAATTGCTTCTCACAATCTATCTCAAAAGAAGAAACCCTTATGAATATTAAAGGGTATCCTACCGTTTTTGAGTTAAATATTGGAGAAGAATATAACTATACGCGATCTATAAGCGATTCTGTAGTTAATCATACCATTAAATTAGTTAAAGTGACTCCTTATATGTCTCCAAACTTTTGGAATTTAGATGAGGAAGGAAATGGTGTAGATAAGTTTTATAACAGTGCGAAAGTAGAGGTAGAAATTGATCGAAAATTAATTCAACTCACGCACCGTTCTTATGAATCACCTTTAACGGTAGGAGGAGTAAGGATATATGTAGAAGCGATTAAGCCATGGGCTCACGGTGCCGATTTGTTTAATCTGGAGGAAATGAAGAAAGATGCAAGATTCTCTGTTTGCCTTGCAGATGAACCTTGGGGACCTACCAATATAGGGTATCATATTGGAAATTATAGGTTTAGATCGTCTAGTTACAACAATACTTGGGGTGCTTTAGTACCTTATGCTCCCATTTATTATCATAGAGGTGAAGATAGAGGCGCAATCCCCGATCGGTTACCTATTTATTCTGTAGTATCAGGCAAAGTAGTAGGGACTCCTCTCCCCGATGGAGACGGTGCATCTAATGGCCTTATAATAAAAAATAAAGATGGTGTTGTCTTTAGGTATGCACACATGAATACGGAAAATATTATACCTGATTTGAAAAAAGGCAAGTCGGTTAAAGAGGGCGATTTATTGGGATATACTGGAAGTACATGGTTAGGAGGGAAAAATCAAACACATGACCCTCATGTACATCTTGAAATGCATTATGAAAGAAATGATAAACCAATACTTTTATCTCTTTTTCCATATCTTATTGAAGCTTATTTTCGTTATTATCCGGATGAGGTTCTGTCTATAGCTGGAGGATACGAATGGACATTGCCGGGAAAAACGATCGAATTGGACGGAAGTCGATCGATTGCAAGACCTGGGAAAAAGATTAAAGATTATAAGTGGATACTCCATAATGGAAAGACAGTTGAAAACACTAAAGTAAAAGTAAAATATAACACCCCAGGATTATATACTGAAGAGCTCTTAGTAGAAACTACGGATGGAGATGTTGACAGAGATTTCTTACAAGTGAGAGTGTGGCCATCTGATAAAAACGGTACAATTGCAAGAAATGTCGCCTGGGGCTGGATATATCAGTCGCCTGTCCGCAATGTAAAAGTTGGAGAGCCTGTTATGTTCTGGAATAGAATTCACAATACAACTGGTTCAGTTTATATTGATTTTGGAGATGGAACTCCTCCGGTAAAAATGTATAATTCAATAGATCATCCATTTATGAAACCTGGCCGATATGTTGTGGCAATCACTGCCAAGGGGCCACAAGATGATCCCATAACGCAAAAATTAGAAGTAGTTGTTAATAAAAAATAGATAGCTATGGGACTAAACAACTTATTCATAGTTTGACTAGAATTGTATATATTATTCTTTTAAATAAAGACATGAAAATAAGCTAATCTTATTTGCTGAATCTCTAAAGGAAGTCAAATGTTAAATGTATTAATTATAAGTAATTTATTAACAGTTATGACGGTTACTGTTAAAGATCTTATTAAAACTAGAGTAAAAGCTATATTTTTCAGAAATTCCATTATCGAATGTACTTCTAGGGTAAACTCCAGAAAAAATATCAATAAATAACACTATTCCGTTATATCATAAAAATTTATAAGAACAGCACACAAAAAATTTATGGAAAGTCAGAAGATAGTTTGTTTCGGTGAAATCCTGTGGGATAATCTGAAAGAAGGCAGGCGACTGGGTGGTGCGCCACTAAACGTTTGTTATCATTTAAATAAGTTGGGGATCAATAGTTCTATTGTGACTCAGATTGGCTCTGATCCGGATGGAATTGAAATATTAAAGGAATTAAAAAGATTAGGTGTAAGTGATGAGTTTTGCACAACCTCAGCTTATAAGCCCACCTCTACTGTCAATGTCAAAGTAACAGAGCCAGAGCAAATCTCATATGAAATTGTTGAAGACGTTGCCTGGGATTATATTAAATGTACCGACGATATAAAAAAATTAGTAACCAATGCTTCCGGGCTGGTATTTGGATCGCTCATTGCCCGCAATGAAATATCGCGCCACACATTGTTTGGATTAATCAAAAAAAGCAAATACCGTATTTTTGATGTGAATCTACGTTATCCTTTTTATTCAAAAGATCTTATTTATTCCCTTTTAGAAGAGACTGATCTTTTGAAACTTAATGAGGACGAAATAACGATTATCTCCAAATGGTTGGGATCTGGAAGAGGAGAAGAGATCAATCAGAAAATAACGTACCTACAAGCTTGCTTTCCAAACATAAAAGAAATTATTCTGACCAGAGGAAGTATGGGTGCCATCTATTTTTCAGATACAAAATCAATAAAAGTAGATGCACATCCAGTCGAAGTACAAGATACAGTTGGCAGCGGTGATGCATTCTTAGCTGGATTTGTCGCTAACAAAATAAACAAGAAGCCTATCCGAACCGCCCTACAGCAAGCTAGCATTCTGTCGTCATATATAGCGGGACAACGGGGAGGTTGTCCTGAATATGATCTGCAGGACTTAATCGGATTAGGTGATTAAAAGTTACTAACTGTACAAAATTATTTTTACACGGCACTAAAGTGATACTCTTTGTCTTAATCTCACAATGGACTTTTTATATACAAAATAATGAAGTATCCTAACTAGAGAAAAGCGAAGACATGAAGCAAAATCTTCAATTAGCCATTCCCTCCTCCTCAACTTTGAGGAGGGAGAAGTTAAACCTCATTTTACTCCAATCCGCGTTTTTTCATCAGATATTCCGGATCGGGATCCGCACCTCTAAAGTTTTTATATAAAACAGCGGGATCTTCCGTTCCTCCTCTTTCCAAAATATTTTCACGAAATGAATCAGCCGTTTTCTGATCGAATAAGTTTGTTTCTTTGAATGCTGCAAAAGCATCTGCATCTAACACTTCAGACCAAATATAAGAATAATAGCCTGAGGAATACCCTCCGCTGAATACATGCTGGAAATAAGAGCTTCTATATCTTGGGATGATCGCATCTATCAACCCTATGGCGTCCATTGCTTCCCTTTCAATTTCGTTAACGTCTCCTTCAATAGGCTCAGTAATAGCATGATAAGTCATATCTAAAAAGGAAGCTGCGAGATACTCCGTAGTCGCAAAGCCTTGGTCAAATGTAGCTACATCTGCAAGTTTTTGAATTAAAGAATCGGGGATTACCTTATTCGTCTCATAATGCTTGGCATAACTTTGCATCACCTCTGGATCCGCAGCCCAGTTTTCCATAATCTGAGAAGGCATTTCTACAAAATCTCTAGGAACAGAAGTCCCGGAAAGACTCTCATATTTCACATCGGATAATAATCCATGCAGTCCATGCCCAAATTCATGGAACAAAGTGGTTGCTTCATCAAAAGTAAGCAAAGAAGGCTTTCCTCCCGATGGTTTAGTAAAGTTACACACGAGTGAAATTATTGGAGCTTGTCTTTCTCCGTTTTTTTTGCTTTGTGATCTATATGAAGTCATCCATGCCCCTCCTCTTTTGGAAGCTCTCGGAAAAAAATCCATATACAATAGCCCTAAATGTGATCCGTCCCTGTCTTTCACTTCATATACTTCTACATCTTCATGATAAGTAGGTACATTATTCAAAGCGACAAAAGATAATCCATATAGTTTTGCAGCTGTTTCAAAAGCACCTTCACGAACAGATGACAAACTAAAATAAGGCCTCATTTCATCTTCACTCAATGCGTAGCGTTTCTGTCTGATTTTTTCAGTGTAATACCTCCAGTCATAAGGAGCTAATTCAAAAGATTCCCCACGGTTATTTATTTCTTCTTGAAGATCTTCGGCTTCTTGTTTTGCTTTTGCCAACGCCGGCTTCCACATTTTTTGTAAAATATCATCTACATTTTTTGAGTTTTTAGCCATGGCTTCTTCCAATACATAAGCAGCATGAGAAGAATAACCTATGAGCTTGGCTTTCTCTAACCGCAAATTCGATATTTCTAATAAAATCTCTTTATTATCATGTTCATTTTCGTTATTACCCCGTTGTTGATAAGCTTCCCATATTTTTCTGCGCAATTCCCGGTTGTCTGCATATTGTAAAAAAGGCATGATTGAAGCATTTTGCAAAGTAAACAACCATTTATCTTCTTGCCCTGCTTCTACTGCTGATTCTCTCGCTGCTTCTTTCAGGCTTTCAGGCAAACCGGAAAGCTCTTCTTCCTCATCAATAAACAATTGAAAATCATTAGTTTCTGCTAAAAGATTCTGTCCAAAATCAGTAGTCAGTTCAGATATTTTAGAATTTATTTCTTTTAGCTTTTTTTTATCCTGATCGCTTAGATTAGCTCCTGAACGAACAAACCCTTTATAAGTCTCTTCCAGAAGTTTTCTATCTTCACTTTCTAAATTAAAATTTGATTGATTGTCATATACGTTCTTTACTCTCTCGAAAAGCCCTTCATTTAAATAAATCTCATCCCAATGGGCAGAAAGACGCGGGGCTAATTCTTTAGCGAGATCTTGGATCTCATCATTGGTATTTGCAGAATTTAAATTGTAAAAAACACGAGAAACACGGCCTAATAATTTGCCCGAATTTTCTAAAGCAACAATAGTATTTTCAAAGTTGGGTTCTTCTTCCATTTGTACTATTGAATCAATTTCCTTGTTATGATTTTTAAGCCCCTCTTCAAAAGCAGGTTCGAAATGACTGTTTTTAATCTTATCAAAAGGAGGAACCTCGAAAGGAGTGTCATAATCTGTCAAAAAAGGATTGTCCAACATTTTGTTTTCTGTTAAATCATTACATGCGGTTATCATCACAACCATCATCATAAATAAGGGCAAAAGCTTTATATGCATCGTGTAATCTTATTATTTTAAACATTGAATACAAAGGTAGCATATTTTGCTTTATTTAGACTATGAGCAATTCATTTAATAATGATCCCATATAGCCTAATTTTTTGTAACGTTTTTAAACCTTTCTTCGTTTTGATGCTCTATAAGATAGAATACATTGTTATATTTAAAGATAAAGAACATGAACACACTACGTCATTTAAGCGGTACGGTTATTATATTATTTGCTTTGGGAGTGAATACACTTTCTGCTCAATCTCCAATACAAAAACAATCTATGGACATCTTTCCAGAGGCAGAAGAAGGTTACACACAGTTTGTCATCGAAGTTCCGCATTCAGATAAAGACAATGAAAAGAAAATTGAACTTTTTGTCGGAAAAATGATGAGTGTAGATAATTGTAATACACACATGCTTTCAGGAACTTTCCAAGAAAACGATCTTAGCGGCTGGGGATACACTTACTTTACTTTTGATAGTGATGGTGGAGTGGCCAGCACAATGATGGCATGCCCGGATGATGAAAAAACAGAACGTTTTGTAAAGTCAAAAAGTGAAATGGTACGCTATAATGGAAAACTACCTTTAGTTGTCTATGTGCCCGAAGGATATGAAGTACAATATAAAATCTGGAAAGCGGAAGATGAGACTTTCAAAGGATTAGAAGTTAAAAAAGGAAAGTAATTCTCTTTCTTTTTCAAGGAAAATTTAATTTCGAGGAATTTTGAATTCCTCGAAATTAAATTTTTATGGATGCTTCTTTTAACCAATAGAACCAAGGCTTTTTTCCATTTCAACTTTTAATGCCTGTTTTACCCTTTGAACTTTCTTACGATACTTCGCCAGTAATCCCTTTCGCTCTTTTATTAAAGGATTATCACCAAAGTTTCCCAGAACTGCTTCCATTTCCTTTTCTGAAGCATAAACAGCCTGCCTAAAAACATTATGATAATCTTTATACCGGGTTTTGGAAACTTGTTCTACTATCCATTCTTCGGTTGATAAACCTTCTTCTATCAATTGTGTAAAATAATAAGGGGAGTCTTCTGCTTCTAAAAAACTATCTGCTTCGAATAAGCACGAAATCGCATGAATAACTTTATACTCTTCATAATTCTCGTCTAAAAATTCATACCTTTTATGCACAGCTTCCCAAGAGGAAAGTTGTGCCGTCCTAATATCTGTCAACAATTTTCCATATTCAGTTTTAGGTATCAGTTGCCCTCCTATATTCATAAATGTATCTCTTTTTTCTCCTTTTGTAAGATGGATCTTTTTCTGCAGTTCATGATAAGAATGGGTGTCAAGAAAATTTAAAATTACTGTAGCTATATAATAGGTTAACATGCGTTTAAAAACAGTATACCCCTCTTTAGCTTTTAGCAGCTTTACTTTTCTTTTAGAGTATTCCACATTGTCTAACAATACAGGGAAATCGATTTTTTCTTTATCGGAATTAAGAATAGCCCGTCCTCTTACGCTCAATTGTTTTTTCTCACCTTGAAGTCCACTTGATTTGCCTACAGCATACTCTATACTCTGTAAAGCCTCGAATATTTCATTTACAGTATCCGGTGCTAAAATACCATATTCGTACCTTGGCTTTTTTTCTAATCTTTTATCCCGCTTTTTATATTTGCTCTTGTTTCTAAATAAAGCATACATATTGTAAAGGAACCAATAGCCAGGGATAATATGTATTTCATTTTCTGGCATTTTATTACTGACCAGACAAAAAGGAATTTCCAAATTAATTTCATATAAAAAATCCCCTTTGACAATCAAAGTAAAAGAAGCAAAACAGCTGTTGTGCTTCAAGTTAACCGACAGCCCTGGCCAAAACCCTCTTCCTGCAATTAACTCGCCGTCACCGGCTCTCGAATTGTGGTTGGATCCCACCGTGGCTCCGGCAGCCATATTCGTCTGTCCCATAAACAAAGAGGCGCATAGAAATGAATTGTTATGATGTTGCTCATGCCCAGCATATAATAATGAATTTAGAACCTCACAACAAGATATTGTTGAGTTTTCCCCTAAAAATGAATTAATCAACCTCGCGCCGTACTTAAGCTGCGAAAAAGAAGATAAAATAAACCGCACAGCCTTAACACCGTAAAATATTCTGCACCCGTATCCTATAATTCCGTTAACAATCTCACACCCCTCTCCTATCTGAGAATAAGCTTCCCGACAAGAGCTTACGGTTACATTTTTTAATTTATTAACCCCTTTTATATATGCATAAGATCCGATTTTAACATCTTTAATTGTCCGTGAATTTTTAATCACAGTGTAAGCTCCAATTTCACTGTACTCCCCCCTCTCTCTTGAAAATCGATTTTCCGTCATGCCCTTAAAACGATCTTGCAATTGTTTATCATCTCTATGACGGGACCATAAAAAAGCATCTCCCACACGCATCCCTTCAAAAGGAATCACAGCCCGTCCGCCATTTTCATTACATAGCTCAAGCTCTATACGGATAGATTCGCTCTCTCCTTCTTTTATAATACCATTTCCAAATTTTGCGGTATCGCTCGTCACCATCTCATCAATAGAAGAAAGCATTACATGATCATGAATAATAAAATGAGCGATATACCGGACATTATGCAAGGCCACATGAGAACCTATATCACAATTTATTACACAAGAATTATAAATACCAGTTGGGAGTTCTAAATCTCTGTATGACAAGGCGCTTTTCGACATTTCGCCGATTCGGATATATCCATAAAACTTTGTGTTCAGGATTTGATCTGGATAAAAATTTTCGGAAACTAATACCTGCTCCCAGTTTGTACAATGATTATTATTGGATTTGAGTACTTCAATTTCTTCGTTACTCAGTCGCCTGTAAGTATTTTTTCCGGTTAATTTATTATTTTTTGAAAAAGAGCGTGTTGTTTGTTTGTTCAGACCGTCTATAGATACAGAGCCAAATCCTACCTTTTCTATTGCAATTTTTTTTAATAAGCTCATGTTTTCTTTTTAATTTTTTATCGAAAATAAGATCAAAGATAAGAAAGTTCACTCTATACACAATCGATTGCGTAATTACTTTCAATAAATCTATCTTTGCTTATTTTATTCGGCAAAACACTTAAATATTAAAATATATTTTCCTGCGATTGACTCATAGCTGTTTTCCAGTCCAATATATCATCGGCTGTGTTAATTTTATTTTTTTTTAATATAGAAAAGGGCTGTTTCATTTTATGAAACAGCCCTTTTCTATATACATGTTTTAAGGGGATCTTATTTAAATTTCTTCTTCTTGCTGTTGTTGTTCTTGCTGTTGTTGGAAATTATCTTCCTCATGATCCCTTTTATCTACCCGGTCTTTTTGTTCTGACATTTCTCTAAAAAGGATCTTCTGATCATCGTTTAATTCCTCTAAAATTTTAGCATGAGATTGTGTTTTTATCTCTTTCTTCATACGTTCTTTATCCTCTGGCGATAATTCAGCATTATCCTCAATTTCCTTCTTTGAAGTAAACATTTCGTGAAGTACTGCTGAGATAGTTCCTTGCTGACTTTCATCCAAAGAAAGCTGTTCAGTAAGTTTCTGTGTTTTTTCTTGTACACGTTTTTCAATGGATTCTTCTTGAGCTACTGAAATACCCACCATCCATAATAATGTGATTCCTAATGCAACAAACTTTTTCATAATACTATATTTTAATTTTTAAAAAAATAATGAACTTTCTACCTCTTTAAACGGAAAATGGATGGGGAAAAGTATATCAGTGTAACAGATACGTTACTTTTTTAACGCTTATTAACGTGAATTAACTTTTATTAACGTACTGTAATCCAGATACTAGTATATCTCTGACAAAATAAGTTCATCAAATTTCGATGAATTTTCTATGTCTATTACTATGGGAATATAATATAAAGGAAGATCGCCAAATATTTTTTTATCTATTCGTACAAAATCTTTTTCTGTAGTGATGATGAGCTTTCGTTCTTCTATCTTCCCATAAGAATTTAGAATTTTCTGATAATCTTTTTTTAAAAATCTATGGTGATCAGGAAAATAAATTGAAGTAAGGGATTTAACGTATTTATAGAGAAATTGAAAGAGCGGTTTTGGATTCGCTATACCTGTAAATAATAGTACGTTATACTCATGTAATTTTTCATAAGTAAGAAGTGTTTTCTTAATAGATATCAGGTCACGGTATTCTATTTTAGAATAAAAAATAGGTGCTTCGCTATATTTCCGTACTCTTTTTTCAATTTTCTGTCTTTCATCTCTGTTTTCGGATCGGGGGCATTTAGTAATCATTATACAATCTGCCCGACGGCTTTGTCCCATCAAATCACGAAAACTCCCAGTCGGGAGCGGAAGCGGTGTGCGTAACAATGAGGAGTACTCGAATAATAATACCGAAAAATCAGGAAGAAGCCTACGGTGCTGAAAAGCATCGTCTAATAAAATGACTTCAACTTTCTCTTTAAGATTTCTAACTCCTTCGTTACGATCCTCACAGACAACCACCAAAACCGATGGAAATTTCCTTTTTATCTGCAACGGTTCATCTCCCACCTCTTCCGGTCGAGATCCTTCTTGAACGTATAAAAAACCTTTTGTCTTTCGGCCATAGCCCCTGCTTAAAACTGCAACCTTATATTCTGCTGCCAAAAGTCTGATGAGGTACTCCGCCATCGGACTTTTGCCTGTGCCTCCTATTGCCAGATTGCCTATAGTCAGGGCAAACACTCCCGGGTGTTTAGTAGATTTAAAAACTTTAAAGTCGAAAAGCTTATTCCGGACGTATATAACCAGTGTATAAACCAGAGAGAAAGGAAAAAGTAAAATACGCAAAACCGATAACATTACGGCGTATTTTTAGTGTGTTTGACTAAACGAACACCTACATCGGCGATGTGAAGAATTGGATTTTGCCGCATATTTTGTTCAATTTGAATTCTATACGACGACGTATCGCTAAACTTATAGTTTTCTTTAAGCAAATATTCATGCATATAGAGGTTGCCCGCATTTTCTCCCCGCCATTTACCGTCTGCTTCCGCTAATGTTAACTCAATACGCTGATGCGTATCTATAGAGTTTTCTTGGTGTTCATAAACTTTTAAAAACAAATTTGAAAACTCATATTTCTTATCGTGTCGGATTCTCAAATATAAATCATAAGAAGATACGGTATCTATTTCATCTATTACAAATTCTGCTCTGTTGCTGTATTCCCATTCCCTATCTGGAATAACTACAGTTTCATTGAAATCGGTAGACAGCTTACAGGAAAGGCTAATTAAACATATACTTATCAAAAAAATGAACTTTTGCATAGACGAAATCCTTAATATAGGAATATCAAAAACATTTTAATCGTTTGTACCTCTGTTTTTCCTTCGGGACTTTCTATTTCCTCGGCGTTTATTCCTCTTACGGTTTGTCTGGGGCACTTCCGTAGATTCTGGTTTTTTATGAGCTTGCTGTCCGGTATCTTTAGACGATATCTTTTTGTTCGGTGTTTTTTTTCTTTTATGTTTAGAACGCTTTGAGGGTTTATGACGTTTTTTCTTTTGTTTTTCATCTAAACGAGTAAGGCTTTCCTGACCGACTACATTTTCGTAATCAAAACTCTCTTGAGTATCCACCTCCGGATCATTGATTTCTTTGTTAAAAAGCTCTTCGGTTTTTACACCTCTTTTATTTTGTTTTGCATACTCTTTTACTTTACCAGCCTCTATAGGAATCCAATTCTCAGCCTTATCGTATGAAAACCACATGATTTTCTTGAAAATATCCGTTTTGCGCAAATAAGCTGTCCCTGAATTAGTTTCTATTTTATCAACTTTAGTTGGCAAATCTTTGAGAGCATCCATATAAGTGTCTAACTCATAATTGAGGCAGCATTTCAATTTCCCGCACTGCCCGGCAATCTTTAATGTATTTAAAGACAAGTTTTGATAGCGTGCTGCCGAAGTAGACACTGTTTTAAAATCCGTTAACCAAGTTGAACAGCATAATTCTCTTCCACAAGAACCTATTCCTCCCAACCGGCTTGCTTCTTGACGCATCCCTATCTGCCGCATTTCTATACGTATTCTGAATTCGGAAGCCATACGTTTGATAAGCTCTCTAAAGTCTACTCTTCCGTCGGCCGTGTAATAGAAAGTAGCTTTTGTACGGTCTCCCTGGTAGTCTACATCCGATATCTTCATAGAAAGACGTAGATCCAAAGCCATTTTTCTTGCTTTGTGCATGGTTTCCCACTCCAAATCTTTTGCCCGATTCCAGTTTTCTACATCTTCCTGCCGGGCTTTACGGTATATTTTTTGCGTAACTGATTCAGCATCCACATTTTTCTTTTTCAATTGTAAGCGTACTAATTCGCCCGTCAAAGAAACGTGACCTATATCAAAACTACCCGTTTTCGGCTCTACGACAACCAATTCCCCTATTTCTAAATACAGATTATCCGTATTTACATAAAATTCTTTTCTAGAGCCTTTAAAACGTACTTCTACGACCTCAAAGGGTTTATATGATGCCGGCAAATCCATATCGGAAAGCCAGTCATAAACATCTAATTTATTGCATCCGCTGGTCATACAGGCGCCGTTATTTTCGCAACCTGCAGGAAGCGAACCGCTTCCACAACCTCCACCGGATCCACATCCGCCACATCCCATAATTATTTATATATATTGAGCTCCTTTTGGGAGCGAGTGAAATTTAAATATTAATACTAATTGCAAAGATACATCTAAAAATAGAATTTTTGTATTTGCATTGCGTTCCACATGATAAAAAGCGTCTTCAAATATTTTTATTGCTGCTTCTAATTGCTCATGTTCATATAATGCTGAAAAATTCCGAACAAAACTCATCTCCTCTTTTCCCAAATGTACAAGCCTTTCTAAATTTTGCTGATAAAGCATCACCTGCCTAAACATATGGATAGCATAAAGTAAAAAACTTTTTTGGTTTTCTCTCCCTAAACTTGGAAATTCTTCCTCTGATTTTGCTATGAACTTAGCGCCATTATCTGTCACTACATCCCTTAACCAACTGATCATCAACCCAAAAAAACCTTTCTGTTCTTTTTCAAGAGACAAAATAGCCTTATGCATATTCCCATCAGCGATAAGAGATAACTCTGTAGCCCGACTAGGTTCCACATCATAAGTGTTTGTCAGATTTTCCTGAATTTCCTTACTCTTATAAGTCGGTATTTTTAACAATTGTGTACGCGAAAGAATCGTCGGTAATATTTTTTCCGTATTCTGCGAGACCAATAGAAATAAAGTTTTTGGCGGCGGTTCTTCGATCAGTTTCAATAAAGTATTTCCCGCTTTGTCCAAAAACTCAGGTAGCCACAAAATCAATACTTTATAGTTCGCTTCAAAAGACTTTAAACTTAATTTTTTAATAATATCATGTGCTTCCGTAACATTTATATTAACCTGTTTGTTTTCAGCAGATAAATAGTTTCGCCAAGTATCAAGGGTAAGGTAAGGGTGAGACAAAAAGGCCTCTCTCCATTCGCCCAAATAAGCTGAAGAAATATCTGAGCCCTTTTTAGCAATAAAAGGAAATGAAAAATGAATATCAGGATGAATGATTTTTTTCATTTTCCGACAAGAAGAACAGTCTCCACAACTATCCTTGTCTGTAGGATGGTGGCAATTAATATATTGAGCATAGGCAAAAGCCATTGCTAAGCCCCCATTCCCTTCTGGTCCTAAAAACAATTGAGCATGACTGATTCGATCATTTTTCACCGAATGGATCAACCTGTTTTTAATCTCTTCATGTCCTTTTATATTCTGAAATTGCATAATTATAAAAACAAAACTACGAATTTTAAAAAGAAGAGATAGGTTTGGCTTCAAAAAAATATCCAGTATCAAAAAAAATCATCAATTTAGCTATATATTAGCTGTGTTAATTAGATTCTTTTCTGTATTATTGCATTAGAAATACATGAGAGCTTATCACGTGGGGATCCTATGGTTTGGAACATGCGTGAAAATTTATATATGAAATTAAATACAAGACACGGATCATGAGATTTATAGTTTCTACTTCTACTTTATTGAAGCAATTACAGGCCGTCAGCGGGGCATCAAGTACCAGTACTGTCTTACCTATATTAGAAAATTTCTTATTTGAAATTGAAGGAAGCACATTAACTATTTCAGCCACTGACTTGCAAACAAGCATGGTCACTTCTCTCCCCATCGAAACAAAAGAGGAAGAAGGGAAAAAGATAGCCATGCCTTCAAAAATATTAATAGAAACGTTAAAAACTCTTCCCGACCAGCCGGTAGCTTTTACGGTAGATATGGAAACACTGGCTATAGAAATTAGTGCCGGCGACGGAAAATACAAACTCAGTGGTGAAAACGCAGAAGACTTCCCTAAAATCCCCGAAGTAGAAGACGCATCCACCGTCAATATTCCTGCCTCCGTACTCTCAGAAGCTATATCAAAAACGATTTTTGCAGTAAGTAATGATGAACTCAGACCTGCCATGGCCGGAGTCTTAGTACAATTTGGCGAGCAAAGTGTAGAGTTTGTTTCAACAGATGCTCATAAACTCGTTAAATATAAGCGTACAGATATTGGAACCGAAAAAGCGGCATCCATCATTCTTCCTAAGAAAGCTTTATCTTTACTGAAATCTACTTTGCCTTCCGAAGATTCAAATGTATCTATAGAATATAATAACACGAATGCTTTTTTTAAATTTAACGACTTACACTTAATCTGTAGGTTGGTGGATGAGCGATATCCGGACTATGAAGCTGTGATTCCCCAGGTCAATCCTAACCGGCTGACCGTGGATAGAGCCTTATTTTTAAATACACTTCGCCGGGTTGTCATTTTCGCAAACAAAACTACTCATCAAGTACGTTTAAAAATATCGGGCAGCGAACTGAATATTTCAGCAGAAGACCTTGATTTTTCTAATGAAGCCCATGAGCGCCTAAATTGCCAATACGAAGGTGAAGATATGGAAATAGGCTTTAATGCGAAGTTTTTAGTAGAGATGCTAAGTAATCTCAGCAGCGAAGAGGTAATGATTGAAATGAGCACGCCAAATAGAGCCGGACTACTTAAACCTTCTATCTCAGAAGAAGGAGAGGATATCCTAATGTTGGTAATGCCTGTTATGTTAAACAATTCTAATTAACTCTTTCATTGGAACTGATTTCCGGATTATTTGATTTTATTATCCATATTGATCAACATCTCGTTGATATTGTCAACACTTATCAATCATGGACATATCTTATCTTGTTTTTAATCATATTCGCTGAGACAGGATTAGTCGTTACGCCTTTTTTACCAGGAGATTCTCTTTTATTTGCCATAGGTGCCATTATAGCTAATCCCAATTCAGATTTGAATATTATGTTGATGTGGGTATTGCTCATCGTAGCAGGAATTCTCGGTGATTGGGCAAATTACCATATAGGCCAGTACTTGGGTCCAAAAGCATTTAGTGGAAAGTACAAACTCCTGAAAAAAGAATATTTAGACAAAACGGAAGAGTTTTATAAAAAATATGGAGGGCGAACCATAATATACGCTCGGTTCGTTCCGATTATCCGTACTTTTGCGCCATTTGTAGCTGGAATAGGTTCGATGCGATATGGTCGTTTCGCGATTTTTAATATTTCCGGAGCAATACTCTGGGTCAGTATCTTTTTATTCTTAGGCTACTTTATAGGCAGTAACCCAGTCGTACAAAATAATTTCACCCTCATCATTTTTGGTATTATATTCATCTCTCTGCTCCCTCCCCTCATTGCAACGCTGAAAGAAAAAAGAAAATCTGCCCGTAAGTCATAAATTGATTTCTATAAAGCGAGGCTTTTGATGAATAATAAGCAGTAACCAATCCAAAATTTATACCTTTGCTATATGTTGAAGTCAATGACAGGTTATGGAATCGCTATTAAAGAAGATTCTAAAGTACAATATACGGTAGAGATAAAGTCTTTAAACTCAAAGTATCTAGAACTTAATCTCCGCACACCCAAAGCTATCGCAGATTTAGAATTAGAAATCCGTAATGAGGTTTCCAAAGCTTTACTCCGCGGAAAAGTCTCCGTTACCATTAGCTCTGAGTATAAAGATGCCACTGCGTTAGCCTCTACGATCAATACTGCTTTGTTTAAAAAATATTTTGAAGATTTAAAACTTTTAGCGGCAGATATATCTTATTCGCAAACAGATCTTTTCCAGCAGGCACTGAACATGCCCGACGTGATCTCCGAAAACAACGCTGATAAAGAAATATCCAAAGAGGAAAAAGATATCCTTTGGAAAACTATTTCAGAAGCTATAGAAAAGTTCAATGAATTCCGTGGTAATGAAGGGAGAAATATCAAAGAAGATTTGAAAAATAGGGTGCGATTCATTTTAGAGAGATTGGGTAAGGTGGAAAAGTTAGAAATAAATAGAATTCCACAAATCCGAGAACGGATTTCTTCGCTTATGGAAGAGTGGATAGGGAGCGAAAAAGTAGATGAAAATCGTTTCGAGCAGGAGATGATTTATTACATAGACAAACTCGACATCACTGAAGAAAAAGTACGTTTGAAAAGTCATTGTGATTATTTTATCAAAGTATTGGATTCTGCCGAACCGGGGGGTAAAAAATTAAACTTTATCACTCAGGAGATGGGTAGAGAAATAAATACTTTGGGTTCCAAAGCAAATAATGCAGCAATCCAGCAGCTTGTCATAGGGATGAAAGAAGAATTAGAAAAAATAAAAGAACAAATACTCAATGTCGTATAATCCGCTAAATACAAAAACAGGTAAGTTAATTATTTTTTCAGCTCCTTCGGGAGCAGGTAAAACCACACTGGTCAATCATCTTTTAAAGCAGCACGAAGATAAATTATCTTTTTCGATTTCAGCCACCACCCGATCTCCACGGGAAAATGAAATTGACGGAAAGAATTATTATTTCATAAATAAAGAAACATTCAAGAAGAAAATTGAAGAGAATCTTTTCATCGAGTATGAGGAGGTGTATACTAATACTTATTACGGCACTCTAAAATCAGAAGTGGAAAGAATCTGGGCCTTAGGAAAAACAGTGCTTTTTGATATTGATGTGATAGGCGGATTGCATTTAAAATCCCTCTTCAAAAAAAATGCTTTGGCTATTTTTGTAGCTCCCCCTAATTTATCAGCTTTGAAAGAGCGTTTGGAAGGAAGGGGCACAGACTCTTCAAAAAAAGTAGAAGAGCGTCTTGCCAAAGCAGAAATAGAAATGACATATGCGAATAAGTTTGATGTAATCATCGAAAACAATGATCTGGAAACAGCTTGCCGGGAGGCTGAAGCATTACTGTTGAATTTTATCAAATAGCTTTATTTTGAAAAAAAAAATTGGTCTTTTTTTTGGTTCTTTCAACCCTGTACATATAGGTCATCTCATCATCGCTACTTATATGGCAAATTATACAGACTTAGATGAAGTCTGGTTGGTCGTATCCCCCCAAAATCCACTTAAAAAAAGTAAAAGTTTAGCAAATATGTATGATCGTCTGGAGATGGTTCACCAAGCTATCGGTAATTCGGAAAAACTTATTGCCAGTGATATAGAGTTTCAATTACCAAGACCATCGTATACTATAGACACTTTAGTGTATTTAGAAGAAAAATATCCTACCTACGATTTTGCTCTCATCATGGGAGAAGACAACTTACGAAGTTTCCATAAATGGAAAAATCATGAAATACTGCTACGCGATCATGCCATTTATGTCTACCCAAGGTTAGGGTACAAGGGCAGCAAATTTACCGGGCATCCATCAGTTCATATGACTGAAACGCCACAAATAGAAATTTCCTCTACTTTTATCCGTCAGGCTTTGAAAGAGGGAAAAAGCATTCAATATTTAGTTCCTGATAAAACAATCGAATTTATCGAAAGTAAAGGTCTTTATTTGTAAGAAGCAGAGGCTAGGAATCTAGCTCATTCAAACGTCCCCTGCTCCCTAATTTTGATCCCAATCACTCTGAGTGTCTCCGTACTTCAGGTGCTATTTTATCCCCAAATACTTCTATAGATTTCATCATTGTCGCATGATCCGGTGCCCCTACGTCCATATGTGCGGAAAAACGGGTTAAGCCGAAAAGTTCCTTTACTTCCAGTATTTTCTCTACAGCTTCTCCGGCATCGCCAACAATTAAATGGCCGGATTTAGAACGTCCAAAATCATATTGTTGTCTTGAATATTTGGGCCAGCCCCGGGAAGCTCCTATTCTGTCCATTTGCGCGGCATATAATGGAAAATATTTCGTGGCGATAGTTTCCGCATTTTCCCCGAATAGAGCATGCATATGCACTCCTACTTGGAAATCATTCATATCATGACCATTGTCTTCGTAAGATTGCCTGTAATATTCAATTAGGGGTTTAAACCTATCTGTTGTACCGCCAATGATGGCAAACATAACCGGAAGCCCTAACTTACCTGCACGGACCACAGATTGAGGAGTGCCTCCTACAGCTACCCAAATAGGCATTTTTTCCTGTTTAGGACGCGGCAATATTTGTTGATCAATAAGAGTAGGCCTGAATTTACCCGTCCAATTAACCGTTTCTTGCTCATTTATTTTTACCAAAAGCTCCAACTTCTCCTCAAAAAGCTCACTATAATCGTTCAGATTATATCCAAAAAGAGGAAAAGACTCTATAAAAGAACCTCTTCCGGCCATTATCTCTGCTCTTCCTCCGGACAACAAGTCTATAGTCGCATAATCGATAAATAATTTCACCGGATCAGCCGAGCTAATGA
>JAJYRG010000089.1 GCA_021794195.1 Bacteroidota bacterium
ATACTATAGTCAAGTTATCTAGGGTTGTGCTGTTAGTCCTGTTCTCCTCTTATCTTAACAATAATGCTTAAAATACTTAATTCTATTTCTTTTTAATCATAATAGAATGACATTACAAACGTACGAGTGTTTATCTTGATATAAAAGGACCAAACCGAGCGGAGCGAGCTCATGGATTCCTTAAAAAAACAAACACGCATCCATAAAACATCAAGGCTTAGGGCTCTTTTAGCTAAAAACACGAATAACCATCGCTGCCAAAAAAACTCGCTCTTCGAGCTCAGACAGTTTTTGGCCTGGATTTACTGGAAGTATTCGTGTTTTCTTAACGCAAGATCCCTTCAGGCCGAAGCGCTAGATCGGGATGTACTAGCCTAATTTTAATTCCTGCTTAAAGCCAAAAGACGCTTCACGAAACTACCCAGATTGTCATGTTGAGCGAAGCCGAAACATCTCAAACCAAAGAAGAAAAGAACACAGAACACTGCTTATCACAAAGTCTGAAGCTCTTAACATGGAGATTCTTCACTGCGCTGCGCTACGTTCTGAAAGACAGCAAAAGGGTAAGGTTCTGCAGGAAAAAATGAGAAATCTCAAACCAAAGAACCACAACAAATTGTCACGAGTCACAAATTACCCGTCACAAAAGAAAGTACAGACCCTTCCTGACCGAAAAGGTCGCCTGATAAATATTTGCCGATAGCAGAAAGAAAGCATACCCACAATCCGCTAAGGCAAAGATTTTAAGCGACGAGTTTTGCGTATACTTTTGCGGCCAAAAGTATGAAGGACAAGCCCCTATAGGGGCGAAATAACCATAGCATAGGGCAACGCCCTATGCATATAAATGCCAGTTTCGGTGTAGCTCTGGAAGAGCGACATATTCCGTTTGCCGTTTTATTTCTTTATGGAGGCCCGCTCATGACCGCGGGGGTCTAGTCCTTGGAGGCACCCAAGGACCAAAGTGCTTTCCCCGTTTTGAGAGGTCTTGTCCCTTCAGTCTCTCCCGCAAGCCCTGCACAGCACAGGCTGACTCCGCATTTTGCCCTGCTCATCCCAATCCATGCGGAGCGGCTTCGCCTTAAGGCCTTTTCCCTCCCACAATGCCATCTCTGTGCAGGACTTCTTGCCGACCTTGGTAAAACGGGAGGACGCTAGATCGGGATTTACTACTTCTACTTTAAATCCCTGCTTAAAATCAAAACACACTTCACAAAGCCACGCACATTGTCATGTTGAGCGGAGCCGAAACATCTCAGACTAAAGAAGAAGAAAAGAACACAGAACACTGCTTATCACAAAGTCTGAAACTCTTAGCATGGAGATTCTTCACTGCGCTGCGCTACGTTCTGAAAGACAGCAAAAAGTTCTATTTAAAAAACAATTCAAAAAAAAATGGCTCCAAAAACTTGGAGCCACCTTCCTTCTAACAATCAAAAAAACTAATAATCTATGGGAATGTTTAATTCCACAGTACTTCCCCGACTAGGTACACCGGTAATTTTTACGATATTCCTACTCGTTTTTTCTAATGCTTTTTCAACTTGGTCTGCATCATTGACCGATTGACCGTTTACATGCGTGATGAGTAAACCTCTCTCCACTCCAAAGTAACTGAACAACCCATCTCTGTGCACTTCAGACACAACCACTCCAGATTCCACACCCACTTCTTTCTTACGGTTATCCGGTGCAGGAATAAAACCCGCTCCTAATTTATTATAAATTTCAGTTGCGCTTTGGCTCGCTTCTTCTTCCTTTTCACTCTTAACATCTTCTTCAGGCTTCAATGTAACCGTTACAGTTTTCTCCTTACCGTCTCTCTTGTAGGTCAATTTAACCTTATCTCCGGGTCTCAATCTATACACATGCTCCTGCAAATCGGAAGAAGAACGGATATTTTTACCTTCTAATTTGGTGATAATATCTCCTTCTTTCATACCTACTTCTTCAGCAGCACCACCTTTGGAAATTCCCCTGACAATCAGTCCGCTTACTTCATCTACACCCAATTCTTTTGCTATATCTCTATTTAACTCTGTAAAGGTCACTCCAATAAGTCCGCGGTTTACCCGGCCAAACTCTATGAAGTCATCCATTATCTTTTTAGCCAGATTGATAGGAATAGCAAAGCCATAGCCGGAATAATAACCAGTAGGCGAAGCTATCGCCGTATTGATACCGATTAACTCTCCATTCGCATTGACTAAAGCACCTCCACTATTCCCCCTGTTAATAACGGCATCTGTTTGAATAAAAGATTCAATACCTGTATTGATAGGGATATCATCCTGTCCATACATATCTTGTTGTCTTTCTCCCAGTAAACCCAAATTACGCCCCATGGCACTCACAATACCTGCTGTCACTGTCGATTCTAAAGTCAAAGGATAGCCTACTGCCAATACCCATTCGCCAATACGTACATTATCCGAGTCGCCAAACTTCACAATCGGCAGATTCGTTGCACTTATTTTCACTAAAGCTAAGTCTGAATTTTTATCCTTTCCTATAACTTTCGCTTCAAAAACCCGATTATCTGTCAATTTAACTTCTATCTTGTTCGCCTCTTCTACCACATGGTTATTTGTAATGATGTATCCGTCAGGAGACACAATTACGCCAGAACCGGATGCCTGCGCCTCGCGAGGTTGCTGTTGCCTTCTTTGATCAGGGCGTCCAAAAAACTCTTCGAACATATCGAAAGGTGATCCGCCACCTCTTCCTCCGCGCCCTTGTTGTTTTATTGTCACGTTGATATTAACCACTCCAGGCGAAACCGCTTCAGCCGCTTCTGTAAAATCTAAATTACCCGTAGAAGACTTTATGTTCGCTCCTTTAGGATTATTTGTATAAAAAACATTCTGTTTCTCTTCTAAGGTAAGCGCCTCGTAATCTTTTTTCTCAAGAAGTTTATACCCTCCTATCGCAATAACGCCACCTATCAGAGCAATCAATAACGTGATACCTATTTTTTTCATATTAGTCCGCTCTTTTATGTTATAATAAAAATTAATTCTTGGTCTTATTAACCTTTTTTGTAATATTGTATGGTCAAATGTAATACCAAAAGCAAGTTTGAAACGAGCCTTGGCAGTTAAATAATGTTAAGCAAAAACCCATAAAGTTAAATTTAACAACAATTAACCTTCTAACAAAAGAATGTAACGAAAATATGGTCCTTTTAATAAAAAACAGAACCCTTTAAAAACAAAAAACAGCCTTATCTCACTTTTAAGAGCAGATAAGGCTGTGCAAAAATTTTAATAATATTCAAATGAAAAAAGAAAAGAAAATAAAAAAACCTTCTTTTTCCCTTTAAAAACTCTATCTTATTTTCAGCAATAAAGACGGGGATCAAACCCTGCACGGTGAGTGTCAAAATGACAGTATCTTTATCTTTCTATAGAGAATCTGTTTTTATTTCTTTCAATAAATTAGTCCATTTTGTATGCTTTTCAAGCAAGTCTTCCAAAGAATCTATGCTGATTCTTTCTTGCTCCATACTGTCCCTATGTCTTACCGTGATAGTATCATCTTCTAAAGTCTGGTGATCTACAGTTATACAGAAGGGCGTTCCTATAGCATCTTGTCTTCTATATCTCCTGCCTATAGAATCCCGTTCTTCGTATTGTGTATTATAATTGACTTTGAGCTTATTCAAAATTTCCCGTGCTTTATCCGGCAGTCCGTCTTTCCTCGTAAGGGGAAGTATGGCAGCTTTTATAGGAGCGATAACGGGGTGGATTTTCAAGACGACCCTCGTGTCCTTTTTACCTCCATTTTCTATCTCTTCATAGGTCAATGCATGACTTAGCACACTTAGAAACAGACGATCCAGACCTATTGATGTTTCCACCACATAGGGAATATACCTTTGATTGGTAGCCGTATCAAAATATTGGAGCTTTTTGCCGGAATATTCCATATGCTGCTTCAAGTCAAAATCTGTACGCGAATGGATACCTTCCACTTCTCTAAAACCAAATGGATATTCAAACTCAATATCTACAGCAGCGTTCGCATAATGAGCGGGCTTAACATGATCTTCAAATCTATATTTTTCTTTTCCTGCTCCTAAAGCCATATGCCAATCTAAACGAATCTGCTTCCATTTTTCATACCAATCCAGCTCAGTACCAGGCTGCACAAAAAATTGTAACTCCATTTGTTCAAACTCACGCATCCGCATAACGAATTGACGGGCGATCACCTCATTTCTGAAAGCTTTTCCTATCTGTGCAATACCGAAAGGGATTTTCAGCCGGCTGGTTTTCTGCACATTCAAAAAATTTAAAAATATTCCCTGAGCAGATTCAGGACGGAGGTATACTTTTTCGGCTCCTTCGGAAGTAGCTCCCATCTGTGTGGAAAACATAAGATTAAACTGGCGGACATCTGTCCAATTCCTTGTCCCTGAAATAGGGCACGCAATATTATGTTCCTCAATAAGCTCTTTTAACTTGATCAGATCATCGGCTAAGATCGCTTCATCCAAATCTTTCTGTAATTGCTCTGCCTTCTCCGCTTTTCCATCTTTTTCATACCTCTCTATTCTTTCCTCTAACAATTGATCGGCTCTGTATCTTTTTTTCGAGTCTTTATTGTCGATCATGGGATCGTTAAAACCATCCACATGTCCGGAAGCTTTCCAGGTCTTAGGGTGCATAAATATTGCAGAATCAATTCCTACAATGTTTTCATTCATTTGCACCATAGCTTTCCACCAATAGGTCTTCAGGTTGTTTTTCAACTCTACACCCAACTGGCCATAATCATACACGGCACCTAAGCCGTCGTAAATCTCACTGGAAGGAAAAACAAAGCCGTATTCCTTAGCATGAGAAATAATACTTTTTAAAAAATCGTCGTTTTTTTTACTCATAAGGTCGTAAATGTACTGTTTTTTTTAGAAAAAACCTTTTGGGCGCCCAAAGAAACATGCAATGCACATCATTCTTTTTCAAGCTGTGAATGCTTTCGAGGTTCTATCTTTCATTTTCCAAAATAAAAAACTACTGTTCCTTTCTTTTTGGAAGGTTTTTTTTAATCTTATCGCGCATCATTAATAAAACCAAATCTATTTAAAACAGCGTATCGTTTCAAAAGATCAGGCCTTTATTATACTGCATCTATTCAAGTTAACTCAGGCCTGGATATTTGTAAACCAAACCCAGTATCGGTTTTCAAGTTGTTTCGATTCAATTATTGATTAAACAACTCCCGAACCTGCTGGCTTGCATTTTTATTGTCCACCTTTTTTATAATGTGAAGTATTTTCCCGTTTTCATCAATTAAAAATGTAGTCCGTGCCGTTCCCATTCTTTTCTTTCCGAACATATTCTTTTCCACCCACACCCCATAGTCTTCGACAATCTTCTTGTCTTCATCTACTAAAAGATTAAAAGGCAAGTTATGTTTTGCAATAAATTTTTGATGAGATTGTTGACTGTCCGTACTCACGCCCAAAACTTCAAACCCTTCATCCTGTAAGGATTGATAATTGTCTCTAAAGTTGCAAGCTTCGGTGGTACAGCCCGGTGTATTATCTTTCGGATAAAAATAAAGAACCACCTTTTTCCCTTTAAAATCAGAAAGCTTAATTTCTTTTCCATCCTGATTTATAGTGACTATCTCCGGAGCTTGGTCTCCTATTTGTAATTTACTCATATCATCTATTTATTTAATAAAATTAACCTTATATCGCTTTTCGTTATCTTTCCTGTCTTTCACTACAAGTTCGAAAGTATGTTTTCCTTTCGAAAGATGAGGCTCAAACGTATGCCAAAGATGTTTATTCTTTGAATCATATTCCATCAGCACCCATTCCCCGTCAATATAACCATTAAAACTTTGAATTCCGGAAAGATTATCATCAATTGTAAAATCTATCCGGGATTGAGTGGAAAGGTTCTTTCCATCGCTAAGGTTTCTCGGCCTGATCGTAGGCGGCGTCGTATCCGTAGTAATATAAAAATCACCAAAAGTACGAAGCTTTGTGGTTACCCATCCCTCTTGGTACTCTCCCCCTTGAGGAACGCCATAACTTGAAACTATCAACGCTTTATCCCGTAAATTTTCCGGTAAATTGACTGCTTTTATCGCAAGGGTATAAGGATTGTAGAGAGGAGTCATTAGATTATGAATTTTGTGTGAGGCCGAAAAAGCGCTACTGGGGGCTGGAGATTGAGTATACTGAAAGTTTAAGTCGTCATACAATACTCCTTTCTCCATTTCTACACGAACATTCTCTGTTTGAAATTCATTCTTTTGATTATACAAAAACTGTTTTACTCCTTCCTCCAAAGTTGCTTTAGGTGTAAAGTTATCATTTTGTTTTACTTTAAAATTGAGTTCACTCGTATTGGCATGTACATCTTTCACGATAATTTTCACATCATGTACCTTCTGATCATTCAATTGTACGAGCCCTCTATTTTTGAGGGTGTAGAAGATATCCAAAGGATTATTCGGATCCTTAAATGTCTTCTGCACTTTTACCTTTTCATTTACCCAGGTAGGATAATCTATGTAAGCGTGGATGGCCCTCGTGGTTTCAAAGTCCAGCTCTTCGAATAAAACCGTGCTTATATTTTCATTGTCCAAGAAAACTTCTATAGAATAAATACCATGATTAAAGGAGGTGCCGTTATGCTTATCTATACTCGCTATGCCTATTCCGAAAACACCGTTTACGGAGACGGGCGTGCTATGCGACAAGTCATACTTTCCATTCCCCAAACTTCGCAATGCCTGATTTCTTCTCGGAGTGTGTTCACTAAACGGTTTGTCCATTCTATCATAAATAACCAGACGGCTGATAGTTGGCGGAATGCGATCGGGAAAATGAAGGCCGAATAACTGTGGATTTAAAGGGCTTTGGCTTTTTGTTTCCCGGATTTCCAAATGCATATGCGGACCAGAAGAAGCTCCCGTATTCCCCGATTTCCCTATCACATCGCCTTTATTTAAAGAAATTTGATTGGGTTTTAATTCGAGATCGACATCAAATCTTTTCTGTTTATATTGTTCTTCTTTTACAGATCGGGCAATTTTATCGTTAAAGCCACTCATATGCATATACACACTGGTATATCCATTCGGGTGGTCTATATAAACAGCATTTCCTCCGCCCCCAATTTGCACACGCACACGGGAGACAAAACCCTCGGCAATAGAATGAATAGGAATCCCTGTACGCTGCTGCGTACGGTAGTCATCCCCTCCATGAAAGTGCGTGGATCGCAACTCTCCAAACGTACCTGACGCCTGTGGCGCAATTTTCATAGCAGGAGCAAAATATCCCCGCGGGTATTCCCGTGTAGTAATAATTTCTTTTTGTTGGGCAAAAAGCGCTGCAGATGAAAAAAGAAGTAAAGTAATTATGAATAGGTATGAGCAGTTATTTAACATGGCAGGTAAACATTTTACGTTTTTGGATGAAACCTTCTAAGACGTCTCCTATTTGTACAGGACCTACTCCAGAGGGCGTGCCCGTATAAATCAAATCCCCTTTCCGTAGCGTAATGTACTTAGAAATGTGCGTAATCAAAGCAGCAAAGTCAAAAATCATATCTTTTGTATTCCCTTCTTGTACTAATGCTCTATTTTTCAATAGGGAAAAAGATAGATCCTGAAGATTTTCAATTTCTTTCTTAGGGATAAAAGGGCTTATCACAGCGGAATGATCAAAAGATTTCGCCAATTCCCAAGGGAGCCCTTTTTCTTTCAGTTTGGCTTGCAAATCCCTTGCGGTAAAATCAATGCCTAAGCCTATGGCATCATAATAGTTAGATGAAAACTTTTTGGCTATATGTTTTCCTTCTTTGCACACCCGTAATACTATTTCGACTTCATAATGAATCTCTTTAGAAAACTTGGGGTAATAAAAATCTCTATCTTCTCTTAAGAGCGCCGTGTCCGGTTTTAAAAAAATGACAGGCTCTTCAGGAACCTCATTATTTAGCTCTTCTGCATGCGCAGAATAATTCCGCCCTACTGCTATTATCTTCATATTTATCGAGAGTTTTTTGACAAATACAAAGGTAAGAATTTACTAATCTACTTTCTAGAACGATTTTTTCTTACATGAAACAATTATTTCTATATGTAAGCACTTCTGAACATCAAAACTCTACTTCTTCTTCACCATCCCACGCTTCTTGAACGGAAAAGGTGAAACTCCCTTCAGAATAACTGAGCAGCCGTCCTCTGAAAATCAATTTCATATTATTCATTCCTGCCCCTTCTACTTCAAAGGTATGCATAGGTTGTTCATCATCGCCTGAAAATACTTCGACTTGATAATGCATGTTCTGATTTTCGTACACATTTCCTAAAAACTGATTAAAAAAGAAACTCTTAGATTCTTCTTCAAAGTCAGGATACAAAATAAAATCCGACTGATCCAAAATAGGATTACCCATGTTCTCTTTAAAAGGAGCATAGAAAAAAGGATCATGCAGAGGTGTAATTCGTATTTCATCCACCTCATTCAAACCCTGGGCATCCGTCAGTTCGAAAAGCACTTGAGTGTAGTACCGTTTTAATATAATGGGAATATTGCCGTCTTCGTTTACTTCAATAGTATCGATGCTTCCATATATTTCACTTTCAGCATCACCAAAGACACGGCCGAGATAATGATCCTCTATATTTTGAGCTTCCTCAGGCCTCAATAAAGGGACGGAAGAAAAGTTAGAAACGAAATGAGTGATATATTCCCCTTGTTTAAGGTCAAGGTGGATAGGGTAAAAATCTTTTTCATTTTTCACGCTGTCGGCTATCACCAGATCTCCGGTCAAATAATCAAAAATCCAATAATAAAGAGTATTCTCTGTCGAAGATTCAGGAAAATTTCCTTCGCCTTTTAAATACAGATTATCTAAACGCGTAGCTCCTGTAGATTTCATCTCTCCTACACCTTCCCTATCTCCGGGTAAAGCTTCGATCTTAATATGCAAAGGGTATTCAAAGTTCCATTGTAGAGTATCCAAAAGAAAACTAAAGTGATTCTTACTTTGTGCGCTTAGATTTTGAAACTGATTATCTGCCGATAATGTATCATAGCTTGCGGCATTATCATTCGAATATAAAATATGAAAAGCTTTGGGTCCTGTGTCGGAAGAGCTGATATCAAATCCAATTTCGTCCACTTCGGTAACACTGTCTAAGGGCATTTTGATGATGACTTCTTGTAAGCCCCGTACGCTCACCGCCTTCCCTGCGGGGTAAGCATCATGAGGAAAACCGGCTGGATAAGACTCTGAAGAAGATCCCTCGACTTCAAATTCTATTTCCGTTCCCTTGTTTATAAACACATCCGGAAGTAAGTTTTCTCCGTTGAAAGACCAAAAATACAGATACCTTCCATTTTCACCTTCATTCATGGGGTTGACAGAAGCTATTTTTTGTGTTTGTGGGAGATAAACATCGTTCTTCAAAGCATTTTTTTCCCAATTTTGAGGGTTGGTATTATTAATATAAAATTCAACCTGGTAAGAATCGGATTTGCTCAATAGATGAGGTTCTTCTTTTACACAAGAAATAAAAAGATAAAAGAATCCTCCGAGCACAAACAATACTTTCGAATAAGTAATGAAGCGTTGCATTATCACAAAGATTTATAATCACTGTCTTTTCAGACCTGTTACTGGTAGTGTAGGAATATAATAAAAATATTTTAAATAAAAAAGTGTACTGAAGCCGTGTCTTTTTATACTTCGTTACAGAGTTTCTAAATTCCTTGCCGGAAGATTGGTCTATATAATCTTTAGGAATTAGAAGTTAGCAGAATATAAGGAATAGGTTAAGTAAGGGAAATGCAGAATCAGAGGCTTAAGCTTGTTTTTTCGACATAACCTTATCCTTTTGTCGCATTGCGTGTAGGAAAAGCTCTCCGAGCTACAGCGCTGTACCTATCCTTAACGTACTGCAGTAAAGCACAGTTTTTTCTTCTTTGGCCTGAGATTTCTCATTTCATTCGAAATAACAATATCCATGGTTTTGTGAAGTGTTTTTTGGCTTTAAGCAGGAATTAAAATCGGTCTAGTACATCCCGA
>JAJYRG010000090.1 GCA_021794195.1 Bacteroidota bacterium
CACACTATAAAAAGATGTTTTTTTGAAAATTATTATAACAAATATTTTTTATTATGAAATAATTACTCTACTTTTGGAATGTTGTAACAGGGAATTAAAACAATGAATAAAACGATAAATACATTTTTCTATTTTGAGTTTTTTTACTTTCATGTAAAGAGGCGGGACTGAATTATGTTTTTATCATAAATAAAAATAGAAAGTCCCGAAAAAAAATCGGGACTTTTTTTATATACAATCATTAATCAATAGCATACAAAATGAGCATAAAAGTAGCCATACAAGGAGGAAGAGCTTCTTTTCACGAAGAAGCCGCCAGAAAATTTTTTAATGAGGAGGAAGTAGAAATTGTAGAATGCATGACCTTTAAAGAAACTTGTGAGCTATTAAAAGCCAGAAAAGTTGACTATGTAGTCATGGCTATTGAAAATTCGCTTGCCGGAAGTATATTACCTAACTACAACTTACTTCGCGACTACCGTTTTCATATTGTAGGCGAGGTATGTTTAAACATCCAACAAAATCTTTTGGCACTTCCCGGAACAAAAATAGCGGATATCCAGTACGTAGAATCTCATCCAATTGCACTTAGTCAATGTTCGGATTTTTTAGAAGGTTACGAACATATTATTGTAAAAGAAGGAGTGGACACAGCGCTGTGTGCACAGAAAATAGCCGATGAAAAGCTCAAAAACACAGCCGCTATTGCCAGCATGGCCGCCGCAGAATTATTCGGCTTAGAAGTACTTGAAAAAAGAATAGAAACACATAAGAAAAACACTACCCGTTTTTTAATCTTAAAAGATGAAATCGTAGAAATAAAAAATGCCAACAAAGCTTCTTTATCTTTCCAAACCGGACATTCAGTGGGTTCGTTAGCTTCTGTTTTGCAATGCTTTGCTGAAGAAAAAGTCAACCTCAGTAAAATTCAGTCCATGCCCGTTTTAGGCAGACGGAACGAGTATGAGTTTTACGTAGATGTAGATTGGAAAAAACAGTCGGACTATGATGCCGCCATCCGAAAAGCTCTGAAGCATACGGCTCACTTCAGCATCATGGGCGAATATTTAAAAAATAACAGAGTATAAATAACAAAGATTAACAATAATTTATTCATCATAATTAATATCATCATGACACATCCCTTAGACATTTTACCTCTTAACGAATGGATCGATACCGGTGGAAAACCTTTAATTATTGCAGGTCCCTGTAGTGCTGAGACCGAAGAACAAGTAGTATCTACTGCTCATCTTTTAGCTAACACTGGAAAGGTACATGTATTACGTTCAGGAATTTGGAAACCACGGACACGCCCCGGTGAATTTGAAGGCATAGGCAGCGAAGGACTGCAATGGTTAAAACGAGCTAAAGAAGAAACAGGCTTACTAACTTCAACAGAAGTAGCCAACGCAAAACATGTAAAAGAAGCCTTAGAAGCCGGAATCGACATCCTATGGATAGGTGCCCGATCGGCAGCTAATCCTTTTACTGTGCAGGAAATAGCCGATGCCTTAGAAGGTGTGGATGTACCCGTACTGGTAAAAAACCCAATAAACCCAGATTTAGGACTGTGGATGGGAGCTATAGAAAGAATTAACCGCGCGGGCATAAAGAAAATCGGTGCTATTCACAGAGGTTTTTCTTCTTACGAAAAAACATCTTTCAGAAATGATCCTATGTGGGATATCGCTATTGAACTGAAATCAGTTTACCCGGATCTTCCTATTATTAATGATCCAAGTCATATTTGTGGAAACAGGGAATTGATTCCTTATATCTCCCAAAAAGCCTTGGATATGGATATGCAAGGACTTATCATAGAAGCACACATCGATCCTTCTAAAGCATGGACAGATGCCAAACAACAAATAACTCCAAACAGTCTACAAGAAATGTTAGACGTGATCACGATGAGAAAGCCAGACTCGGATAATCCTGCATTCGAAGATAAATTAAGTGGCTTAAGAAGTGAAATTGACCGGTTAGATGACACTCTCATTCAACAAATTGCTGAAAGAATGAATATTGTAGAACAAATTGGTAATTTTAAGAGAGATAATGATGTCACAATCTTACAAATGTCCCGCTGGGATGAAATTGTAGATAAAAGATTACAGCTGGCCAAAGCTCTGAATCTCAGTGAAAGCTTCATGAAAAAATACTTAGATCTCATTCACGAAGAGTCTATACGTAAGCAAACTGAAATAATGAATGAAAAGAAAATAGTTGCTAATTAACTCCAAATGCAAAATAAATGTCTTCAACTTTCCCATAAAGATCGGAAAGTAAAAGGTACGGTGCATCTCACAGGTTCAAAATCAGAGTGTAACCGTGCCTTAATTATTCAAGCATTAAGCAAAGGCCTTGTACACATAGAAAACGTCTCTAATGCTGCAGATACAGTTACTTTGATGAATGCTCTCGAAGCTGCAGGTCATGCTAGAGATAAACGTGTAACTATTGATATCGGCCCTGCAGGAACAGCGATGCGTTTTTTAACATCTTATCTCAATCTAGTTCCAGGCTCTTTTTTATTGACCGGAACGCAACGCATGCAAGAACGTCCTATAGGTCTTTTGACTGATGCTTTACGCAAATTAGGCGCACAAATTTCTTTCTCAAAAAAACATGGTTTCCCTCCTTTAGAAATAGAAGGGAAAATGACCCAAGTGACTAATGAAATTCAAATAAACGGAAATATCAGCAGTCAATACATCAGCTCTCTTCTGTTAGTAGCTCCTATATTGCCCAAAGGGTTAATATTAAAGATAAAAGGAGAACTAGCTTCCAAACCTTATGTAAGCATGACGCTAGATATGATGAAAAGGGCTGGCATACATTATGAATGGGAAGGGAGCACCATTCGTATAGATCCTCAAGAATATCAAAAAATCGCTCTAAAAATAGAACCTGACTGGAGCGCAGCGTCTTATTGGTACAGTATTGTCGCTTTATCCGAATCAGGAGAAATATTTTTAAAAGGCTTACAAAAAAACAGCATACAAGGCGATAGTGAAATTGCTGATATTATGGCTCATTTCGGAGTTAAAAGCACTTTCCAATCCGATGGTGTGTTGCTTCAAAAAACAGATGAAAGCAGCGGGAAAACTCATTTTGATTTCAAAAAATGTCCAGATTTGGCACAAACTATTGTAGTACTCGCCACTGCTTTAAAAAGAGACCTCTCCTTTTCCGGCTTGGAAACGCTCAAAATCAAAGAAACCGATCGTGTCGCTGCTTTGCAAAACGAAATTGGAAAATACGGCGCTCAATTGATTGAAGAGGGAGAAACCTATTATTTAAAAACGGAAAACGTCCTTTTCCGTAAGGAGCTTCGGTTTTCCACCTATGAAGATCACCGCATGGCGATGGCTTTTGCTCCCCTGGCATTGATGGGCGTGCTTATACAAATCGAAGAGCCGGATGTGGTCGAAAAGTCATACCCTGATTTCTGGAAAGATTTGGTGAGTACAGGCTTTCGCGTCAACAACTGTTAAACCTTTGTATTTGTCATCAAAATAATATTCTTATATTTACTCACACTCAAAAATATGGCTGGAAATACATTTGGAAACTCTTTTACAATTACCACATTTGGCGAATCTCACGGTAAAGCAATCGGTGTCATTATTGATGGTTGTCCCCCAAACGTAGAAATTGAAACAGAGTTTATTCAAGAAGAGTTAGATAAACGAAAACCTGGACAATCTAAAATCACAACACAAAGAAAAGAAAGCGATACCTGCCAAATTCTTTCGGGTGTTTTTGAAGGAAAAACTACGGGCACACCCATTGCGATATTAATTCCGAATGAAGATCAACGTTCTAAAGATTACTCGCATATACAGGATAAATACCGTCCTTCACATGCAGATTATACTTATCAGGAAAAATATGGCATTCGTGATTATCGGGGCGGCGGGCGTTCTTCAGCACGCGAAACCGCAGCTAGAGTAGCTGCTGGTGCTATTGCCAAGCTCTTTCTCAAACAGCACGGTATAGAAATTTTCGCGCATGTATCCGGTGTAGGGAATATAGATTTGCCCGAAGTAAATTATGAAAATATTCCTTTATTATATGAACAGAGAGAAAAGAATATCGTTCGATGTGTAGATGAAAAGTCGGCAGACACCTTAATATCGCTTATCAATACTACGCGTAAAAATGGAGACACCATAGGAGGAAGAATAGCTACTGTTATCAAAAATGTACCTGTGGGGTTAGGTGAGCCCGTATTTGACAAGCTCCATGCAGATTTAGGTAAAGCCATGCTGAGCATCAATGCTGTTCAAGGTTTCGAATACGGTTCGGGATTCGAAGGTACCCGGAAAAAGGGTTCTGAAAACAACGATATTTTTGAAAAAAACAACGAAGGGAAAATCACTACAAAAACCAATTATTCTGGAGGAATTCAAGGTGGGATTTCTAATGGAATGGATATTTTTTTCAAGACAGCTTTTAAACCGGTAGCTACTATAATGCGGGATCAGGAGTCTGTAGATAAATATGGTAATAAAACAAAGGTAACAGGTAGAGGAAGACATGATCCATGCGTAGTGCCCCGTGCCGTCATTATTGTAGAAGCTATGGCGGCCTTAGTATTGACCGATCACTATTTAAGATACTTGAGCTATAAGAAATAAAATGAAAGAAAAGTTTGTCTTAGCAAATGATATTGGGGGTACACATATTACTTCCGCAATAATTGACACTACAACCTGGCGTATTCAAAAAGAACACTGTATCCGTAAAGCGATTCATTCGCAAGCGGATAAATGTACTATCATTTCAGATTGGGCTCAAGCGATGAAGAGTTGTCTGGAAAAAAGCAAAATAAATGCACCAGCCATAGGTATTGCAATGCCCGGACCCTTTGATTATGAAAATGGGATTTCTTTAATGCAAGGGCAGAATAAATATGATGCTCTGCATAAAGTAAATGTAAAAGAAGCGCTAAGCCAAGCTTTAGACAATCCGGAGGTCCGTTTCATAAATGACGCGGCAGCTTTTTTGCAAGGTGAAGTCTTTCATAATCAATTGACCACTAAAAACCGAATTTTAGGCATCACTTTAGGCACAGGGTTAGGCAGTGCGGTATGGGAAAAAGGGCTAAAAGCTTTTGATGCCGACTTATGGGATACTCCTTATAAAGGAAAGATCTATGAAGAATATATGGTAACCCGTTTTCTGGTCAACAGATTTAAAGAGCTTACGGGTAAAAAAGAAAGAGGGTTTAAAGAAATCATTGAAAAGCATAAAAACACGGCTGAGTTCTCAATCTTAATTAATGAATATGCGGAACATATTGCTGATTTCCTATGTTATTTTAGCGAAAAACATCAATCAAATCACTTTATTATTGGTGGCAGTATCTCCAAAGCTTGGGATATCATTACAGAAAACCGGGAAGAGCTTTTTGTTCCTTACGAGATAAACATTGGAGAAATTGGAGAAGAAGCTGCCCTTATTGGTGCAGGCACTTTATTTGAATAAAGAAAGTATTTCTTCTAAATTTACCTTACCGAAATAAGGCTTTAAATCTACTTTTTCCAAAGTTTCTTTAATGCTTTCAATATCGTGTTTCTCCCCTATTAATTTAGCTTCAAATTCTTCAATAGGTTCAGAAGCAAAAAAATCACCGAATATTTTTGCTTTTTCTATATAACCCTTGTTTACATCTAAGTGTACCTCTATAAATCCAGCTGGGATCTTGATGGCTTGTTTGAAATTGTAATCAGGTGAATGTCCAAAATTCCATTCCCAAGTTTCATACTTCTCTTTTGTTAACCTTTCAATTTCTCTAATATCATTTTTATCGAATGCCCTAATTTCAGCATCTTTATTTTCTTTGAGCATTTCATTAATGAGCAGTTTTTTAAAGCTCTCTGTCGTTGTATCTTCCGGCAAGTATTCAATCAAATTAGTCACCCGCGAGCGGTTGGAACGAATCCCTTTATCTACATACTTTAAGGGGTTAATCTTTAAAGCATCCACAAGTACAGACATATCCGAATGGATTAAAATAGTGCCGTGCTGAATCATTTTTCCTTTTCGTATCAACTTGGCATTTCCACTGAACTTCTTCCCCTCCACAAGCAAATCATTCCTGCCTACGAGTTCTGCCGGCACATCCAGTTTATTTAACAATGTCACTACAGGTTCGGTAAACGTAGAGAAATCTAAAAAATCTCCTCCTTCCCATTTTGTATGAAAAGAAAAATTTAAGTTTCCCAAATCATGGTAAACAGTCCCACCTCCAGACATTCTCCGGACTACTTTCACATCCTTTTCTTTAACATATTCTAAGTTTATCTCTGCTAACGTGTTTTGAAACTTCCCTACAATAATAGACGGCGCATTTATATAAAGCAGGAAAATGTCTTTCTCCGGATATTTATTTAACAAATATTCTTCAGAGGCTATATTAAAATATGCATTGTGGGAAGGTGAATCGATTATTACCATAATAAATGCAATTTACAAAATAAAAGAACATCAACTATTTATTCAAGAATATTGGCATTTTCTAACAACAATAAAAATTCTTCTGGAAAAACACTTCAATTAATATATATTTATAAAAAACTGATAAATAGACGTTTATTCTGACGGCACTTTTTTAAAAAGAGAAATAACCTTACATTTATGTCTTTATAAGACTTTTAAGATTTACTCCATGGTACACATATACGGAATAAAAAATTGCGGAACCATCAAAAAAACATTAGAATGGTTTGAAAAAGAAGGACTTGAATACACTTTTCATAATTATAAAAAAGAAGCAGCTACCGAAGAAAAGATCACCGCATGGATACAAAAAGTAAGCTGGGAAACTTTACTCAATAAACGAGGTACTACCTGGCGAAAATTATCAGAGGAAGAAAAAGAAGAAGTTACTGATGCCGATGCCGCAATAAGCGTAATGTTGAGTAACAACAGTATCATCAAGCGTCCTGTAATCGAATGGGATGACAAAGTAATAGTAGGTTTTAATGAAGAAAATCTTAACGATCAAATTACACGTTCTTAAACATCTATGCATAACATCTCATTTAAAATAAGTTTAATCTTTTTATCAGTGTTTTTTACGCTATCGGTTTTACATGCACAGACCGAAAGTAAATACGACTATAAAGAAGCATTTGCAACTGATTTTTATAAGAATAACGGTACAATTTATCGTTCTGCAAGCGGTAAACCCGGACCTGAATATTGGCAAAATTACGCCAACTATACTATTAAAGCACGCTTAGACACTGTAAACAATGAAATTATCGGGAGTCTGGAAATGGAATACATTAATAACAGCCCCGATGAAATGGATTTTATATGGCTGCAATTGGACCAAAATTTATTTAATCCGAAGTCTATAGGGTATGCTACTGTTCCTTTAGAAGAAAGCCGTTATGGTGATTCCAGCTCTGATTTTGAAGGGGGTTTTGTGTTGGAGAAAATAAATGTGGAAAAAAATAAGAATGTGGAATACGGCATTTACGACACAAGAATGCGGATAGAGCTTCCACGGACCCTAAAAGCCAAAGGAGATAAGATAGAGCTTTCCATAGATTATCGTTATAAAATACCTGAATACGGTGCAGATCGGACGGGTATCCTAGAAACAGAATATGGATCCATTTATGCAATAGCACAGTGGTATCCGCGTATTTCAGTATATGATGATATAGACGGATGGGATACGCACCCTTACACGGGCCCCGGTGAGTTCTACTTAGAATTCGGCAATTATCATGTGGAAATCACAGCACCTTCTGATCATATTGTAGTAGCAGGCGCGGAATTATTAAATCCGGAAGAAGTTTGGACGTCGGAGCAACTCCAACGATTAGAAAAAGCAAAAAACAGTGACGAAACAGTTGTTATCCGATCGGAGGTTGAAGTACCTCAAAAGAACTCAAGACCTGATGCGGATAAAGAACTAACCTGGAAATTCCAATTAAAAAATACGCATGATATCTCTTGGGCTTCTTCGGCAGCATTTGTCATAGATGCGGCAAAAATCAATCTTCCGAGCGGTAAAAAATCTTTGGCTCTTTCAGCTTATCCCAAAGAGAGCATTTCCAGTAATGGGTGGGAACGATCCACTGAATACACCAAGGCAGCTATAGAGCATTACTCAAAGAAATGGTTTGAATATCCATATCCGGTAGCTGTTAATGTTGCTTCAAATGTAGCGGGGATGGAGTATCCAGCTATTTCTTTCTGTGGCCATGAAGCGCGGGCAGGAGATCTCTGGGGTGTCACCAACCATGAGTTTGGTCACAATTGGTTTCCCATGATTGTAGGCAGTAATGAGAGGCTTCACGGATGGTTAGACGAAGGTTTAAATACTTTTATCAACGATATTGCTACAAAACAATTTAATAAAGGCGAATATCATCACCCGTTTGGCAGAAAAAACCGTATGACTCCCGCATTTATGCAGCCTGAACTTGAGCCTGTAATGACCACTCCTCAAAATATGAAAGAGCGGAATATCGGATTGTTAGTATATTACAAACCGGCCTACGGTTTACATTTATTAAGAGATGAAATAATCGGTCCGGAGCGCTTTGATCGGGCTTTTCGTAATTACATTAAACATTGGGCATATAAACACCCTACTCCGGAAGATTTTTTCCGGACAATAGAAAATGAAACCGGAGAAAACCTTTCATGGTTTTGGAAAGGCTGGTTTCGTGAAAATTGGGCAGCGGACATTGCTATAAAAAAAGTTGAATATGAAGGGTATGACCCTGCAAAAGGGACCCGGATTACTATAGAGAACTTGGAAAGGCTTCCTTTACCCGTGGTCATAGAAGCTGTTACCGAAAGCGGAATGAAAATCCGAAAAAAACTACCCGTAGATATTTGGCAACGCAATGTTACTTGGCAGTTCAAAATAGATACAACGGAAAAATTAACGGAAGTGATTATCGATCCCGACAATGTATATCCTGACATCAACCCTGAAAATAACATATGGAAAAGTCAAAAAACAGATTAATAACTTCATTTTGTATACTGTGGTTTTTTCTTATCGCTCTATCTGGCGCCTATGCACAGAAAGGCACTTTTAAAGGAATAATCATGGAATTAGAAAGCAGCGAACCCATACAAAATGTTTCGATCACCAATCTTCGGACAAACGAAGAAGTAGAAAGCTCTAAAGATGGCAGCTATCAGATCGAAGCCGAAATAAATGATTACTTACAATTTGAAATGGCTGGGTATGAAACGGATACTGCTTTTATTTATCAGGAGGGAGTAATACGCACATATTTGGTTCAGGATGAAGCCACAATTACGATCAATGAAGTCATCGTAAGCAGATTTACCGACAGCCGGCTTGATCACGAAATCGAAAAAGCAAAACGGGAAAGCCAAGCGATAGAGGTAGGAAAAGAACGAGGGGGAATCCGTTTTTCCTTATCCCGTATATTTGGCAAGAGTGCGAAAAGGGCCAAGAAAAATCTGAATTTATTACAAACCGAAAAGAATAACCGCATAATTGACCAGCGTTTTAACAATGTTCTGATTGCAAGTTTAACACCGCTCAGTACAGAAGAAATAGCTCTCTTTAGAGAAAGGTACCGTCCAAACATTGAGTTTATTGAAGAAGCTACGGAAGAGGATTTACGTTTATATATTATGGACGCTTACGCCAAGTTTAAAAGCGAGAAGAAAGAATAATATTCTTTCTTCTTTTTCTCCCAAAGCGTTTGCTCCCTGATCATTTTGAAAGCTCTTGGCAGTTCAACAAGCTTTATATTCCTTTGAACCACTCTTGATACATCTCACCGAGCAACATGACAGGTTTTTGCTTTCCTCCCAATGCGGATAACAGCCCCATAACCCATAAAACAAATAGGAAAATAGATCCAAAAATAGCAATTACCCATCCGAGAAAAGGGATAATACTGATAACGCTGAGTGCGAGACCTGTCAATGCCAACCCTAAGCTT
>JAJYRG010000091.1:0-4919 GCA_021794195.1 Bacteroidota bacterium
AGAGCTTCCCCCAGACATCAACATTTAATATCGTAAAATAGAAAATTTTACTGGAATTTTTGTGTCAAAGCGGTGAAATCGATAAAAACATCTTGCCTAACTCAAGAGGCCTCCTTCAAGTTGTTTCTTTAATTAAGCTAAGTTTTTTTCCCTCTTCTTCCGAATTAAAAGAATACGGTTTAATTCGTCTTTCTTTTTATCCCATTCGTTTTCTATATCGTAATCGTCTTGGAGGCCGAGCCAAAAGTTTGAAGAATTGCCAAAATAGGCACTTAGTCTTACGGCTGTATCGGCTGTAATACGACGATTCCCCTTAACGATTGCAGCCACTCGGGTCTGAGGGATATTTAAATCTTTCGCTAACCTATATTGTGAAATTTCGAGAGGAATTAAAAACTCTTCCAATAGTATTTCACCCGGTGTTATATTTTTTAACTTTTCCATTTACCTGCCCTTTCGTTAATGATAATCTACAATTTCTACATCGAAAGCATTTCCTTTTTTCCATTTGAAAATAATTCCCCATTGCTTATTGATTCTCATACTATAAACCTGAGTTCGACTATTCTTTACCCGCTCAGAAATTAAATAAACAAGGCTAGGCAAGGCGGCCTTTGTGCAGGGGTATCGGGATACCGCAAGCAGAGGCAACGAAGCATAGCGTGTTTATTTAATTAGCTTTTTTGTTTTTCACTTTGAAACAGCCATCTTCTTCCTAAAATCTCCTCAGAATAGCCCGCTATTCCTTCGTCACTTTTAGTTGAATCTGACTATTTCAAAGCGTTCTGAGCAAAAAATAATAATCGAATTCAGGTTATAAAACTCCTTCAAGTTTCCTTTGAGTTTTTCAAGCCTGTTCGCTGGGGGAATTTTCAAATCGATAATATCAATAGAATTATTTATCATTCTCAATTTTCTTCTCGCAATTTGTTGAATTTCTGTCGGAAGTTTCCTTGAAAAGTTTCCTTCCCATATTTTTTCAGTTTCTCTATTTCCAAACGAAACCAATCATACCCTTTTGTGTTACTGACTCTAAAGATGATCAATAGTTTTAAAAATTACAATTATAAGATTTTTCACTGTACAGTCCTCCTATCTTATGAATTTTAACTATCCAAATATTTGGATAAAAAGCCCATCATCGCTTTATAAAACTCCAATCTGTTTTCTTCCTGTCCAAAACCATGCCCTTCATTATATTTCACCATATAAGGTACGTCATATCCCCTACCGCGCAGTGCTTCTACTATTTGATCAGATTCTTTGATATTGACCCTGGGATCGTTAGCCCCCTGTACGACGAAAAGAGGTTTTTTAATCTTCTCCACCTGATAAAGAGGGGAAACTTCCTGAGCAATAGCCGCTTCTTCCGCATCTCTCAAATCATACCATATCTCATATAGCATCTCCAAATACGGCTTCCAATATTCAGGGATCGAAGCCAACAAGGTCTCTATATTTGATACCCCTACGTAGTTTACGCCGCAAACATACAAATCAGGAGTCTTGACCAGTCCCATAAGCGTAGCATAGCCTCCATGGCTGGCTCCATAGATCGCCACCCGGTTTGGATCTATCCAGCCTTGGTCAATCACATACCGTACACCGTCTTCCACATCGTCCATTACTTTACGCCCTACTTCTCCAAACCCTTTACGTAGAAAGTCTTTTCCATATCCTCCCGAAATTCTAAAGTTAACTTGTAAAGTGGCGTATCCTCTACTGGCAAAAAGCTGTGATTCCGGATTAAAACCCCAACTGTCGCGCACGCCTTGCGGCCCTCCATGCGGATTGACCACCAAAGGTATTTTTTCGCCTTTAGAGGCTTTCTTCGGAAGCGTAATGTATCCATGCAGCTTTAATCCATCCCGGCTTCTGAAAGAAATGGGCCGCATTTCCGCCATGTCTTCTTCTTTTAATTGGGGCATCAAATCATAGAGCAACGTTGCTTTTCCTTTCCCCGGACTGTACTCATAATAACGTCCATAAAGCTTATCGCTTTGTACCACAATCAAGTACCTGTCTTCTTCATCCGTTTTGTCAGCTATCATAAATTCATAACCTTCAAATTGTGTAGACAGGTCATTATGCACCTTTTTGAACGTGTCGCTCACAGGAATGATTTCAACCTTTTCTCCCTCATACCCCAAATAGTCAATTTCCCAATTCCTTTTTCGGGAAGCTCCCAGAATAGAAACATCATACTCATTATTGGAAAATATCTCTTTTTGTTTTTTTCCACTTTCAAAATCATAGAGAATGATTCGCGCCTTGTCCGAATCCAGGTTCGTCAATACATAGGCCTGATTAAGATTTCCTGAAGCATAATCCCACATCAAAATAGAAAACGTTTCATCCCAGTTTGTCGTCAGCACGTGTTGAAACTCTTTTTCTTTTTCCAAACGGATGTACAGTCTATGCCTGATACCGTTCTCCATCTTGGTGAATCCCCTTAAATTTCCATCTTTATCAAAGTCATAATCGACAATAGGATTTCCCGGATCGGCATTTGTGTACAACTTCGTCATCTCTCCGGTATTCACGTTCAGCTTGTAAGGTTCAAAAATCTGTTTGTTTTCTAAGTTTAACCCTATAATGATATAATCCGGTTGTTCTTTCAAGCTTTTCAAAAGCTGTGCCTGCACCCCATCATACGGCGTGAGATCTATGTTGTTTTCTCCGGAAATATCCACGGCATAAATGTGATAATTTTCATCCCCTCCTTTATCCATGGCATAGCACAAACGATTATCATTCACCCAGCCATAACTACGCACCAGTTCTTCTCCTTCTTCGATGACTCTCTTTACTTCGCCGGTTTTTATCTCTTTTACATAGACATGCCGTTTATTTTTATCGTCTTTTTCTCTAAAAGACATGTATTGACCATTTGGGGAAAGCTGAAAAGCCGAAGACTTAGGTCTTTGAAAGTAATCTTCTACTTTATACGTATAGCTTCCTTTGTCTAAAGCAATTAAATCATGTATTTCAGATGAAGAGGAAACCAAAGAAGGATTTCCTGGAAGTTTATTCTCAGCCTTATGGAATGTTATGGGCATTTTGCCCTGTTTTTGCTGAATTTCTCCGGAGAGTGTATCACTTTCCACCTTTCCTTCAAAAGAAAACATCATCTGCGGGATTTCAAATTTCAACACATTTTTATCATAGGACACCTTGTTCAACGGAATATCCTGAGCACCCAAAGTAGAACTACTTAAAGTTCCGGACCATGCGTGGTCTTTGCATTCTATATATATATTAAGCTTTATACTTCCTTCAGGGTTTTTAATTTCGCCCTGCCAGATTCCTGTAATTTTTTCTTCGATTTTTGACATAGTTTCAAAAATACAAATTAGCTTGTATTATTTATGAAAACAGCCCGTTATTTAAATTTTCCAACAATTTGAAGCAGTACTTTGCTGTAAAAAAATTCTATTTATATTAAAAAAAGTGTTTTTATCTTTCTTTTCCGAAGAGAAATTTCTAATATTTGTTTTACCTTTCTTACCGCTTTTTTAAAGTTATTTTCTATCTTTGCACTTCTGTATGAGAATGCAGAATATTTTTTAATTATTTAATTTATAGAAATGCAACAGTACGAATCTGTAATTATTCTGACCCCGTTGCTTTCTGAGGAGGTTGCAAAAGAAACAATCGAAAAATTTAAAACCATCCTTACAGAAGGCGGAGCCGAAATTGTCGCAGAAGACAATTGGGGTTTGAAAAAACTAGCGTATCCCATCCAAAAAAAGACGACGGGATTCTATCACTTAACTGAATTCAAGGCTCCGGGTGATTTAATTCAAAAATTAGAGCTTGAATACAAACGTGATGAACGCGTGATGCGTTTCTTGACCGTTGCGTTAGACAAGCATGCCATCGCCTTCAACGAGAAAAAAAGAAGCGGTGCGTTTAACAAAAAAGACAAGAAAGAACAAAAAGAGGAGGAGGTTAAATAATGGCTAAAGAAAAAATTAGATACGTAACGGCGCCTAAAGTACAAGACAATCGTAAAAAATACTGCCGGTTCAAGAAAAACGGAATTAAATACATCGACTATAAAGATGCTAATTTCCTCATTAGGTTTGTAAACGATCAAGGTAAAATTTTACCCCGCCGTTTGACAGGAACATCTCTTAAATTTCAACGTAAAGTAGCGCAAGCCGTTAAACGGGCTCGCATCATTGGAATCCTACCTTACGTTACGGACTCATTAAAAAAGTAAGGAGGAAAACAAATGGAAGTTATCTTAAAACATGATGTAAATAAATTGGGTGAAAAAGACGAAATCGTCACTGTAAAGCCCGGATATGCACGCAACTATTTGATTCCTCAAGGCTTGGCCGTGGTGGCTACTTCTTCTGCACGGAAAGTAGTGGCTGAAAACATCAAGCAAGTACAGTTTAAACAAGAGAAAATCAAAAATGATGCTTTGCAATTGGCAGAAAAGCTGGAAGATATTAAGCTTACTATTGGGGCGAAAGCCGGAGAGTCCGGGAAAATTTTCGGAAGAGTAAATAGTATCCAAATTGCTGATGCATTAAAAGAAAAAGGTTTTGAAGTAGATCGTAGAAAAATTACATTCGAAGAAAACCCTAAGGTAATCGGCGATTATGTGGCTAACTTAAACTTACACAAAGAAGTGAAAGTACAAATACCTTTTGAAGTAATAGCTGAATAATCACAATAATTCTTATGAGATAAAGAAGGGGCATTCCGCCCCTTTTTTTGATCCTTTTTAAATATTTAAGATAATTATTAATACTTTAGTGTCTGTTGTAAACCTTTACACTTTTTGCTATGAAAGTAAAGAACATTTTTTTCTCCCTCCTTCTCGCTCTCATTTTTATTGTTTTTTATTTCAACCGGGACGACACTACGTTTTGGCTATTTGGAGATAGGCAGATATCTAAGATTGC
>JAJYRG010000091.1:5019-9962 GCA_021794195.1 Bacteroidota bacterium
GCATGGGGATTGAGCGACGCAGACAATCCCAGCGGAATCACAAGAAAGCTCAATCGAAAGATTGGGCTTTCTTGTGCCCTTTAAGGACGAACAGACGGGTTAGGATGTGTTCGATTTCGCAGAGGGTTTAGGGTCGTGTGCAGGTTGGTGGGGCTAAACCAATCCCAGCGGGATCACGTGTAGAGACAAGTCCAATACCTTGATAAATGCATGGAAAATTGATCAATTTGTAAAATTGCTTATACTATTTATTATAGTATCCCAATCCTTATAATTCAACTCATGCCCCGTCCCCTCTAATTTCAAAAGTTGTGAATTTCTAATTTCTGTAGACAGATTTTCAGTATGGTCGAAGTGCCAGATTTTATCATCTGTACCATGAATAATTAACGTAGGGACATTGATCTCACTCATTCTATTGTAGTAAGCTTCTCCTCCCTGTATTAGAGCATGATTAAACATGCTGCGATAGTTCACCGCCCGACGGAACTCTTCCTTAATGCGCTTTTCTTCCCTCGCATAGTCTACGGGTTTACGTCCGGCCATGAGGCGTGAATTTTGCAACATATAGCCGATTATTTCGTTTTCATCATTCCAGTTTATGTTTTCCGCTTTAGCCTGAAAGTCGATGACTTTCTTATCCATTCCGGGAATGTCGGAGTCCGGTGTTCCCCAAATACCTGTAGACATCAAGGTAATTGAATTCACTCTGTCAGGATTTTTAATCGCGATAATCTGCGCAATTAAACCTCCTAATGAGATCCCCATTATATTCGCTTTCTGTATTTTATAGCCGTCCAAAACATTAATCGCATCATGAGCAAGGTCAACAATGTCATAATTGATAGACCCCGGATTATAGGAGGTAGATTTGCCTACGTCCCTGTTGTCGTAACGGATTACAAAATATCCCTTTTCGGCTAATTGATTGCAAAAATCCGCATCCCAATACAACATGGAAACTGTCGCTCCTGCAATTAATAAAATGGCGGGATTATCAGGATTGCCAAAATTTTCAGTGCAGATAGATACATTACCGTTATTAATTATCTTTTCTTTTTGTGTTTTCATACAACTGTTCATTAAAATAAAAATGGGTATTAAAAGTCCAAATCTTTTCATACCCAAAATTACGTACTGTTGATAAACTGAAATTGTATGTTTTCGACATTTATTCTTTTACAAATAAAGATTGGTCTTCAGAAAAATAGGTAGATGGTTTTTTACCCGTAAATTCTCTGTATTCTCTGATCATATGTGCTTGGTCAAAATACCCGGAATACAAGGCAAGCTCCGTTAATGATGATAATTGATGACAGTATGCATTTATGATGCTTTGTTCAAAACGAACTATTCTGGAAAAATATTTTGGAGAAAATCCGGTCAATATCTTGAAATTACGTTCAAATTGTCTTTGCGACAGAAATTGTGTCTCAAGCAACTCCTGCATCTTCGCATTTCCATCATTCAAAATCAAATATCGGACGGCAGAAATGGTATTTTTCACGTTCGGAGACCATGTATCTATTCTATTCTCAATAAAGCGGGTAATAATATCTACCCGCTGTTGAATATTCGTACAGTTTAATATTTTCTCTTCTAAAAATGCACCTTCTTTGCCTAAAAGTTCTGTTATTTCAATATTGTGGTTTGTTATTTCATGAGCAGGAATATTGAAAAGCAAAGGAATAGCATAAGGTTGAAGATAAACCCCAAAAACCCCAACCTTTTGGTTAGCAGAAAGTTGATAGGATACATTTGTTTGCGGTTGAAACCCACTCACAAACAATTTATCATGCTCTCCGTTTTCCATAATTTTCATTCCAGAAATATATTGAAAAGCCAATTTTGGATATATAGATGCCACAGAGGAGTGGTTATATAACGATGTTTCTGAAAAATCCCCCTCAAAATTCCAAAAAAACTGAACGAGATGGTTAATGCTCGATTTAGGGTGAATTCTTTCGTACTCCATTGCTGTTGTCTTTTAAAGTCAATAAAATACAAAAATAGAATTTGACAAGCAATTTTAATCTGTTTTCATCACTCCTCCTGTATCAAATGTTGTAAATCGGGGTATTCTTGATGCATTCCGTATCACATTCTACACAACTTCCGCTTTAACAAGCCTGTAATTGGCTTTAAAGGTGAGTTTCGTGTCTCGACAATATCGGTGTTGTCATTGAGCCGGCGGAACAAAATGCCATTAAGTTTGTAAATGCTGAATTGGTGAAAGCTAATTGGGAAATTGGCAGGCACATTGTAGAATATGAACAGTTCGGGAAGGAACGGGCAGAATACGGAAGCGACTTATTGTCAAATCTTTCCAAAGACTTTACACAACGATATGGCAAAGGATATGGCAGGCACTGCCTGTCAAGTTGAGTTGGATACATTTTGTTACCTTATTGGGGGGTCAGACGATACGGCAAGGAAGTTTTATGAAAAATATTCTGACAAAGAGTTTGAGTTTTGTACCAGCGGGATATTGTGGAAATTACCGTTTGTTCATTTAACGTACTGAACATGTCATAAACCTGGCACTCTGTTCGTGTCCCATGGCGGTAAATTGAATGGAAGAGTTTCGTAGAGACTCTATCAAATCCAGGTTTTCTTCGCCCGGAACGCCGAAAACATATTCTACACCTTCGTTTTTAAGGGCTTTTACAAATAAGTCAGATGCTTTCATAAACTTACTTTCGTTTTATTGGATTTATTATTTTCTTCCAAATTTTCATTTATTTCAACGTTCAGAAATAGAGTACCGAACGTTGTTGATATAGGGTAAGAAACAAATGATTAAGAATGAAAAACATTTCCATTCTTGCATTCAACATGCAGAAGCGCCATGGAAATTTTAATACTTAAAATGTTTTTTATAATGCCCGGCAAATTCTTCGACAGTGAGAGGCGGTCTGCCTAAAACATTTTCAACATCATCAGAGGTTCTGGCAGTCGCCCCTCCGGTTTTTTGGTACGCAGCTAAAGCGAGATAAGAATCAATCATTTTATCGTTCACTCCCTGAGACTGCATCCGTTTGCGCATCTCGTCCATCGACAAGGGGTGGTAAATAACTTTCTCTCCAATAGCTTGTGAAATCGCTTCGGCTAAATCATATTGACTAATTGCTGTGGCACTGGTCAATATATAATATTTCCCACCGTGTTTTTCCAGATGTAAAAGCGCTTCGGCAGCGACTGCTGCAATATCACGTGCATCTATAAAAGGCACTTTCCCGTCCCCTACCGCTGCGTAAATTTTCTTCTCCCGGCGAACAGTTTCAGCTACTTCTCCTAACCAATTTTGCATAAAGACATGCGGCCTCAAAATAGTATAAGATATACCCGAGACCTCCAATGCCTGTTCGACATCATAATGTTCCTTTGCCAATCCGGACTTCGTTCTTGGTGTTGCCCCGAGCGCCGATAATTTGACGATGTGCCGAACGCCGGCTTCTTTGGCTTTTTCGACAATTTTTATTTGGGTTTTCCCGAATCCGGGACGGTTTCCGGTGAGGATAAACAATCGGGTGGTACCCGCTAAAACCCCGTCCAGCAAAGTGCCATCGTCCATATCTGCCTTGACCCAGTGAACATGGGGCAGATCATTTTGAATGCGGTTAAAATTCCGCATCACAGCCCGAACGGAAACACCAGCCTGTGAAAGTAAGCGAACCAGTTCGGCACCAATCGTTCCCGTACTTCCGATAATTGTGAAAACTTCCTTTTTCATAGTTTATGGTATTTAAAAAACCTCCTTTTATTTTCTTTAAAACATAAATGTTTCTTTCTTTTTTTAGAATCTGATTGACAAAGAGATAAACCAGAATACACTTCCAATTGTTTCTGCTTCATTTTGACACACCCCAGGCTCAATAGGTAAATCATCGACCCCACTCCTCTTAAGTCTTTCGGAGATTATCCCTCAAGATAAGTAATAAAAATTGGCTTTTTCAACCTGAAATTTATACCGCCGGCAGCTGCGAAGCAAATTAACTCTTATTATGTATTGCAGCCTTCCCCTATCAAAGATGCAAAGGCTTCTTTTCACCCATTAATACGGTCACATCAACAGTGGCTATATTTGAGAGGCTGCTTTCTTGTTCCTTAAAATCTATCTTTTGTGTTAAAGGCGTCATTTTAAAAACAAGACTCCTCTCCTTATCACTCATTTTTTTTTGATAATTTACACGGACAGACTTATAATTTAAAGTGTTTTCTGAAAACAATGAAACCACCTCCTTATTTGAATATTCATTTAAATGAGTGGCTTGCCGTAATTCTATAAGATACTCTTTATTGGGAACTGTCTTTATGATCATTCCATCACTTTTCAATAATCGATTAAATTCATTGTAATTTGCAGGGGAAAGGGTATTTAAAATAATATCCATGCTCCGGTCGGTTATGGGGACCTTTGCAATATCCGATACCAACCACAATACGGACATATCACTTCGGCTCGCGGACATAATACCTTCTTTTGAATTATCAATGCCTATAGCATTGTATGGTAATCCCTTTTGTTTTAACGCGCCTAAAATATTAGAAAAAATAGTACCCTCCCCGCACCCCATGTCTAAAATAGAAATCCGTTCGCTTGACGGGCACCTCTTTAAAATTGTATTACTGATAAGCTGTTCTATGCCCTCAAAAAAACCTTTCTCTATTATCTGTTTTCTTGCGTTAAACAAAGCCTTGTCATAGATGTCCTTTTTATTCTTTTTCAGCAGGTTTAAATAGCCTGACTTTGAAAAATCAAAAGTATGATTTCTCTCGCAAGTAATGTATTTTGTGCAATTAGTAAACCTTGTTTTACAAATAGGACAATGTAAAAGGCACAGGACTTCGTCAGAAACAGTTATACTATTTTTCTTCATTTTTTCTTATTCTTTAAAAATAGACAATAAAAATCATACAACAATCTAAGAAGATGTTGTCAT
>JAJYRG010000092.1 GCA_021794195.1 Bacteroidota bacterium
TCACGCATCGTGTCGAGTGTATCCATATTTTGCCTGAACTCGTCTTGATCATTATAAGGATCATCATTCATCCTATTTCTATTTTGGTTTCCTGTACAAGCACTTAGCGCAAAAAACGCAGATATAAGTGCGATTAAACTGATTTTTTTCATAGCTATATTTTTTTAAGTTTCACAAATATTGTTATCTCCTGCACAACTCATTCTTGAGTCTCTTCAACCCCTATAACAAATTTGATTGTCGAATCGTTTAGCAAGAAATTATTTTACGTATTTAACGCCTTCCGTAAAGTATAAAACCCTTACAGACAAGACTCTCTCACAGTTCTCCAGTAGAAATCCCTAATTACTTCCTTGTCATCCCCTTATATACATATATCATAAAGTATTTCTTCCTCCTGTCACAGGAATAGCAGCTCCGGCGATATACGAAGACAACTCTGATGCTAAAAACACATAGCTGGGTGCTATTTCTGCGGGCTGAGCGGGGCGTCCCATAGGGTTGTTTTTTCCGAAATTTTCATGATCAGGGATAGTGCTCGGAATCAAAGAAGTCCACACCGGGCCCGGCGCTACACAGTTGACCCGTACTTTTTTATTATTCTTATAGAGGAGGGCATTAAGCGCGTATGAAAAGTTTTGAATCACCCCTTTTGTCAGCGCATAAGGGAGTAAAGTAGGGTTAGGATCGTAAGAGTTTATTGAACTTGTATTAATGATGGTACTTCCTTCGGATAAATAAGGTAAGGCAAACTGACACATAAAAAACATAGCGTGCACATTCGTATCAAAAGTCTTTATCCATTCTTCTGCTGAGATATCTTCAAAAGACTCATAGGTCATCTGGTAGGCAGCATTATTGATTAAAATATCTATGCCTCCCCATTCTTCCACAGCTTTCTGTACTATCTCTTCACAAAAAGCCCGTTTTTTAATATCTCCCTGGCAAAGGATGGCTTGCCTCCCCTCCCGCTGTACCCAATATTGCGTATCGAGAGCATCTGCTTTCTCTTTGGAACTATAATAAACGAGCAACACATCAGCGCCTTCCCGTGCAAAAGCTATAGCGACGGCTTTTCCTATACCGGAATCTCCTCCTGTGATAATAGCTTTCTTACCCAAAAGCATATTATTCCCTTGGTAAGAATGTTCTCCATGATCCGGCTTAGGTGTCATTTTCGTTTCGCTGCCCGGAGTGCTTTGCTCCTGCTCCGGAAAAGGGGGTATCGAATACTTTTCTTCTTTATTTTTCTTGTCCATACTTTTTGTATTTAGTAACCTGTTCGTGTTTATTTACTCTTATTTAGTCTCTTAAGTTCTAAACGCTTTGAGCTATTACTGTTTCTATATAATAACAAACAGCCGTAAAAATCGTTTTCTCCTTTATCCAATTGGTGCTTAAATGCGTACAGCTACGTACAAAAACACAAAAAACAAGTATTTAGACGAAAAACTATTCCTCCGAAAAAATGCTTTATAGAGTTACAATTTGGTTGTTAAATTTTAAAAACAGATAGCTATGAAACAAGACAGAAAAAAAAATCATTCAGCAAATGCATCGTATCTTTTTGTATGGACAGTAAACACAGATAGTTCCTCTCAAAGGTCAGATGATGAAAATCAACATTCCGAAAATCAAAATCAGGATTCTACATGGGATGATCAGGGGACACTTCCCGGCTCAGGGATAGAAGACTGGAAAACAATGGGGATGAGAAAGACCCTGATCAAGAGTCTCCAAATCCACATCCTCGAAGAGAGGAAATGCCTGTGGAAGATCCTCTGGACAACCCAGAAGTGGAGGATCCAGATTATCCAGAGCGGGAAGAAATACCTTCTCCGGACGATATAGAAAGAGGAGACTCCCCAGATGAAAGAGGTATTCTCCCTGATGAAGAGGATGAAGGAGTTACAAATTAAAAAGGATGGGCCGATCCCCGAAAAGATATTATCTAATTACAAAATATTTTTCGGGGAGCAGACCTCTTTTATACACCTATCCAAAAAAAGCCAGCACAATTCCGGAGATTCTATCCGAAGCATAGCCCGGCACTATAAAAACATAGAATTTTAAAAAATTATCAAAATGGAAACATTAAATAAATCATATTTTTCAAAGCCTTTACGTATTTTCACCTGGAATATACATGGTTCATATCTATATTATTTATCGAAGGGTCTTTACGAAATATACGTTCCCTATAACGATAAGCGTACAGACAGATATATTGGCAGAGGGGAAACTTATCCTTATGGCGAGAACGTCATGGAAGTACCTGCTGAGGAGGTAAAAAACATAAATTTTGATATTATTTTATATCAGGCTGATGAAAATTATTTTATTGATCAGTATGATCTTTTTTCGGAAGAGCAACTTACACTCCCCAAAATATATATAGAACATGATCCGCCTTGGGGACACCCCACCGACACCATGCACCCTGTCACTGATAAGGATATCACCTTGGTACATGTCACGCATTTTAATAGATTAATGTGGAATTCTTCATTACCGGATGTACGGGTAGTCACTCACGGAGTTGATCTTCCTCCCGTAGATTATAAAGGCACAATTAAAAAAGGGCTTGTAGTTATCAATAATCTCCCTTCACGTGGGCGGATGTTAGGATATGATATTTTCAAAAAGATCAGAGAAGAAGTTCCTTTAGATTTAATAGGTATGGGTGCTGAAGAATATGGAATCGGAGAGGTTCTCCATCATGATTTACCTGAGTTCATGTCTCAATATTCTTTCTTTTTTCACCCCATCCGTTATACGAGTCTGGGCTTATCCCTTTGTGAAGCGATGATGATAGGTATGCCTGTAGTTTCTTTAGCTACAACAGAAGCCCCTTTAGTTATTAAGAATGGTTACAACGGCTATGTCCATAACGATTTAGACTACTTGATTGATAAAATGAAGATACTATTAAGTATTGAAAGTGTCCGCTGCCCTATAAGCAAAAATGCGAGAAATACCGCAAAAGAGCTTTTCGATATAAACCGGTTTGTCCGCGAGTGGGAAGAGGTATTTGAAAGTAAAGTCCGTGTTTTAAATAGTCAAACATTATAAAGATGAAAAAAAAGATAGCATTTATAAGTGATCATGCCTCTCCTCTGGCTTCTTTAGGAGGCACAGATTCCGGAGGGCAAAATGTATACGTAGCGGAAACGGCGAAAAAAATCGCGTCTCTTGGGTATGAAATAGATATATTTACCCGTAAAGAGAACCCAAAATCCGCTTTAGAAGAAGATTTCGCACCCGGTGTAAAAGTCATCCATATATCGGCAGGGCCTACTTGCAAAGTACCAAAAGAAAGTCTCCTGGAGTATATGGACGAATTTACAGAGAATGTAATCCGATATTTAGAATCAAAGGATGTTTATTATCAGATCATACACGCACACTTTTGGATGTCAGGGTTAGTGGCCATGCAAATTAAAAAAAGGCTTAAAATTCCTTTTGTCATTACTTTCCATGCTTTAGGCTATATTCGTAAACTGCATCAAAAAGAAGCTGATAAATTCCCTGAAGTACGTATTGATATAGAAAAAGAAATTGTAGCACATGCAGATTACATCATTGCTGAATGCCCACAAGATCGATCAGATCTGATAAAACATTATAGTGCAGAAGATCCCCGTATTGAGATCATCCCCTGTGGGTTTAATACAGAACATTTTCGGCCGATTGCTAAAAATATCGCTAAAGAAAAAATCGGCTTATCTTCGGCTCACCAGGTCATATTGCAGTTAGGACGGATGGTTCCGCGCAAAGGTGTGGACAATGTGGTTAAAGCATTTGCTAAAATTGCTGCGGACGATCCTCTTATGCGTTTAGTTATAGTCGGCGGTGATCCAGATGATAATGCTGCAGTTTCCGAAATCTCATCTCTTTCAGCGCTTGCTGATGAGCTTGGAATTTCAGATCAGGTGATTTTTTCAGGAAATCAACAGAGGGAAGTGCTTAAATATTATTACAGCGCTGCTGACATTTTTGTAAGCACCCCGTGGTATGAACCTTTTGGCATCACTCCTTTAGAATCTATGGCCTGCGGCACTCCCGTAATAGGCAGTAACGTTGGAGGGATTAAATATACGGTTAAAAATGCCGAAACAGGTTTTTTAATAGAGCCTAAAGATCCAGATTCGTTGGCTGAAAAACTAAACTTCCTGCTCAGGAATGAGAAGATAAGACACCAAATGAGCCGAAATGGTCTCTATAGGGTACATAAGTATTTTACCTGGGAAAGTGTTTCATTGTCCTTATCAAACTTATACAATTCCGTATTAAAAAAACAGCCTTTTAGCAATGGGCATCTGGCAACAGCCATAAGCAGCAGTTACCGGGAAGCGATAAGCACTTTTCAACGTTCTTCCAAAGAATTGATTCCCCAGATATTATCCATAGTGGAGATAATGACAAAAGCACTCTCGCAAGGCAATAAAATACTGGTATGCGGAAATGGGGGGAGCGCTGCGGAGAGCCAGCATTTTGTCGCAGAATTAATCGGGAGATTTGAGATCCCAGAACGGAAAGCTTTGCCTGCTATTTCTTTAAATGCGGATACGTCCGTGATCACTGCCTGGGCAAATGATTTTAACTATGATGAAGTATTCTCCCGGCAAATAGAAGCTTTGGGGAATGAAGGAGATGTACTCTTCTGCTTAAGCACAAGCGGACAATCTGAAAATATTGTAAAAGCAATAGAAAAGGCCCAATCTCTACAGATGGTCTGCGTCAATCTTCTTGGGAAAGACGGGGGAAAAGCAGCCAGAGCCACACCCCATAACATCATCATCCCGTCTTATGATACTGCCCGCATACAGGAGTTACATTTGAACACTATACATGTACTTTGCAAAGCAATTGAAACTATTTTATTCAATGAGAAACCCGAAGAAGAACCAAGCGATTTAGGCATTATACAAATGAATAATTTAAAATACAGAAAATCATGGCAGAGCGAAAAATTATTTTCTTAGATAAAGACGGAACCCTTATTCCGGATATTCCATACAATGTCGACCCGACACTTATTCACTTATACCCTGGAGTGAGAGCTGCCCTTCCTCTTTTACAAAAAGCAGGTTACGAATTTATTATCGTGACAAACCAGTCTGGCGTGGCTAAAGGTTATTTTAAAGAAGAGAAGTTACAGGAAGTAAGAGACAAAATGGAAAAGCTCTTTGCTCATGCAGGAGTTCCTCTCCTTGATTTTTTTTACTGTCCACATGGAAATAATTTACCTGGACAGAAAGGATGTGGCTGTCGGAAGCCCTCGGCCGGAATGTTACGGCGTGCCGCTTTAAAGTATGAATTAGAATTGCAGGACTGTTGGATGATCGGAGATATCTTAAATGATGTAGAAGCTGGTAACCGTGCTTCGTGCAAAACTATTTTCTTAGATAGAGGAAACGAATCATTTAATGATGTGGGGTACAACGAATACAGAATTCCACATCTTTACGCTACTCATTTTATGGATCTTGCTCATTCACTTATTTATTACGATAAAAAAACAAAAAAACATGAAAAACATACAGTTGATACAATCGTTTAGTCAAAAAAACATTCTCGTATTAGGTGACTTAATCATCGACGAATACATTGAAGGGTATTGTTCCCGGTATGCGAATGAAGCCAATATCCCCATAATGGATGTGGAAAAAAACACCCGAAAATTAGGAGGCGCTGGCAACGTAGCCGCTAACCTTTCTGCGCTTGGTGCAAAGACAACATTGTGTGCTGTGACCGGCGACGATTTTCCATTATCGGATTTAGAAACCTTACTTCAGCAATCTAAAATACACACCGGTGAAATTGTTTTTGAAAACGATAGAACAACTCTTGTCAAAACAAGATTTTCAATAGAAGGAAATATGTTTTATCGAGTCGATAGGGGAACTACAGATTTCATCAACAAAAAAACAGAAGAAGAAATCATCATGTTTTTAGAAAAAGAAGCAACAAACTTTGATGCTATTCTTATTTCAGATTATAATAAAGGGCTCATGACCCCAGCGATTATTGAGACGTTAGTCAAAATCAACGAAGAGCATCAAATGTTCATCGCTATGGATGGCCGTGAGTATCAAAAATATGCACGGGTCGGTTTATCCCTCATTACACCCAACTTCAAAGAAGCTTCTCAATTGGTAAAGAATAATAATTTTAAAAACCGGCTCGAAGATGCCTGTACTTGGGGTAAAAAACTGTATGAAGCCAGCCAAGCGAAACTGTGTGCTTTGACATTAGACAAAGATGGCGTTATGTTATTTGAAAAAGATAAATATCAATATCACTCTTCAACAAAACATGTCGAACGATCGTACGTTTGTGGTGCAGGGGATACTTTTTTTGCAGCACAAGCTCTTTCATTAATTTCTGGATCTTCGCTTTATCAGTCTTTGGAATTAGCTAATAAAGCTGCCTGGATCCGCATCCAAAAAAAAGATAGTACTGTATGTACACAACAAGAGTTACTCCTGGCCGATGTACAAAATAAGTCTTGCAAACTCGTGAATGATCCCCTTCATTTAAAAACAATCTTAGAGCAACTTCGTAAAGCTCAAACAATTGTATTTACAAATGGCTGCTTTGATATATTTCACTCGGGACATGTCAATTATCTTCGAAAAGCAAAAGAATTAGGAGACATTTTAATTGTAGCTATTAATAAAGATGATAGCGTATCCCGCTTAAAAGGAGAAAACAGGCCCGTTAATAAATTAAAAGATCGTGTCTCCATTTTAGAAGCACTCTCTTGCGTTGATTATATTATCCCTTTTGGGAAAGAAAACGAAGACAACCCCAAACAACTCATTGAAATGCTTCAGCCCGATATTTATGTCAAAGGAAATGATTATAAACAGAAAAAATTAAAAGAAAAAGCTGCTCTTGAAAAAGCTGCCTGTGAAATTCATTTCCTACCCATGGTACCGCATCAATCAACCACCAAAATAATCAACAGGGTACAGATAGCGATCCCCATTTCATTACAGAAAAGCAGCTAAGGTATGCTCGACGATACTATCTTAAAAAATATATTGATTGTACGTCTGGACAATTTAGGGGATGTGATTATGACAGCCCCCGTTTTCAAAATTATAAAAGAACAAACTGGAGCGAAAATCACACTTCTGACATCCAGCCAAGCGGCTTCTATCGCCCCTCTTCTGGATGCTGTAGATGATATTATTGTGAGCGACATGCCTTGGCTTAAAAATACAAGTCCGTTTGCAGATCGGTTTAGCCTTTTTGAAAAAGTTGTACAAAAGATAAAAAACAAAAAATTTGATTCTTGCTTTATTTTCAGTGTGTATAGCCAGTCTATTCTTCCCACAGCTTTAATCCCTTGGTTAGCTGATATTCCTGTAGTAGCTGGCTATTCCAGAGAAAATCCTTACCAATTACTTAGCCATTGGGTAATTGATAAGGAGCCTTTCAAAATTATCCGCCATCAATTGGAAAGAGATTTGTTTTTCTTGCGTCAATTAGGCTTTGATACCCAAAAAGCTCTTTTACCTGAATTGAAGAACCCTAAAAACAACCCCGATAACCTTGCATTTACCAAGCCCTTGAATGCTTATCTTGTTTTGCACCCGGGCGTATCTGAAGAAAAAAGAGAATACCCTACCCACTTTTGGGAAAAACTCATTGATTTGCTATTATCGGAAAGCAAATATGACTTGGTATTAACGGGGGACACAAAAGATGCGGTAAAGTTTGATTTTTTATTCCAAAAATCCCGGAAACGCATTAGAAACAGGATGGGGAAATCGGATATATATGATCTATGCCGTACAATTAATAATGCTGCAGGAATGATAAGTGTCAATACTGGACCCGCCCATATTGGCATGTGTTATGACACGCCCATCATTGTATTATATGCCGAAACTAATCCTCAGCATGCCCCTTGGAGCCGCTTTAGCAAAGCATTATATTATTCCGTGCCACACAATATGCAAAGTAGGAATTTCATTATACAACATGTACATCAATATTATTATTCCGAAGAATACAAAAAACCTCCTTCTGCGCAGGAAATTTTATCCGAATTAGAACAGGTCATAAAGGCTAAAACAGAATATTTTACATCGCCTTCTGTTTTTAAAAAGTAGTCTGTACGTATTGCAATACTTCTTCCAGCTTATCATGTGAGTGGCAGTCAAAGGTTTTATGCAGATATTTATTCAACGGGCCCCAGCGTAAGGGTTCTCCGTCTTTGCTGATAACTACACTGAGCGTCTGAGTGGCTGCGCCTAGATGGGACACCCCGGTACAATTAGTTATGAGCCCTGCGCTGTCTTTCAAAAGTAAAGCTGTTACTCCTAAGTCAGCTTTTCCGATGGCGTTATAAAAAGGGAAATCTACGGATCGTCTAAGTGTGTCAACCAATGGTTGTTCGTTCTCCACACCACTTATTACCAAGCTGTACCCTTTGGCATTTAGAATCTTTATAACTTCTGTGAAATTATGTATTCCCCATCTCCGTTCGTCACAACTCGCGCCCGGGTGGATAACAACATAAGGTTGTTTATCTAAATTGTATGCATCTACCAGTTTTCCGTAACGATATTCATCTTGGGAGCTTGTGGGAAAAGGAATTTCCTCTGTTTGGGTTTGAACTCCATACCACTGCAATAAGGCGTTGTGCTTTTGAATCTCATGGAGATGAGAAGGATATGTAAACCTGCCTTTTTCCGGGATCGGACTAAAACCCCAGATATTGGGGATCGATAAATCAGATAAAAAACCCTGGAGCCCGCTTCCATTTCCGTGCATTTGTATAAACAGATCATATTTTTCTGAATGTATGTACTTCAACATCTGCTGATAATCTTGCTTAGAAAACGCTTGTTCCGGCAATCCAGGATAACCTGAAAAGGGGATAATGTCATCAAAATAATCTGAAAACCTTTCCATAAAAGAAACCATACTGGGCAAAACGATTATCCCTATCCGGTCTTTCTTGAAATGTTGGCGCAGATTTACAATGGCCGGCATAGCACAAAGCATATCCCCTATTTTAAGCGCCCGAAACAACAAAATTTTCATAAAAATATTCTTTGTATTCTCCTCATAATTTTCTCTAATAGAAAAAAGAACATTCCTTGTTCTCCTTATCTAACACCTAAAAAAATATCATTTTGTTTGCGGATAAAAAACGGGTTTAAAAAAAAGAAACACTTATCTTTTTCACAAAACCCTTGTTTTACCGGTTTAATTACGGTAAAAAGAAAAATGAACAAAAAAGGCATACGATTTGAATGTTTTCAGATACTCTATTAAATCAAAAAATATATCTATGACACACAAAGAATTTAATATCAAACTTGGTCAACACAGTTCATTTTTATTTGAAAAAGCTATTTTCTTTACAAAGAATCATCAGGACGCTTTGGATCTGGTACAAGAGACGTTACTTAAATCTCTGTCCAATTTCCATAATTACGATGGACACAGTAACATCAAAGGATGGCTCTATGTAATACTGAGAAACACTTTCATAAACCATTACCATAAAAACAAATATGAACGAAAATTTAAATGTAATTTAGAAGTGGCTGAATATGCTACAACCCGTAAATCAAATATTAGTTTTTATACTGCCTATTCAAAACTCGAACTGGAAGATATTATGCGGGAAGTAAATAAGCTACCGGAGGATTACTTCACTCCTTTCATGATGCACTACAGAGGGTATAAGTATCAAGAAATATCTGAAAAAAGTCAGCTTCCCTTGGGCACTATCAAAACACGTATTCACAAAGCCCGGAACCTTATAAAAAAGAAGTTGGAGCGAGCGGGAATCGTAAGGAATTAAAAAGAGACACCTTCTGTTTCTTAACTTCTTGCATTCCTCTTTCGTAAGATAAAAACCCGTTGTGTATTCTACACAATAGACTTTTAAAAATAGATTTCAGGAAACAGCAGAGGTTTTCATCCAT
>JAJYRG010000093.1 GCA_021794195.1 Bacteroidota bacterium
TTAGGTTTAATAATTTTATAAGGACGAATCGAATAGATAACTCACCTTCTATATGCAAAGATGGGTTATCTATTTCGATTACTACCCGTTTTTATTAAGGGTTAGTTAATCTGTTCTTATCAGAAACCTTGTCTATTGGCTAAACGCACTTTTCGAGGTACACTTACCCATCGTTTGGGGCCCCTCTGTAACCCCATGTAATACTACTGTTTCATCCCTTCTGATTTTGAAAACCTCAGTAAACTTAGCAGGAGCAAAACTCTCTACTGTGTACTTTCCACTTGTAATTCGGCAACGGCAATCAACGCAACACCAGACCAATATAAGCTTGCTTTGCTGACCAAATTACATTTTCTTCCTGCATGGTTTTTTCAAATAATCTGAACGGTTGTAACCCTTATTTCTTTGACCCTAACTCTCGACTTTTTAGGGTCTCGATAGGGTCTCGCCCGGAATACGAATATTTGTATAATATGGTAGGTCTTAAAACGACAAAACCCTATAAACAGAACTGTTTATAGGGTTTTGGTATAAAATGTTTCTAATTTGCAGAGAGGAAGGGATTCGAACCCTCGATACGTTGCCGTATACCTGCTTTCCAGGCAAGCCTCTTCAACCACTCGAGCACCTCTCTCTAAAGTGATGCGAATATATAAATTTTTATGTGAAATCAGAAAATGTATGCACAAAAGAATTTACCTATCTTTCTTTTTCCCTTTTATTTCTGTAATCAGAATTATCTAATTAAATTGTTCTCTTTATTAATATGAAAAGAATTTTATCCATAGACGGGGGTGGTATTCGGGGTGTTATCCCGGGTATGTTTTTAGTTGCCTTAGAAAAAAAGCTTAAAGAACTTTCCGGCAACCCGGAAAGTCATCTGAGTGAATATTTTGATTTTTTTGCCGGTACCAGTACTGGAGGGATACTTATTGCTTTACTCCTTTGTCCAGATGATAAAGAGAAAAACCGCCCGAAATATAGTGCTGAAGAAGCACTCAATTTATACATAAAACACGGTACCGAAATATTTTCAGCCAGCAACTGGCGAAGGTTTCTCAGCCGGTTCGGATTTCTCAGTGAATTATATGACGATAACACATTTATCAAAATATTAGATAAATATTTCAAGGACACAAAGCTGAGCGAACTGTTGCGTCCCAGTATTTTCACTGCTTATAACATAGAGTTACGAAAAAACCATCTTTTTCGCCAACAAAAAGCCATAAGTCATGGAGATAGTAGAGACTTTTACCTTAAAGATGTGTGCCGTGCTACTTCTGCCGCACCTACTTTTTTCTCTGTTGCCGAAACTTTCTCCTTGGCTGGTGTCCGCTACCCATTGGTAGACGGAGGTGTATTTGCACACAATCCTGCGATTACAGCTTTGTTGGAAGTCATGAAGTCTTATAATACTTTCAGAATTGATGATATTCATGTTTTATCCTTAGGAACAGGACAGGTAAAAAATGCTTATAGATATGAAGATTTCAAAAAGAAATGGGCTATTACCTTGGGGCCATCTTTAGTAGATATTATGACCAGTAGTTCTTCCGAAAGCATAGATTATTTTCTTCTCCAGCTTTTTAAATCTATTCAAAAGCCTCATCATTATGTACGTATAGATCCCACTAATTTATCATCAATTAATTCATCTTTAGACGCAGCAAGCAAAACAAACATCCAAAAAATTGTATCTTTGGCAGATCGTATGGTCAGCAATAATGAAAGGGTAGTACATAGACTTGCAGAAGAACTCGTCGAAAATAAAAAAAACAAACAGAAGACGCCTGAAAAGCAGGTATGGAACTTTTTAAAAAAATAAGCACGTTACAATTATATGGCTTTAAATTATGTTTGGACAGCGTTTTTCCTAATTTCTTTTGGAGTAGCATTAGTTAAATTAATTTTCTTTAACGACACAGAAGTATTCCAGAATATTGTAAACTCTTTATTCGATGGGGCGACTAATGGGGCTACAATTTCTTTAGGTTTGATTGGAATGATGACTTTTGCTTTGGGAATAATGAAAATTGGAGAAAATGGAGGCGTTATCCGTTTGTTTGCACGCATAGTAGGCCCGTTTTTCAATCAGCTTTTCCCCGGGATACCTAAAAATCATCCTGCGTTAGGTTCTATTTTAATGAACTTTTCCGCAAATGCCTTAGGTTTAGACAATGCAGCAACACCTTTAGGGTTAAAAGCCATGAAAGAGCTACAAGAGATTAACCCCAGCAAAGATACTGCTTCCAATGCACAGATTATGTTTATTGTACTCAATGCATCAAGCCTTACATTACTTCCCATTTCCATAATGGCCTATAGACAGGAAGCAGGTGCAGCACAGCCTTCGGATATATTTTTACCTATTTTAATAGCCACTTTTTTCTCTACTATCTCCGCGTTAATTTTAGTTGCTCTCTATCAGAAAATAAATTTGTTTAATAAGACAATACTGCTCTATTTAGGGGGCCTTTCCCTATTTATCGGAGGTGTTTTATATTACTTTACTACTTTAGATCAGGAACAAATAGGTGCTATTTCAAGAGTAGCTGGGAACTTAATACTTTTTGGAATATTTGTCGGTTTTATCGCAGTAGCACTATTCAAAAAAGTAAATGTCTATAATTCTTTTATTGACGGCGCAAAAGAGGGCTTTGAAGTAGCGGTAAAGATTATTCCTTATTTAGTAGCTATTTTAGCAGGGATAGCGGTATTCCGAGCCTCAGGTACAATGGATTTTTTAGTCGATGCCATTGGATATGTAGTTTCCAAATTTGGAATGGATACTGAATTTGTAGAAGCTTTACCTGTAGCTTTAATGAAGCCGCTAAGCGGTTCAGGTGCCCGGGGACTCATGGTAGAACTGATGAATACAAATGGTGCAGATGACTTTGCAGCTAAAGTATCTTGTGTCATACAAGGCTCAACAGAGACTACTTTCTATGTCTTAGCGGTCTATTTTGGTTCTGTATCTATCAAAAAAACAAGACACGCGCTCCCTTGTGCATTGCTCTCTGAATTAGTAGGGATAATTGCCGCTATAGGGGTAGCTTATATATTTTTTAAATAACAAAACAGAGAAGAATTTATTATGAAGAAAAAAATTGCATTAATTGCGCATGATGGTAAAAAAGCAGAAATGGTAGCTTTTGTAAAAGATCACTTTGATTTATTAAAGAATGCTTCCCTTATCGCAACAGGTACCACCGGATCTTATATCAGACAAACGGGGTTAGAAGTAGAATGTAAGGCGAGCGGCCCTAAAGGTGGCGATGCTCAAATCGCTGCCATGGCAACTGAGGGAGAAATAGACGGGATCATATTTTTTAGAGATCCGCTCGGAAAACATGCGCATGAACCCGATATCCAAATGCTATTGAGAATCTCTGATTTATATGATGTACCTTTGGCCACTAATCACGCCTCAGGAGTTCTGATTATAAAAGGATTGTTAAAAGACCCTTCATTTTAATATATACCTTTCAGAAAATCGAAAAACATTTAATCCCAAATGCTTTTTTACAAACGCGGAGACAGAATACTCTCGAAAAATTAATACTGAAAAATAAAAGCACTATGGATATACGTCCAAAGCCAAAAACTAACAGCCCGTTTCAGACTTTTGAAAGAAAAGAATGGAAACAACTGAACGGTCAGATAGCCTATGACCTGAAAGAAACACATTTAAAAGATTTAAGAGCCCTGAACGAACCTCTCACTATAGAGGAAATTGAAGAGATATACTTTCCGTTAGCTCATTTATTAGATATCCATTTCAATCAATTTAAAGAACTGCATATTCTGAATAATCAGTTCTTTAATAAAAATGAAACAAATCTTCCTTTTATCATTGGGATTGCAGGATCTGTCGCTGTGGGCAAAAGCACAACGGCAAGAGTTTTGCAAAGAGTACTGTCTTATCTTCCCGGGAAACCCCATGTAGAACTGGTGACTACGGATGGTTTTTTATATCCCAATAAAATATTAATTCAAAGAAATATATTAGATCGAAAAGGTTTTCCGGAAAGCTATAATACACGCCGGCTGTTAGATTTTTTATCAAGGATGAAGTCCGGAGAGAAATCTACAGAAATCCCCGTTTATTCTCATCTCAGATACAACATACTTGAAGATAAAACCCAAAAAATAATAAATCCGGATATATTAATTGTAGAGGGTATCAATGTATTGCAAGTCAACTCCTCAAAAGACGCACAAGGCAAAGTCTTCGTATCGGATTATTTTGATTTTTCCATCTATGTAGATGCTGATGAAAAAGACATTAAACAATGGTATGTCAACCGTTTTGAATCCCTCCGGGACACAGCCTTTCAGGATCCAAACTCTTATTTTCATACCTATGCAGATCTGGATGTACAAGAAAGCCGTAAGACAGCGTCCAAGATATGGGAAACCATTAATAAGCCTAACTTATATAAAAACATTCTCCCTACACGCTTTCGGGCTGATCTTATTTTAGGAAAAGGGGCAAATCACTTCGTTCATAAAATCAAAGTCCGAAAAATATAGATATCTCAATAGGTAAAGACAATCATTTTTGAACGGCAGAAGAACGAAAATAAACAACATTTTCCTCTGCTCCCGTGTTTCATTTTTTGAAGATAAGGGTTGAAGTTTGTCAAGGAATTTACTAGTCTATGCATATAAAGTAAGAAAACGAACCTAAAAGTAAGTAAGCCCTAAACTTAAATCAAAAAAAAATATTATGTTTGTTTAACTGAAAAATATCTATTCAGACAAAGAATGCAAAACCAAAATAAAATATAAATCAGCTATGAAAAAACCTATATGTCTAGGATTAATCCTTGCTTTTTTCACTTTAGTTCTACAGGCACAGGAGAAAGAAAACATTCATGAAATCAGAGCTTACCTTTCGGACGGTATTGTTTTAACTTTAGGATCTGCCATCGCCACAACGTTTGTTCCGGGTGCTATAGACGAGGTCTCTTCCAGCCCTCATATTGCAGTATCTTACCGCTATCAACTCAAACCTCGTTTTTTAGTAGGTGGAGACATGGGTTTTCAAAACATCACTTGGAAGCCTAGTATGGGTTCTACAAATTATACATCCATAATGCCATTGGCCGAGTTTTATTACCTCAATAAGCGAACGATCAAACTCTATGGAAACGCTATGATAGGCTTGGGAATTGGTTCTTACAAAGATGGCGATGGGGAAACTATTTCCGGTGTATTTCCAAGCTTTCAGCTCAATCCTATAGGGATCCGCATAGGTAAGAATTATGCCGGATTTTTGGAAGCAGGTGGCGGGGTAAAAGGTTTTTTCTCTGCGGGGTTTAGTGCCAAGTTCTAACCTTCTGAAAGATCTATTCATTTTATTACGGATAAAAACACTTCGGAATCCTCGATTTTAAAAAAATACTTTAACTTAGCGCTATAATCAGGTCTTATATAATATGGTTACAACATTTGATTTTGAAAAACCTATTTCGGATTTGCAAGCTCAAATAGAAAAGGTACAACAAGTAGCGGAAAAGACAAAAGTAGACATGAGCGCTACTATCCGCGAATTGGAAGCGAGTTTGGAGGTTACCAAACACGAAGTATATAACAATTTGACAGGCTGGCAAAAAGTACAGATGTCACGCCACCCTGAGCGTCCGCAAACTCTTGATTATATTCACTTGATTTGTGAAGAGTTTATTGAGTTACATGGTGACCGCAATGTCGGCGATGATAAAGCCATAGTGGGGGGCTGGGGGAATATTGAAGGTCAGTCCGTCATGATTATTGGACATCAAAAAGGAAAAAACACAAAAGAAAGGCAATATAGGAATTTTGGCATGGCCAATCCGGAAGGGTATAGAAAAGCTCTCCGCTTAATGAAAATGGCTGAAAAATTCAATAAACCTGTCGTCACTCTTATCGATACTATGGGTGCATATCCAGGAATAGAAGGTGAAGAAAGAGGGCAAGCTGAAGCCATAGCAAGAAATTTAATGGAAATGTCTGTTCTCCAAGTGCCTATCATTTGTATAGTGATCGGAGAAGGGGCTTCCGGAGGGGCTATAGGAATCGGTGTGGGTGATAAGGTATATATGTTAAGAAATACGTGGTATTCTGTTATTTCTCCTGAATCCTGTTCTTCCATCTTATGGAGAAGTTGGGAGAATAAAGAAAAAGCTGCAGAAGCGCTAAAGTTAACAGCAGAAGACATGTATGGAAATGGTTTAATAGATGGAATCATTGAGGAGCCCTTCGGCGGTGCTCATCAAAGCCATGAAAAGGCGGCAAATTTTGTCAAAGATACTATTCTGCAGGATATACAAGCACTTTCAAAAAAATCACCCGAGGAGCTTGTAGAAGATAGAATAGCCAAATTTAGCAAAATGGGCGTAGTAGATGAGTAAACAGTAATTGGAACTAATAAAAGTTTATCTAAAATCCTGATCAACTTTGCTGAGATCGGGATTTTATATATATATATATTAAATATCAAGATGCGAGCTGTCTTTCGGATCTCGATGAGGCACTTTATAAATAAAGAAAAAAGTACACACAGCAAAAAGAACAAGGGCCACATAAATATTCCTCATAGAAGAATTTATAGCTGAACGTAAAAACTCTTTAGTAGCTCCCGGAATTTCAGGGTTTTGTAGGATCTGCATGATATTATGTGTGGAAAAAGATGTATCTCCTGAAAAATCTTTTATTTGCCGGTTTAGAGAGTTATTAAAAACAGCACCAAAGATTGCCGTTCCTATACTTTGTCCCAAGTTTCTAGAAAAAACTATCCCACTTGTAACCATTCCTCTCTGCCGCCATGGCACCATACTCTGCGGCCCAACCAACGAAGGGGTAGAAAGAAGACCAAACCCCGCCCCCAACGTAATTTGATTAATCACAAGCAGATAAATAGGCTGAGGACGGGGAATAAGCAAAAATCCCACACAAGAAAGAAAAACAACGGACGCCCCTATTAAAGAGGTTTCGCGAAAACCTATACGAAGGTATAGCCTGCCTGAAAGAGACGAAGCAGTCGGCCAGCCTATACTCATACTGGCAAGTACAAAACCGGAAGCAATCACACCCAACCCTAAAGAGGCCTGTGTAAAAGTAGGCAAAAAAGTTTCTGGCCCCATCATTACGATCCCCATTCCCGCCATACCTAAGCTGGTGTAGGCTAAAGTTTTATTCTTCCATAAGCTTAAAGGCATGATAGCATTAGAAGTATTTTTCTCTACTTTATATGTCCATATTGCCAATAGGATTATAGCCAGTAAAAAAAATAAATTCTGCCATGAAAACCAAGGCCAGTTTTGTCCCCCTTCCAGCAAAAATATAAGAAATGCCGAGAGAGTAATCAATATCAATACAGCTCCTTTGACATCAACTTTCGTCTTATGTTTCTCTATTTTTTCTTTTAGAAAAAGAACTAAAAAAACTATGGCCAAAGCCCCGAAAGGAAGATTTATTATAAATATCCACCGCCAATTTACATATTCGGCTAACGCTCCTCCCAAAGCAGGTCCTAAAATAGCGCTGATGCCCCAAATACTGGAAAGATAACCTTGGATTCTTGCTCTTTCCTTTACAGAATAAATATCTCCGGCAATAGTGTTTACCGTAGCCATGATAGACCCTGCTCCCAACCCTTGAATACCTCGAAAAGCGATAAGCGCTGTAATGTTCCATGCAGCTGCAGAAGTGGCTGAACCTATCAGAAAAACGATTATCCCAAATATTAAAATACGTTTTCTTCCATATAAATCACTCAGTTTCCCATACAAAGGGATTGTCACGGTTTGTGCTAATAAATACATAGAAAACACCCATGTAAATTTGTTAAACCCGCCCAGATCTGAAACAATTTGTGGTATAACGGTAGAAACAATGGTAATATCCATAGCCGCTAAGGTCATTGTTAACATCAAAGCAGCCAAAATCCAACCTCTCTTCAAATCTTGTTTTTCTTCCATCATGCAAAGATAAACCTAAAGTCAAAGATTACAAGTGAGCCGTTCGTTTTCTTTTTCTGCTTGCCCGGCTTCTTTTTCCAATGCCTTTTTAGATCTCCCGCACATTCTCACAAGGGCATCAAGGCAATTTCACTCTATATACTTGGTAAGGGTACTCAACTTTATTTTCTCCGGAGTTCCAATTCGCCTCTCTATTTATTTGAGCACAAGTAAAATATAGATAGCCATCACTGCCTATACCCAGAGAATCTGGCCAAAGAAGCCTTCTGTCTTGCACAAGAGTATGCAATACTCCTTTTGGATCTATATATTTGATACTGTAGTCAATCGATGAAGTCAAATAAATATTGTGCTTCGAATCTGCCTCCATTCCATGTGTGATAACGGTATTCCCTACAGATTCTACTTTTTCTAATAATTCTTGATCTGATAAGTTTTCATCCGCCAAATATTCCGTAGCAATACGATAAAGAGCATACCCATTAATAGGTTTGAAATAAAAATATGTATTATCATGCGTTAAGGCAATCCCATTAATATGCGAACGGAAAGGGCTACCATTGGCGCTCTTCATTTCTTTCCCTTCATAGGAAAGTACAACATCCGGTTCAGATAAAGTAACCTTGCTATCCGCCATTAAAACTCTGCTTTTTTCGGTTTTCAAATCTAACACCACGATTGCCGCCAAACCTGGATCTGAAAAATAGGCTAAATCTTTATCTGTGTCTATACGGACATCATTCAAAGCTGTCTTTGTTTTGTCTAAATCCTCAAATGTATATGTTTTAACGATTTCATCCATTTTCAAATCAATTTTGAGCAATTTAAATTGCCCTTCCCGCTCTTTCCCTTTCTCTTGAAAAATAGAGCCTGAAGGGGCGGGTTTAGAATCTAACACCCACAAAAACCCCTCTTTGTCTACATATAAATCTTGAATACTATGAAAAGACTCTTTTCCGCTATGGTTAAGATTCCATTTTTCATTCGGATAAGGGATTCGTTTTCCATCTATGATTTCTACTAATCCATATTCATAAGCTCCTTCTCTTCGGGGAAAAGACACAAACAGTCTATTATCAGCGGAAACGCTGAGGCCAATAGCTTGATATTCACCCAAATCAGCTACTACTTCTAAATCATTGCTTTGGTAATTGGGTGTCTGTGCAGATAAAATGAACATAGATAAACTGAAAGCAAAAAGACTAAAAATATATTTTGACATATTATTTTAATAAACACTTGTATGACTTAACACGTTCTTTCCACTAAAAGAGACATTCCTTTCAGCTTTTAGGAATACATAAACATCTTCCCAGACTCTGTTAAGTTAAAACAGCAGAAAGATTATCTTCAAAAATTTCAGTACTACCGAAACACAAGTTAACCAATAAATAACTAAACATTTATATTTTCGAAATATATTTTTACTTCCATAAGTCTGTATTTTTTATCCCCACTTTTTCGGCGACAAACTTTGGTTCTTTCTCTCCTTTCTTACGCTTATCTTTATAATCTTTCCATACTTTTATAGCTGTTTTACTGAGTAAGGTAATAGCAATTAAATTGGTCAAAGCCATAAGTGCGACTCCAACATCGCCTATAGTCCAAGCGAGATCTGCTGATTTCACAGCTCCGAATAATACGGCTCCCAAAAATAAAATCCTTAAAGCAAATACTACTGTGGTACTTTCTTTTTTTTGAAAAAGGTAGGCAACATTTGTTTCAGCATAATAATAATAAGCCAAGATAGTGGTAAACGCGAAAAAGAATAGCGCTATGGCAATAAAGCTGTCGCCAAAACCTGGAAATTCGTGAGATACAGCTGCCTGAGTAAATCCTGTAGCTTCCAATCCAGGTACATTTTCTACTACATACCCTGCCTGTCCTTCTATTTGCACATTATATTGTCCGGAAAACAAAATCATTAAAGC
>JAJYRG010000010.1 GCA_021794195.1 Bacteroidota bacterium
ATCGGTATAATCCGAAGATATTGCCTCTTCCGGAATATCAAGAAAATCCGGAAGGTGCCCCTGCTTATGCGGTTAAAAGAGATACAGAAATAGATCAGTATATCCCTATACCACAATCTTCAGAACAAGATCCTTTTCCAGAGGAGCTGCAGCGTAAACTTATCCATGGATATTATGCGAGCGTAAGTTACGTCGATGAACAGATTGGCAAAGTTCTGACGGCTTTGGAAGAATTGGAGCTTGATGAGAACACTATTGTTGTGCTTTGGGGAGATCACGGTTATCATTTGGGAGAATTAGGCATTTGGACCAAGCATGTGAATTATGAACTGGCAAATAAAATTCCATTAATTATTTCTGCTCCAGGACATATTGCAGAAAACAGCAGTACTTCTCAGCTGACAGAAACAGTGGATATTTACCCTACTTTGGTAGAATTAGCGGGCTTTGAACTCCCCGAGGTCAAACAACCCTTCGATGGTACAAGTATGGTGCCTGTACTTGAAAATCCGGAGTCGCATATCCGGGATCATGCATATCATGCCTTCCCCCGTGGAGGACGATTAGGCAGGGCCATCCGTACGGATCAATACCGCATGGTCGAATGGAAAAAAATAGGAGAGGCAGACGATACTGCTGAATATGAGTTATACGATTATCAAGAAGGCAATGTGGAAAAGAAAAATATTGCATCGGAGCATCCGAAGGTTTTGGAAGAGCTGAAATCCATATTAGCAAAACATCCCGAAGCGAAACCTTCACGTTAGGAGTATTGTAATGAGGGGGGATTGGGAATAAAAGGTAATTGGCTTTGTTCAGAGCTTCTTATTTATATAGGAAGAATAAAGCTAAAAATACACTAATCCGGATACTCGTTCAATGATCCGGGTTAGTGTATTTTATGATACATTAAAACCAGATTGTTTTTGCTTCAAATACTTCGAGGTTTTTTATTTCGATATTATTCCCCCAAAAATGAAAGCCATCCTTGTTATCCTGTGAAAACTTTTTTTCCATAGAATAGGAATAAGCTCCGTCATCAATAAAAACTTCCACACTTGTCTTATCTATATAGATGTCTGCAGAAATTTCCATGCTCGTCATGTCATTAGGGGAATAGAAAACACCGTTTATTTTATTAGCGTTTAGGTCATAATCGACTAAATGTTGGCCAAACAAACTTAGCCCTGCGCTGGTAGCATGAGATAATTTGAATGTAGTTTTTATACGTAAACAATCTTCGTCTTTGAAATTGTCTAAGATTTTATTCGCCTTATCGGAAGATAGAGTGTCCCATTTACCCATAGAGTTAAAGATCTGTTGTGTCTCGTCTATCGGAACGCTAAATAAACGCGGGCCGTTTTTTGTGTTTTGAAGAGAAAGCTCGGTCGGAAGCAGCATCATTCCATTAAAAGGCATATCAGGATGGGCTATCCGGCTCCATCCAATTTGTACTCTGCGGCTATCTGGCATATTTGTAAATGTTTGAGCAGCATAAATTGAGCCTGTGGTATATTGGTGTTTTCCGCTTTCCGGATAAAACTTTTTTCCGTCAAATGCTCCCAGCATATAAGTGCCCGAAGCGCCATACATTACCCATTTTGTATTATTTGGATCTCCATCTATAGGAAGTTCGAATAACTCAGGACATTCCCAAAAGCCTGTTACATGGCTTTCATATTTCCAATCTTTGAGGTCCGACGATGTATAGATAGAATGGCCGTCACGTTCGTTTAACACCATTACCCAATGTTCGCCAGCTTGATACCAAAACACTTTTGGATCCCGTGTGTCCTTGCTGTCCCATATATGTTTAGAATCAATTATAGGGTTTTCTCTGTATTTCGTAAATGTTCTTCCTTTGTCAAGACTATAAGCAATACATTGTACTTGCTTTTCAGGGTTATCGGCAGTATAGGCAATAACCATTGCCGGAGTTTCATCAGAGCCAAATCCAGAAGTGTTATTTGAATCGATGACGGCAGAACCCGAAAACATAGTGCCCAACTCGTCAGGAAAGAGCGCAACCGGTAGTTCTTTCCAATGGATTAAATCTTTGCTTACAGCATGGCCCCAATGCATGTTTTCCCACTCCCGTTCGTAGGGATTATGCTGATAGTACAAGTGGTATTCCCCATCATGATATATTAGGCCGTTTGGGTCATTAATCCAGCCGCGTCGGGTTGTAAAATGAAATTGTGGGCGATTTTTTTCTTTGTATAAACTGTCTTGGCCGGTAATTTCATCCGCTTGATAGACTTTATCCAATCCTTTGCTATCGCCTTCGTAGGCTATTTTTAGGGTTTTACCTTTAAATTCTGAAACATCCCGGAAAACCCAATAATCAATTTCTTCCGGAGCAAGCCGGATAGCTACGGATAATTCAGGAACATCGTTTATCTGAAATGTCATCTTTGCCCTGTCCTGTTTATGGGATATCGGAAAGTTGAGATACTTTTTGTTAATTTTAATTTCAATCTCTCCTGCTGAGGCTAATAAGCTCCCTAAGAAAAATAAAAATGCAAAAATAAGTTTTAGTTTATTCATTTTTTTAGACATAGGTTGTAAATTTTAAATAGAATACTTTTTGATGGAACACCAGTTTTTAAGGCCTTTCTTTCTCTTTCTTATGTAAGTTGTAGATGAAAAGGTGAGTTATTTTACAATTACGCTTTTCACCCGAATATAATCAAAAAACAGCTAAGAGTCACTTCTTTTTTATATTTTGACCTTACTTACAGTCTATCTTTACAACTTAATTTGCATCAAAGTGGCCTCCACTTTAATAAGAATAAATATAGAATAATAAAAACGGAAGAGAGTTCGATTTTATTCATATATTTGGTTGTTTAAGATATAATTTATCATTTTTATTTTATGTATTATGAATACGAAGTTTAAACTTCTTTTTTTAATCTTTACGTTAACATTTTCTTTTGCTATGGCTTCTAATTTATCAGACGACAATTCACAAGAAAAGGCACTTCGCCATGTTGTTATTCTTAAATTCAAAGATTCCTCTACTTCGGAACAAATTCAGGAAGTGGAGAACGCCTTTCGTAAACTTCCTTCCCAAATAGAAGAAATTATAGATTTCGAATGGGGTACAAATAATAGCCCTGAAGGACAAGCACAAGGCTTTACCCATGTATTCTTTGTTACCTTCGCAAGCGAAGAAGATAGGGATGTTTACTTACCACATCCTGCTCATGAAGCTTTTGTTAAGGTTTTAGAGCCTCACATGGACAAAGTTTTGGTCATTGATTATTGGGCAAAAGATTAAGAGTCTTTTTAAGATATACGCATCTGATCCTGTTTTTCTGTAAGCAGACCCTTTTAAGGAGAGGCTATTTCAGAGTTTAAAGTTTGGGTATTGATGCTTAATTTATGTAATGACTCAGAATTATATTGTAATAAATATAAAGCTTACAATTTAAGAGCCAGGGGTTTGTGTCTTGGCTTTTTTTTGTTGTTCTATATACTCACTGGGGGTCATGCCGAATTGTTTTTGAAAATTTCTCCCGAAATGTGTCTGTGAACTATACCCCACCATATATGCTACTTCAAATATTTTATATCGTCTCTGACAAAGTAACTCTGCCGCTTTTTTTAACCTTGAAATATTAATTAAATCATTTGGCGTTAGGTTTGAGACAGCTTTTATTTTTCTATATAATGTAGGCCGACTCATGTGCAACATTTCTGCAAGTTGACTTACATCCAAGTCTTTACTCGTGATGTTCTCATGGATCAGGTTGTTTATCCTTTCTAAGAAGATCTTATCGGCTTGCGTGTAAGCCATGGTGTTAATATGAGCGAGAGGAGAGTGAGAGAAGAAGGAACGTACTTTATTGCGGTTTGTTAAAAGGCTCTGAATCTGTGCCTGTAAATGGTTAGGGGAAAAAGGTTTCTCAATATAAGCATCTGCACCTTCTTCCAAGCCCTTTATCTTCGACTGCAAGGTGTTTTTGGCAGTGAGTAGAATAAGTGGTATATGACTAAATTCAACATTTGATTTCAGGATCTTACACAGTTCATGCCCATCTATTATGGGCATCATAATATCACTGATAATCAAGTGAACGCTATACTCTTTTAATAAGTTTAAGACTTCTTGCCCATTAGCTGCTTTTAGTGTTTTATAATCGATACTCAGATCTTCAGCGATAAAATCAAGGATTTCTTCATGATCATCCGCAATAATTATAGTAGGTTTTTGTTTTTTATTTTCTTTTTTCATGAGATGAGTTTTGTATGAGAGGTAAAGTCAGTATAAAAGCATTGAATTTCTCTTCTGTGATTTTTAGTTCCAAGGTTCCGCTTAAGAGCTTTGCCAGAGAATAGGATAAGGCCAGCCCTAATCCTGTTCCTTGCTTATGGGTTTCTTCTTTAATACGATAAAAAGGCTCGAAGATCTTTTTTCTCAGTTGTTTTGGAATGATTTTTCCGTCATTTATTACTGTTATTTGAACACAGGAAGATCCTTCTGTTCTTTTTTCTTCTATCTGAACTTTTATTATATGTCTGCCGTACTTTGTGGCATTATCTAAAAGATTTGAGATGATTTTTACAAAGGCCTCTTCATCCACTTCTATATATATAGGTTTTTCTGGAATCACAAGAGAGAAAAGCTGTTCTTTCCGTCCGCTGGATAACTGAAAGTTTTTATATGTTTCCTCGATTAAAGCGCTGATATTCATTTTCTTAAAAGCTAAACGAAAGCTGTGGTTTTCTACTCTTCTAAAATCCAGAAGCTGCCCTGATAAAGTGATGAGCCGATCAGTGTTTTTTTCGATAAGGCCCAAGTGCTTTTTGATCTTTGAATTGGGTTTAGTATTCTGTATCGCTTTTTCCAGAGGAGCTTTTATCAGGGTCAATGGTGTCCGTATTTCATGAACGATCAATGTGAAAAAATTTATTTTTGCCTGATATAGGCTTCTTTCCCGTTGATGTTGGATGTTAGCAAGCCGCCGTCTGTTACGCTCTTTTATTTGCCCGTCATAGCTTTTTATCAACAGATAAATCGTCAGTATTATCAGGGTAAGATAGGCTAAATAGGCAGTGGTGCTTGCCCAAAAGGGAGGCAGAACTTCTATAAATAACTGGGCTCCTTTCCCCTTAAAATTTCCCGATACATCTACAGTATTTACTTTGAAAGTATATTTACCCGGGGTTAGGTTCGTGAAGTATACTTTTCGATTGGTTTTCAGGCGTATCCATTCCTTGTCTACGCCTTCCATTTTATAAGCATATTCTGTCATGCTTGGTGCCACATAGCTTAACGCAGAAAAATCTATGCTAAAGGTAGATTGATCATGCTTTAAAGAGAGACTGTGTGTAAACGTAATTGCAGAATCTAGCGGGGAGCTCTCTTTGTTGATCTCTACTTCTTTATTATGGATCTGTAAACCCGTAATGTATACCGGCACATGATGATGGGTTTTTGGAAACTTTGAGGGATTAAAACGTACCATCCCTTTGACGCTGCCAAAATAGAGATTGCCTTTGCTATCCTTGTAGGAGGAATTATAGTTAAATTGATCGCTTAATAGCCCATTAGCCCTGGATAAAGTTTTTAGGGCGTTAGTGTCCTTGTCAAACCTGACAATACCTTTAGAGGTAGAGATCCAGAGGAAGCCTTGTTGATCCTCTAATACGGATAATATGAGATTACTAGGTAAGCCTTGCCGGGTGGTATAATGGATAAATTCTTTTGAGCTCGAATCGAGCTTTGATAAACCTCCCTCGGTGGCTATCCATAAATCCTTATCATGATCTTGAAAAACCCGATTCACTCTATTGCTGCTGAGGCTTTTAGGGTTTGCAGCGTCATGGGTGAACTTTCCTCTTTCCCCACTTTTTGGATTGTAATAATAGACTCCATCTCTCCAGGTTCCTGCCCAAATGGTACCGGTATCGTCTTCAAATAATGTTGTATAAAAGATGTGATTTGGCATATAATCTGATAAGAAGAAATCTTTGGAAAGAGATCTGTATTCGTATAAACCTTTTCCTGTAGCCAATAATATTTGGTTATTACGGGTCTTTAAAATGTTGAATATAAAGTTGTTGCCTAAAGAGCCACTCTTGGTACTTGCATTATAGTGCTTGATGACTTTTCCGCTGTTGGTGTTCATAAGGTCTAAGCCATGTTCGAACGTGCCTATCCAAAGCGTATCTCCTGTTATTAATAATCCATGTATATTGCTGTGAGCAATAGATCCGGGTTTTGCAGAAGGGGTGAAATTTGTAAATATATTTTCTTCAGGGTTATATTTACTTAGACCATTGTCTTCAGTTCCGATCCAAAGATTTCCCTTTTGATCTTCTACCATTTCTCTTACTGCATAGCCTGTAATTGAATTGGCTCCATTTCTAGGATAAAATTTTTCAAAAAAAACGTTGGTTTCTGAATAATAATTTATCCCTCCGAAATAGGTGCCAGCCCAAATTGCTCCTTCTGCATCTTTGCAGAGTGTATATACAGCGTTGTCAGATAATGACCAATTGTTATCCCGTTCTTTTACGATAAATTTATAATTGTCATCTTCAAGATCGTATATGATGATGCCTGACTCTGTTGCAAACCAATATTTATTCCCTTTGTGATGAAGGATATCCCTAACAAAGATAGCCTCATCTTTTAAATCAGTTTGAAGTAGATCTTGATAGGTTTTCGTTTTGATATCAAAAATTTTAATTCCTTGTTTTCGGGTGCCAATCATCAGCTTGTTTTCATGAGTAGAAAGGATTTTTTCTATCCATTTGTCAGCAGAGGGAGAGGAGTTTTTAAAGACAGAGAAAGTTGCGAGCCGTCTCCCTTTTAATGAATATTGAATAATATTCCCTTCTGTTGTTCCTGCCCATATTTTTTGTTCATCTGGTGAGAAACTAAAGCTGCTAATGTTCAAGTTTTTAGTAATATGGATAACGCTATCTTCTCCTGTTATATACTTGTACAGCTTCATATCGTTGATAAACCAGATGTTATTATTTTTATCTTCCTGTATATCCAATATTTCATCTTTGTAATCCGGGTGGAATAAAGTGAATTTCTCAATTAAAGGATCAAAAATATAGAGTCCCTGATCGGTGCCCACCCATATTTTACCTTTAGTGTCTTCTTTTAAAGCCCGGATGTAATTGCTTTCCAAAATGGAGTGAGAATTAAAGTCACTTTGGAATGTTTTAAAAGTATAGCCATCGAATCGATTTAAGCCATCCCGTGTTCCGAACCACATAAAACCATTTTTGTCTTGGAAGCTGCAAAGAACTGCGTTATTAGATAAACCATGCTCTACTTGATAGTGTGTAAAATAATAAGGCTGGCTTTTTATGAAGCCAACTATAAGCATAAGTAAAACGGATATCAATAGATTTTTGGCCAAATTAATTTGTTTATAAATTCATTCCTTAAATTTAATGAAAATCTCAAACATGGACACATAATGCTAATACATTTTACATTCGAAATGTTTAAAGTAAGACAATTTAGATAGATTTTGAATCAAAATGTTTAGCCAGAAATGAAAAGGAATTAGGAGATTTGAAATAAGTCAATAACGTGTTAACTTTAATGCTATGTTTTCTCAGATAGGATTATATAATGTTGCTTTAGCCGTGATTTTTTTCTTTTTCTCGTGCTCAACGGCACATAAAAGAGAAAAAAAAGACAGTGAAGAATCAATAGAATTTTCTAACCCTGTTTTTGAACCTGTTTTAGCCGACCCTACTGTTGTTTATGATTCGCAAAGCGAGCGTTTTTATGCATATGGAACGGAGGATGACTGGGCGGATGGGGAAGGAAGACGGTTGGTGCCCATTTTGGAATCTGAAAACCTGATAGCATGGGAAAGTGTAGGAGATGCTTTTACTGATAAGCCTGATTGGAAAAAAGAAGGAGGGATTTGGGCACCGGATATAAATTACATTGATGGGAAATACTTTCTATATTACGCTTACTCAACATGGGGTGACGAAAACCCCGGAATTGGACTGGCAATAGCAGATAGCCCAAAGGGACCTTTTCGTGATCAAGGAAAACTTTTTGATAGCCAGGGCATAGGAGTGCCTAATTCTATAGATCCCTATTATTATTCCGATGGGTCTAAAAAATATATGTTTTGGGGAAGTTTTAGTGACTCTCCGAATCAGGGAACGTATGCAATAGAACTGTCTGAAGATAGCCGGGAGATACAAAAGGGGGCAGAAAAAGTAAAAATTGCAGCGGGAGATTTTGAGGCGGTAATGATTCATAAACGAGGGGATTATTACTATTTCTTTGGTTCTAAAGGCTCTTGTTGTGAAGGTGAGAACAGCACTTATCGTGTTTTAGCAGCTCGTTCGGAAAACTTGTTAGGTCCTTATCATGATAAGAATGGAGTAAGTATTTTGGATAGAGGAAAGGGCAGCTTACTTCTTCAAGGGGATACTAACTTTGTAGGAGTAGGGCACAACTCAAATATTATAACAGATAAAGAAGGGAAAGACTGGATGCTGTATCACGCGATAGAACCTACTCAAGGAAAGTTAGCAAATGGTACATCGAGAAGAGTGCTGATGTTAGATAAGGTGAAGTGGGAAGATGGATGGCCCGTTATTGAAGGGAAAGCCCCTTCTTCATATGTAAATGAGGTGCCAAAATTTTAAAGTAAATGATTTGTATATAAATATGGGAAATCTATGAAGTATAAAATTCTTATTTGTTTTGTGATGCTCGCTTCCATGCTCAAAGCCCAGCATCCTATTAAAAACCCTTTAGATATTAAGTTTGGAGACCCTTATATAATTTATGACGAAAACAGCGATCGGTACTATATGTATGGGACTGGGGGCGTTGAAAAAGGGTTTATGGCTTATTCTTCTCCTGATCTCCAAACCTGGAGTGATGAAGGACAAGTGTATCATGCAAATCAAAAAAACGGATGGGGCACCAAAGATTTTTGGGCACCAGAGGTCTATGAAATTAACGGCAAATTTTATCTTTTCTATAGTGCACATTGGAAGGAAAATCCGAATAACGAATTAGAAAACTATAGAATTGGAGTTGCTGTGGCTGACAAGCCTGTAGGCCCTTTTATAGATTTGAATGATGCTCCTATATTTGATCCCGGTTATCCCATTATTGATGCCAATGTGTATTTTGCAGAAAATGGAGATATGTATTTATACTATTCAAGGTGTTGTTATAAACATCCTGTTGAATCTGAAATATCTAAATGGGCGAGAAAAAATAACTTGTTTGATGAGATTGAAGAAAGCTGGGTGTATGGTGTTAAGCTGCAAAAAGGATTTTCAGGAGTGATTGGAGAACCCCAGCTTTTGTTGAAGCCTCCGGTAAAAATGAATGATGAACAAGCGGAATGGGAAAGCCGATCGGTTACCAGTGGAGAGATTAACCGCCGGTGGACGGAAGGTTCATACCTATTCAAGCATGGAGATTTATATTATTTGATGTATTCTGCTAATCATTTTGCCGGAGAAGATTATGCTGTAGGTTATGCTACTTCTACACATCCGCTTGGCCCTTTTAAAAAATCGGATAATAACCCTATACTCGAAAAAGATATCCATAAAGGAGGGAATGTATCTGGAACCGGACATAACAGTGTGTTGATAGATAAAGAGGGTAGGATGTTATGTGTATATCATGGAAGAACTCCGGATACCGGGGATGAAAGGGTCGTTTTTATAGAAGAAATGGAAATAGATGAGAGGGGTAATTTAAAAGTTTTACCTTCAAAATAAATGTGTAATACAAATTAATTTTATAAATTTAACAGCTGGTTTACTGATTTTATGACTTCTGACACAACTTCGTTTTCGTTAATTCCACATAGGCGTGTAAATATACTGACAGGAGAAAGGGTACTCGTTTCACCACACCGTAATAAACGACCTTGGCAAGGCCAAATGGAAGAAGTGCACAAAGAAGCCCGAAAGTCTTATGATAAAGGGTGTTATTTATGCCCCGGCAACCAACGGGCAGGCGGGGTTATTAACCCTAAGTATACAGACAGTTATGTTTTTATAAATGATTTTTCTGCTTTACTTCCTGATACTGAAAATATACAGTTAAATGATGATGGTCTTTTAATAGCGGAAGCAGAACGTGGTATCTGTAAAGTGATCAGTTTTAGCCCTAGGCATGATCTTACTTTGGCAGAAATGGAGATAGACAGCATTGAAAAGATGGTAAATGTGTGGCAAGAAGAGTTTTTTCGCTTAGCAGCTATAGAATGGATCCATTATATTCAAATATTTGAAAACAAAGGCTCGATTATGGGCTGTTCTAACCCTCATCCACATGGGCAGATCTGGGGGCAAAGCTCTGTTCCTGTAGAAGTAAGTAAAGAAAACTATCGTTTTAAAGAATATTATCAAAAAAATGGACGCACTCTTCTTGCTGACTATCTCCAGAAAGAAATAAAAAGATCGGAGAGAGTAATTATAGAAAATGAACATTTTGTCGTACTCGTGCCCTTTTGGGCGGCATGGCCTTTTGAAACACTGATCATTAGTAAACGCCCAGCTAACGATATACGGGCTTTTAACCGTGAGGAGAAAAGGGATTTGGCAAGGACATTACAGGAACTTACCGTCCGTTACGACAATATTTTTCAGACTTCTTTTCCTTATTCGGCAGGTATACATCAGGCTCCAGTTAATAGTGGAAATCAGTCGTTTTGGCATTGGCACATGCACTTTTACCCTCCTCTTTTACGTTCAGCTACGATAAAAAAATTTATGGTAGGATATGAAATGTTAGGAGACCCACAGAGAGACTTCACGCCCGAATATGCAGCAGAAATTATGAGCAAGCAATCTAAAATACACTATAAAAAACAAGGATGAAGAATATAAAAAACGAGTTCAAATCTGTTTTTGGATCTGATCCTGAAGTAATTGCCAGTTCTCCGGGGAGGGTGAATATAATTGGTGAGCACACGGATTATCATGAAGGCTTTGTATTGCCCGCAGCTATTGATAAGCGAATATATGTAGCCCTCAAGGCAAGATCGGATAAGAAGATAAAGTTATATTCGAAAAGTTTCAGAAAAATATTTGAAGTAGAAATATCTACCATAAAACCTATAGAGAACAGCTGGACGAACTATATTTTAGGTGTAGTGCATCAAATGTTAGAACGGACACTGTCGATCCGTGGTGGTTTTAATCTTTATATAGATGGAGATATTCCATCGGGAGCCGGCCTTTCTTCTTCGGCTGCTGTAGAGTGTGCGGTCGGATGGGGGTTGAATGAACTTTTTTCTTTGGAATTGACACGCGAAGAAGTGGCGAAAATTGGACAAAAGGCTGAACATACCTTTGCTGGCGTAATGTGCGGGATAATGGATCAGTTCGCTTCTGTGTTAGGGTTAGAAGACTCTGTCCTTCAATTAGACTGCCGGAGTTTAGAGTATAATTACTTTTCATTAAACCTGGGGGAATTTACATTTTTATTGTTGAACACGAATGTAGCACATTCGTTAGCAGACTCGGAATACAATAGCCGGAGGGAACAGACAGAAAAAGGAGTGAAGTGGCTACAGGAAAAATATCCTTATCTTCGTACATTGCGTGATGCAAACACCCGTATGCTACAAGAGGTTGTGCTTCCTAAAAATAAAAACACATTCATAAAATGTAATTATGTTGTAAAGGAAAACGCCAGATTGCTCAGAGCCTGTGCGGCGCTTGAGGCAGGAGACCTTGATACTTTGGGTAAACTTATATTTGAATCGCATACGGGTTTATCAGCTGAGTATGACGTGAGTTGTGAAGAGTTGGATTTTTTAGTGGAGCAAGCGAAAGAATACCCTAGCCAAGTGTTAGGTGCGCGCATGATGGGAGGGGGGTTCGGAGGGTGTACGATTAACCTAGTCCATCAAGCGTTTTTAGCTGAATTTGTCGAAAAGACTTCCGCACGGTATTATGAAAAGTTTGGAGTAGGGTTAACGCCAATTTCGGTAAATATTGACAGAGGCTCTATGATCCATGAATCGATTATAAAATAAAAGAGATGAAAAGACAAATTATATTATTTTCTGTAAGTATAGTTGCTTTGATGGCTTTATCCTGCCAACCAAAAACGGAAAAGAGAAGCGGTGCTGTTTTGCCCGATATTGAAAACTTCCAGAGTGAGGTGGATGGGGAAACGGTTTCTCTATATCATTTGAAAAATGGAAACGGGATGGAAGCTGCTTTTACGAATTTTGGAGCGCGTATTGTTTCTCTGATCGTGCCGGATAAAGAAGAGAAACTGCGAGATGTTGTTTTAGGGTTTAGCAAGGGGTCTGATTACCATAATTCTGAAGAACCCTTCTTTGGTCCTATTGTCGGGCCGTTTGGCAACCGGATAAATAAAGGTAAATTTCAATTAGACGATAAAGAATACCAGCTTCAAATAAACAACGAACCTAATACTTTACACGGCGGTTTTGATGGGCTGCACTTTCAAGTATGGCATGCAAATGTTCTCTCGGAAGATTCTATTGAATTCACATGTGAGCTGCCCGATGGGAAAGACGGTTTTCCCGGCAACCGGAAATTAAAAGTCATTTATTCACTGACGAAAGACAACAGCTTAGTAATAGACTATGAAGGTACGACAGATGAAAAGACGATCCTAAATTTAACCAATCACGCTTATTTTAACTTAAACGGAGAAGGGAGCGGCACCATTTTAAAGCATCGTTTGAAAATTTTTGCTGATGATTTTACTCCGGTTGACAGTACCTTAATACCTACCGGAGAAATAGCAAGTGTAGAGAATACTCCTTTTGATTTTACAGAGTTTAAAGAAATTGGAAGAGATATAGAAAAGAAAGATGAGCAATTACAGATTGGAAAAGGGTATGACCACAACTTTGTGATGAGTGGTGAACAAGAGGACGGTTATAACCGAGCATGCGAACTGATAGGGGATGAGAGCGGTATCCGAATGGAAATTTTAACTAAAGAGCCTGGATTGCAATTTTACAGTGGGAATTTTATGTCTGATAAGGTGACATTAAAAAATGGAGCAACCGATAGTTTCCGTACAGCTCTGTGTTTAGAACCCCAGCATTTTCCAGACTCTCCCAACCAATCTTCGTTTCCTTCTACGGTAATAGAGCCCGGCGAGACCTATAAGACGACATCTATTTACAAATTTTCTACAGAATAATACACACGAATGGCCTATCAAGATTATATTGTTTTTCTTTGTTACTTTATTATCGTAGCCGGTTATGGGCTTTATATTTATTATAAAAAGAAAGTAGCAGCTCAGGATTCTAAAGATTATTTTTTGGCGGAAGGCTCTCTTACCTGGTGGGCTATCGGAGCCTCATTAATTGCTTCTAATATTTCTGCTGAGCAATTTATTGGAATGAGTGGAGACGGTTTCCAGATCGGTCTGGCAATAGCTTCCTATGAATGGATGGCAGCGGCGACCCTTATTGTGGTGGCTGTTTTCTTCCTTCCGGTATATTTAAAAAACAAGATATTTACCATGCCTCAATTTCTTAATCAACGGTACAATTCTACGGTTTCGTTGATTATGGCGGTATTCTGGCTTTTGCTTTATATTATTGTAAACTTGACTTCTATCTTATTTTTGGGAGCATTGGCGGTAAGCAGTATTTCCGGGATTGACTTTATGGTTTGTATGTACGCATTAGCCATATTTGCGATAATTATTACTTTGGGAGGGATGAAGGTCATCGGGTATACTGATGTTATTCAGGTGTTTTTTCTTCTTTTGGGCGGGTTAGCCACCACTTATTTAGCCTTGGACTTGGTGTCCGATCATTTTGGTGGAAATGGAGTGTTAGAAGGTTTTAGCTTAGTCAAAACGCATGCTTCCGATCATTTTCATATGATTTTAGAGCCAGACAATGAAAATTACATAGATTTGCCCGGGCTGAGTGTACTGATTGGAGGAATGTGGGTAGTCAATCTTAATTATTGGGGATGTAATCAATATATCACACAAAGGGCTTTAGGTGCTAGTTTAAGTACGGCGCGGAGTGGTTTGTTGTTTGCGGCAGTTTTGAAATTGCTCATGCCGATTATAGTGGTGCTTCCGGGTATTGCAGCATATGTATTGTACAACGATGGCCTGTTTCAGCAAGAAATGTTGTCCAATGGTGAGTTAAACTCAGATCGGGCTTACCCCGTTCTCCTCAGTCTTTTGCCAACGGGGTTAAAAGGCTTGTCGTTCGCCGCTTTAACGGCTGCGGTAGTTGCTTCTTTGGCAGGTAAATCGAATAGTATCGCCACTATATTTTCATTGGATATTTATAAAAATCTTTTCAATAAAGAAGCTTCTGAAAAGCAGCTTGTTAACGTGGGTAAAATTACCATTATTGCATCGATGGTAATGGCGGTCTTAATCGCTCCTTATTTAGGTATTGATAAAAAAGGAGGCTTCCAGTATATACAAGAATATACCGGTTTTGTATCGCCAGGTATTTTTGCTATGTTTCTTTTAGGATTCTTTTGGAAAAAAACCACTTCCAACGCAGCACTTTTTGCGACAGTTGGAGGTTTTATTATGTCCATTATTTTAAAGTTTTTACCCGGAATAGTAGACCTGTCTTTTTTAGCTCCTATGGGCTTTTCAGTACCCGTCGATGGGGTGTATGAAGTACCTTTTATCGATAGGGTAGGCTTTGTGTTTATTGCTTGCGTGATAGGGATGTTTATTATAAGTAAATATGAAAATCGCAAAGGTGTTGTTCCGAAAGGATTAGAGGTAGATGCCTCTATGTTTAAGGTATCGACAAAGTTTGCAATAAGTGCATTAATTATTCTAGGGATAACAGCTGCACTTTATACTTTATTCTGGTAGTTGAATTCATTCGATGAGGAATAATTCGGATGCAATATAATCGGCCAAAAGCTTACCTTTGGAGGTAAGCTTGAGGGTGTTTTTTTTTGATGTTAAGTGTTTTTTTGCAAGGAAGGGTTGGGCTTCTTTTAAGAGATAATTTTTATAAGTTTCACCGAACTTCGTTTTTATAGTGTTTAAATCAATACCCCACATCGTGCGAAGAGAGGTCATGATATTCTCGTTAAACCTATCATAGAGACTAAGCTGTTCTTCTTCCCAATACTTTTCCCTATTTCCCACCTTTTTTATATACAAAGCGTTGTTAGATATATTCCACGATCGGGAACTTCCATTGAATGAATGGGCAGAAGGGCCTATACCCAGATAAGGAACACCTTTCCAATAATTTGTGTTATGTTGTGCAAAGTGATTGTTCTTGGCAAAATTGGAAATTTCATAATGTGTATAGTGATTTTCCTCTAGCTTTTTTATTAATTGTATAAACTGTTTTGCCGCTTGAGTTTCACTCATAGGTGCGGTTTTTCCTACTTTTATAAACTTGGCTAAAGCTGTCTTAGGTTCTACCGTCATACCGTAACAGGATAAATGAGGTACATCAAACTCAACCAAGGTATCAATGTTCTGAGCCCATTTGTCCTCTGTTAACAGCGGAAAACCATATATTAAATCACACGTAATATTTTCAAAACCTGCATCTTGTACACGTTTGATACAAGCATCCGCTTCCTGAGAAGTGTGGGCTCTGTTCATCCATTTTAAGTCTTCATCAAAAAAAGATTGTATGCCTATACTAAACCGGTTAATATCTGTGTTTTTAAAGCCTTTTACTTTTTCTGAATATAGATCGTCCGGATTGGCTTCTAAACTTATTTCGGCATCGGATGCTACGTCAAAAAATTGATGTACACTGTCGATTAAAGTCTGTATGTCTGAAGGTTTCAGAATAGAAGGCGACCCACCGCCAAAATATATACTTTCTATTGTCGAACTTTCGATATAATTTTTGCGCTGGATAAATTCATTTTTTAAAGCGAGTAAGAGCTCTTCTTTATATTTTAGGGAAGTAGAAAAATGAAAGTCGCAATAATGACAAGCTTGCTTGCAAAAAGGGATATGAAAATAAATACCGGCCATAATACAAAGGTAAATGAAATTATAGCTTTCCGGGGAATAATAGTCTTTATTAAGAGCAAAGCAAATATTTTGACATGTTGTTTTGCCGTCTCTCTTCAAAAGAAATTTTATAAAAGCTTCCTTTTGAGAAGGAAAGTGCCTTTTGAATTTACAAGGTTGATTATTATCAAGTAAATTTATTTAAGTTTGGTAATAAAATATCATTTCAATGAAGTTTAAAAATGCAAATGTATTAATAGGAAATCAATTTATAGAATATACTTCTTTCGTTATACAGAAAGGTGTTTTTACAGAAGTGAATGAAGGTAAATCCTTTGCTGAAGGAGAGGATGCGGTGGATCTGCAAAGCGATTATGTTGTTCCCGGTTTAATTGATTTACAGCTTTATGGAGTAGAAGGTTATTTTTTTGGAGGCGAACCGACGGTTGAAAACCTTCGTGGAATGGAAGACGACTTGTTGTCCCGGGGAGTGACTGGTTTTTTGGCTACTGTGGCTACCAGCACGGACGACATAGTTTTAAAAGCTATTGCCGCGGCTAAAGACTTTCGAGTGCATAGTAAAGGAGCATTTCTTGGCTTGCATCTGGAAGGTCCCTTTTTGAACCCCAAGAAGCGGGGGGCTCATCCTGAAAGTTTAATTCGGAAAGCAAAGTTAGAAGAAGTGAAACATTGGGTAAAACTGGCGGAAGGAGAAATAAAAATGATGACTGTTGCACCGGAGTTACAAGATGAAGAGGTACTGTCTTATTTGCAACAAAATGGCATTATTCTCTCAGCCGGGCATAGTAACGCTACTTTTGCCGAAGCAGAATCTTTTTTGAACAAAACGATTACTGCAGGCACACATTTATTCAATGCTATGACAGCTTTGCATCATCGTGAACCAGGTTTAGTCGCTTCTATTTTTGAAAAACGTATTTTCTCCAGTATTATCCCAGACGGTATCCATGTGGATTACGCCATAGTCAAATTAGCTAAGAGAGAATTAGAAAATCGTCTTTTTATCATTACTGACCGCGTAGCCTCTTCGTCTTCTGGGATTTATCGTCATAAGTTTAAAGGCGATCATTATGCCATGCCGGATGGAACATTATCGGGATCGGCCCTATACTTATTAGAAGCGGTAAAAAATTGCGTACAGTTTGTAGGGATTCCTCTTGGAGAGTCTTTTGCTATGGCGAGCGACTATCCTGCTCAGGTTATAGGATTAGAAAAGAGAATAGGAAATATAAAAAAGGGAGCTTCGGCAGATTTTATAGTATTAAATAAAGAATTGCAGATTAAAGAGATCTGGTTTAGAGGAGAATTACTTACCTGAGTTCCATACATATAATTGGCACCAGACCGCTTCTTACATAGTAAGATACGAATGAAAGATATTCTAAAAAGTGGTTTGGGATTCCTGAAGTGGAATAATCAAACGCTTCTGATAAAGAACCGTTTTCCTGCGTTTCTTTTTCTTGATTTAGGCTGCTGAACCTTCAAAAGAGTGTCTCGGAAAATAATGAGTTTTATAGCCAGGCTCAGCCTGAAAAGAAATGAGTGATTTTTTTCCATTGTTCTAAAGTTTATACTGTAACCGGTGCAAGGCTTTCCTACCCACACTTTTTATGTTCCTTTCTTTTTCATAGGACCAGATAGACAGGACAAAAATAACCTGGGAACGGAATGCAAATGAAGTATGGACGGATTTGGTGCTATTTTTCAACAAAAAAACTCCCTGCTCTGCACAAAAGAAGGGGTAAAAGATATGTATTGTGGCTCATCCAGCTATAAAAGGTCGGCAGAAGATACATAAACTGTGACAGAAGATCCATTTAATAAGAGGGAAGATCCCTGGACTGTGGAAGGAGATCCATAAAGTAGAGTTACAGTGCAAGATCCATAAAGTGTGGCGGAAAATGCATCTTGTGCATCACATGATTCCTCTTATAAGACAGAAGATCCATGAGACCGGGTAGCTTCTCTATCATACACCGCACAAGAATAGCGGGATGTCTTAGACTATATACCAGCCAAAATCATAAGAATAAGGGTTTATGGGCTGGCCTTGGCGGTTCAGGGTTTTCCTTAAGCCTCTACTTTTCTAAACCTCTCTTTCCCGATGGGAGTATTCGCTCTTCCGAGCGGAGAGTGAGCATAGGCTGGAAGACAAAGATTCTCAATGGGGGTGTCCTGCTTTTACGATTAAAAGCAGGCACAGGAAGATTGTAAATAATGGAAAAAGCCGTTCAATATACTCGAACAGCTTTTTCGTTTTAATATGAATGGCTCTTTATTATGTTAATAATCAAAATTAAGCGCTTTGCAATTCTTCTTTGGCCTCTTCTATCATTTCTTCTAACTCATCATCAAAAAAGAATTTTTTACCAAAAGCCGGTTTCAAGTCATCCATCCAACGGGCATTCGGATCATATTTTGCAAAAAACGGACGGTTTACCCAATCTGGATTTCTTCCTTGTATCATTTGAAGAACAAAAACTTTTTCAGTTTTTCCATTAACATTTATTTCATCAGTTCCGAGAATCTGGACCTTGCCGGGCACACAGGACATGCTGGGGCCACGGACCGTTCTGCATACACCACTTACCTGTTGATAAGCTTTTTGGAAAATTTCCCATGTTTTGATTAAAGGCACTTCAAAGTAATGTCTCGCACCTGTATCGCGCTCTACAAACATATAATAAGGTATCATACCTAAGTTCACTTGCTTTCGCCACATCTTTGCCCAAACGTCCGGATCATCATTAATATTTTTGATCAACGGAGATTGGGTACGTATCTGAGCGCCGGTTTCTCTTAATAAACGTATGGCTTCTTGTACCGCGGGAGTTTTTAATTCATTTACATGATTAAAATGCGCCATGATAGATAGATTTAAACCACTATCTGTAATTTTTTTAAACAAGTCTAAAAACTCTTGGGCATCTCTATCTGTTAAAAATTTGTAAGGCCAGAAGCCTAATACTTTTGTTCCCAAACGGATAGTTTGAATGTTTGTTTTGTTATTGGGATCGATGAAAGGTTCAATGTATTGTTTGAAAACCTTAAAACTCATAATCATCGGATCTCCTCCTGTGAAAAGCAAATCTGTTACCTCTTGATGCTCTCCAAGATAGCCTACTAATTGCTCTGTTTCCCGCATGGCAAATTTTAATCCGTCCATTCCGACAAACTGGGCCCATCTAAAACAAAAAGTACAATAACTATGGCATGTTTGACCGGAACTCGGAAAAAACAGGACAGTTTGTTCATATTTGTGTTGGATTCCTGGAAGCTTTTCGCCATCATATTCGGGTACGTTCATTTCCATCTGGCCTGCCGGATGAGGATTTAGAGTAGCTCGAATAGAGTCTGCAATGATTTTCAATGTGTCTTTATCCACTTTATCATCCAAAGCTTTTTTCATAGTCTCAAAATCTTTGTCACTCAGCATCTCTTTTTGAGGAAAAGTCAATCTAAACATAGGATCATTTAAATAGTTGTCCCAATCAATCAATTCATCGACTACATAATTGTTGACTTTGAATGGAAATACATTTCCTACAATTTCAATATTTCTTATTTCTTCTTCGCTCAACGCGCTTAATTGCGGTATTGTCCGAAAATTATGCGCCATATAGGCCTTGTACTTCATTTCTCTATTAATCATAAATATTCTCTACGTTTAACATTTATTTAATCAATCCAATCTGGATTCTCTTATTTTTATATAAAATATATTTGAAACTTGATATAAACTGACCCTGTCTTCTCATTGGAAAAGCCAATTAATAGAAGACTACGCAATAAACAAGTAAATCACGCGACGTATATCTTTATTATATGTTTCACGCATAGTGCTTCTGCGTGAAAAGGGTGCTGTTGAATTAACTTATCAATATCAAAAAGAGCAACACCGAACCTCCAATATACAAAAAATATTAAACATTGACAGATTTCATAAATACAGTTTTAATAAACTCTTACTGTTTCCTTTGCCATGTATTATTACTTCGATCTACATCCGCCAGTCGCATACTGGGATCTATTTCTATAGTTTTGACTTCTCTGTCAAGTTGCAACTCATAGTTAGGTTTTGTCCAAAACCATTCATCCAATTCTATCCGGGGGACGTTTTTATATAAGGACAAGTTTTCTGTATCTTTTTTTCCTCTCATTTCACGCAATGGAATGTATAAGAGTTCTTTTGAACCGTCTGTATATTCCACTAAAACATCTAAAGGCATAGCAAAGTCTGACTCGTTTTTAATGGAGAATGTGTTTGCTTCTGTATGGTGAATAGAATAATCAATTTTGCGGGTCGTGTTTATAAAAAGGTTGTGATACCATTTTAAATTGATACCTGAGATTTCTTCTGCCACACGTTTAAAATCATTGGGCGTAGGGTGTTTGAATTTCCATTTTTTATAAAACTCTTTAAATGTTTTTTGAAGATTTTCTTGCCCTATTATATACCCTAATTGTACAGCATACACTTGCCCTTTGCGATAAGCCTCTTGGCTATACGCATAGTTAGTGTTATAGTAATCGGCCAACAAACTCGCAGGCTCTTCCTTCCCTGAGAGCGCAAGGTTTATATAGCCTTTATAGGCACTTTCGACAAGGTTAGGAGGGAGTTTTTCTTTTTTTTCAAATAGGACCTGAAGCCCAATTCCTGCGATCAAGCTTGTAAAGCCCTCGTCAAACCATTCATCTATAGTTTCATTTATGCCGAATAACTGTTGATACCAGGAGTGTGCGGCTTCATGGTATATTACACCCACTAAACTGGCTAAATCTCTCTCCCCAGTGACTAATGTGGCGGTTCCGTATTCCATACCGCCGTCTCCTCCCTGGGCAATGGTATACGTAGGCCAAGGATAATCCCCAAAATGCTGTCCGACAAACTCAAAAAATGAAACAGAATATTTCAGAGCATCTTTCCAGTTTTTTTGCATTTTTTCGTCTTTTGGGTTAAAGAGCGTATAAATGGTTGTGCCTGTATTTGTTTTGGCTGAATCTACTTGATATTTTGGATCTGCTGCCCAAACGAAGTCATGAATATTTTCAGCTTTAAAATGCCACTTTACTTTTCCGTTTTGTGCTTTTATATCTGGATTTTTCTGATATCCTTTTACACTATGTGGATTTTGAAGAACTCCTGAACCCCCTAATACATAGGCTTCATCTATATTGATTTTCACATCAAAGTTACCAAAGGGTGCAACAAATTCGCGGGCAACATATTCATCCAGATGCCATCCAAATTCATCGAAATGAGCCATTTTAGGATACCATTGCGCCATAGAAAGGGCAATGTTCTCTTTCGAATTTCTTCCCGAGCGCCGGATTTGCTCCGGGATCTGCGCTTCCCAATCTAACTCAATCTTGCTGGTTTCTCCCTCTGAAATAGGTTGAGGTAAATCTACCTTCATAAGGGTGCCAGAGACACTAAAGTTTGCAGGTTGACCGTTGACAAAAATTGAATTTATTTTTTGATAGCCAATTTGGTTATCTTCGAGTAAAGAAATCCGGCTGACCTTTTTTTTGCTTCCTTTCGGAGCCGTCATCATTCGGTTATCCGGGTCTTCAATATTTTGTAACCTATAGTCCATCGCAGAATTAGGCTGGAATGCATTGAAGTAGAGATGAAAATATACGGTATTTAGCTCTTGACCAGAATTATTGGTGTATAAAAGCTCCATTTTTCCCATAAATTGATAATTTTTTTCATCCACATCTACTTCGATGTTATAATCTACATGCTGTTGCCAATAACCTTTTCGTTGTCCGAATGAAGAAATAAAGGTTAAAGAAAGCAAGGCAAGACACAAAAGATACCTCATAATTACACTAACAATTTATCTGGCGGAATATACAAAAATATAAAAGATAAATTTTCAAATTATTAGAGCTTTGTTTTATTCAACACAAATTTTTATATATTGCGCTTCTGCAAAATGAATTTATTTAATTGAAGAAAGCTTAAGATAAATACTAATATCTCATTACCCACATAGCTGAACAATGATGGCCGGGTATTAATTTTTTCAGCGCTATCAGAGAAGGAAACTGGAAGCTAGTATATGACCACAAGGAAGAAGCTTTGGAACTCTATAATTTAAAAAATGATATTGGCGAGCATAAAAATCTATTGAATGAACAGAATGAGATAACAAAGAAACTCGCTGGTCAATTGACAGAGCATTTGAAGAAATGGAACGCCAAAATGCCGGTTTATAAAGAGACAGGGAAAGCCATTCCTTGGCCAGATGAAATTTTGAACAGTCAAAAAGAATAATATTTACTGTAACTCCATAGCGCGCAACCGTTTGTTTGAAAATAGTCCTTGTATTTTCTGTTTTTTACTGGTAAAATCGTTGATTCAAAAGATAAATTCTAAAAAATATGTCTGTCCATAGAAGGTTTTTTGCTAGAAACATAATTTTGTGTTTCTCTTGTATGATTATTATTACGGCATGTAATGATTTGAGCGGTTCTAATCAGAGTGAATCTGAGCTCGCCAACTCACAAGAAATACCTATTGGCGGCAATACCTGGCAAGAAGGAGAGTCTACCGGTAAATCAAATATCTCTAAAGAAGGGGTTACACAGTGGGAGAATTCAAATACTACATTCAAAACTTTCTTTCGCGTGAATGATATCGGAAGTTTAAAGTTATGGATGAAAGCAAAAGTAATAGATGGGGAAAGTACAATTGAAGCAAATATTTCTGGAGAAACGAAGAATGTAGTAATTTCAAACTCTGCCTTTGATGATGTATATATTGGAGAGTGGAACTTGCAAGATACTGGGTATGTTGCTGTAGAACTAAAGGGAGTTTCTAAGACGGGAGACATTTATGCGGATATTGAGAGTTTAAAAATAGCTGGAGAAGCCGTAAATGAGGATACCAAGTATGTGAAAAACGATGAAGGAAATTTTTTCTATTGGGGACGCCGGGGACCTTCTGTACATTTAGGGTATCAGGTTCCGGAGGAAATCAATGCCAAATGGTATTACAATGAGATTACGGTTCCGGAAGGCGAAGATGTGGTCGGATCGTATTATATGGCAAATGGCTTTTCAGGAGGATATTTCGGCATTCAAGCAAATTCGGATACAGAACGCCGGGTGCTATTTTCCGTTTGGAGTCCCTATGATACGGACAATCCAGCTGAAATTCCGGACGATCATAAAATTAAATTGTTGAAAAAAGGAGAGGGTGTCAGCACCGGAGAGTTTGGCAACGAAGGCTCAGGAGGCCAAAGTTTCCTCCGTTATAACTGGAAAACGGGCAATACTTACAAGTTTTTGTTAAAAGGCGAACCTGTCGAAAATGATTTTACAAACTATACAACTTGGTTTTTTGCTCCTGAGGAAGGAGAGTGGAGATTGATAGCGAGCTTTAGCAGACCAAAAACAAACACCTGGCTTAAAGGCTTTCATTCTTTCTTAGAAAATTTCAACCCGGATCAAGGAGTTTATGAACGTAAAGTTAATTTTCCTAATCAATGGGTGGCTGATACAGATGAAAACTGGATAGAAATAGATCAGGCTAAATTTACAGCGGACAATACAGCGCGGGTAGAATATAGATTGGATTATGCCGGAGGAGAAGAGAACGGACAGTTTTATTTACGAAATTGTGGTTTTTTTGATGATTATACAGCAATAGGGGGACTTTTTAAAAGACCGAAAGCAAATCAAAAACCGGCCATTGATTTTAATGAGTTGCCTTAGGTAAAAGCGGTTATAAAAGAAATTAGAATGATACGACAGTTACTTTTTATTTTAGCTGTTTGTCTGTGTTTGGAAGGACAGGCACAGATGAATAATAAACCGAATGTAGTTGTTATTTACGCGGATGACCTGGGCTATGGAGACCTTAGCAGCTATGGAGCTACGGAGATACAGACACCTCACATAGATGCTTTGGCCGAGGAAGGTGTTCTTTTTACGAATGCTCATGCTTCTGCCTCTACCTGTACGCCATCGCGGTATTCGTTAATGACGGGTAATTATCCGTTTCGCAAAACAGGAACAAATATTTTGCCAGGCGATGCAAAATTGATTATAGCTCAGGAAGAATTCACTTTGCCTAAAGTGTTTAAAGAAGCCGGCTATTATACAGCGATAATAGGAAAATGGCACTTGGGTTTAGGGGATTCCGTAGAGAAAAACTGGAATGAAGAGATTAAGCCCGGTCCTTTGGAGGTTGGTTTTGATTACTCGTTTATCTTTCCGGCAACTGCGGATCGTGTGCCGACAATTTTTATTGAAAACCACAAAGTAGTAGGTGCCGAAGATATAGATCCAATACAAGTATCATATGAGCAAAATATAGGAGAAGAGCCTACAGGTAAAGAAAACCCTGAGCTGCTTAAAATGAAAGCTTCTCCTAATCATGGCCATGACAATACAATAATAAATGGGATTGGAAGAATTGGTTGGATGTCAGGAGGACATAAAGCACGGTGGGTGGATGAGGAGTTGACTTTTACATTCGCTGACAAAGTCAAAAGCTTCATTGAAGCTCGCTCTAAAAAACCCTTTTTCTTATTTTATAATGCTATTGAACCTCATGTGCCCCGAATGCCAGCAACCATGTTTAAAGGAGAAAGTAATTTGGGATATAGAGGAGATGCTATACTGCAGTTAGATCACACTGTTGGAGAGATTGTAAAGGAATTGAAAAATCAAGGAGTGTATGAGCAAACAATTATCTTGTTCACAAGTGATAACGGGCCTGTTTTAGATGATGGATACGTAGATGGAGCAGTGGAAAAACTCAATGGCCATGATCCCTTCGGTGGGTTTCGTGGGGGGAAATATTCAGCGTTCGAAGCCGGCACACGCATGCCCTTTATTATTAGTTGGCCTGAGGCAATAAAAAGTCAAAAAACCTCTGATGCCTTAGTCGGACAGGTTGATTTGTTGGCAACTTTTGGACAATTATTAAATGTCAAAACACCTAAAGACAGCGCTATTGATAGTTATCCTATGGCTGATACTTTTTTTGGGAAAGGTGAAGACGGGAGAGAAAAGCTTGTAAAATCATCCGGAACATTCTCGTTGATCAAAGGAGAATATAAATACATCTTACCGAGTAATGGAGCTAAATATAATAAGCTTACAGATATAGAGTTGGGAAATGCTCCGGAAGAACAGCTTTATAATTTAGCTGCAGATCCAAAAGAAGAAAATAACATCGCAAAACAGCATCCGAAATTAGTAAAGGAGATGAAAGAAGTATTGCAAACAGAGTTAGATAAGAAGCTTTAATTCCATTTGAGCCCTCTTTTTCTTGGAGTACATGATTTGTTATGATAGGTAGAAAAACTTATCTTAATCAGGCTTTTGATATATAAAGTCTTCGCCGTAATGATCTAATATTCGATTATACGCTTCAGAAGCTGCTCCATTCCCCCAGTCATAAATTGTGAACTCTCCTATGCCTAGTCCTTCTGCATCCGCTTCTCCCCCGTGTCCGTAATTTTCCATCATAAAACCGTAATCTTCTGGGTCGAAGAAAGGCCAAGCTTTTTCCCATTGTTTTTTAGTTTCTGGATTTTCAGGAGAATACATCATAACGAAAGAAGCCCGGAGAGCTGCAAGGCCTCTTTGGATGTATTCTTTGTTGTCGAGCTCTTGGCCATATTTTATAATTAACTCCGAGAAAAGGCTTTGACGGGCATCATTCCACTCTCCATCTGCATTTAATACGCCAAAGCCTCCGAGAGCTTTTATGGGGATGTAATGGGGTTGCCATGAAGCTTGTGTCATTAACAGTTCATCTAATGTTTTTTGACCCAATTGTAGATATTGCTTTTTACCTGTAATATGGTAGCTCTTTAGGAGAGCCTCTGCCGTCCAATACATTGAAAAGTTATTATGCTTATACATGTTATTTCTTTTTATTTTTTTCCCTACCCAGTTTTGGGAACCAATGCGCGAACAAGACCAATACGTTTCAAAATCTTCCCATTTTCCTTCTTTAACTATTTCACGTACGACGGCATCAATAGCTTTAAGTGCTGATGTTTTGTAAGTTTCTTTCTCGGTCAAACGATAGAGGTTTAACAAAAAAGTAGCCGATAAAGCGCTTTCCGGTGAATTATTCAAATATTGCATTGGCTTTAAAGTGTTCAATTCAAGCCATCCTGGGAAAAAACCATTGTCAAACTGGACACTTATTAAGGATTTGGCATATTCTTCAGCATATTGCAGGAGCCGTATGTCTTTTTCTAGCTCTTCAAACCATTGAAGCATTAAGTTGGCTGTCCAACTCATGTCTAAAATGTGGAAGGGGGATTTGCGGGGATCTGCCGTGTAAGGATTACGGTTTGAATTTCCCCAAAAATATGAATCCCAACCTGTACTTCTACTGTACTTTTTCCCGTTTATTTCTACATCGTGCATATCTGTACCTATTAAGCCATAAAAAAAACCTTCTTTTTTAGGAAATGACAAAGCTAATTCTTTGGTAAGTAAAGCTTTATCCATTAAATCCTGGTTTTTTGTACGGCGCGCATAACGATATAAACCACTTGCTGAGCGAAGAGAGCTGAACCAGGCTTGGTTCCAGATAGATCTGAACTCGCGTTCATTTACTTCATCTTTATAATTTGGGCTTTGAGTGACATTCACAATAAAAGTTGGGGCTCCGACTTTTTTGTTGTGTATAGTAAACTCTTGCCAGACTTGTTTTTTCCAAGAATTGAAAGCCCAGTGGTAAGTATGTTCGACATAAGGTTCTAAACTATTTGGAATAGGTTGTCCTTTTATGAAGAGTTTTTCACCCCAGTTTTTCCATAAAAAAGATAGAATCGGGCGAAACGGATTATGGACTGCTTGCTTGTCTTTAGAGTGTATCAAGTAAAAGCTCACCTTTACTTTTCCCTTAGGGTAAACAGTACCTTTTTCTCTTTCAAATAATACATGTTCAGAAATCTTACTTTTGCTCATCCCTAAAGTTAGCACATTGTTTTTGGCATCCATGTCCATATACCAGTTTATGGAAGACTGGTACTTATTAATATTGTCTAAATCCGGAATAAGACTTAACAATTGGTTTTTATCAGATATGATAAGCGCAGGAGAACGAAAAACATGTTGATCGATAATATTTGAAGATTCAGGTGTCAAATGGGGAGCCCAATTAAATGAAGGAATGAATGCCGGGCTGATTCGGACCTGCCAGTCATCCTGTTGTACCGGCTCAGTTAGGGAAAAAGAAATGCTTACATGAAATAAACCATCATGAATTTGTTCTATTCTAAGATCGCCTTCGTTCTGCCCTAAAGATTCATAAGTGATATCACTTACGAATTCTTTTATTTCTGTATTTGAAAGACTGGATTTTTCTTGAGCATTAAGGGTACTTAGCTTTAATAAAGTAAAGCATAATAAGATGATGTAAAACTGCGTACAGAATCTAAGAGACATATCTTAATATAAATTATAGGTTGAAAATATCTAGTGGATCATTATGATTTTATAAAAAACATAACATGTTTGGTCGCAAATTATAAAAAATATTTGGAAGTTTAAACGATTAAGCTTATTATTGTAATGTAAAATTCAGTTCTTTTGTTATAAAGTAATTTTATTTTACTTGTGTCTTATTAGCTTAATCGATTAAGCTAATGTTTTAAATTTATTCTTTTAACTAGCTATAAACTATGAGAAAACTTATCTTTTTTTTGTGTGCGTTTTTTGCATTTTCATCCATGTCGGCACAGGATTTTAACGGGGTCGACATGAGCTTAGGAACTTTATCCAAGTTATCCAACGCGAAAACACGTTCTATCAGCCCAGAGAATTTTTCGGGTGAAAAAGGAAAGGGCGGGATGGCGGACCCTTCGCAGGGCGAGAGGCGAAACGAGGCCAACGCTGCTGGTCCAGCAAGGGAGTTGGGGACGGGCTGGAAAGTGAATCCCTATGTTCACATTGATGGTGGGGAAACTTTTACATTGGCGGAAATTGATGAATCTGGAGTGATTCAGCATATATGGATGACGCCAACAGGCAACTGGAGCCATTCCATATTACGTTTTTATTGGGATGGAGAGGAAGAGCCGTCCGTAGAGGTGCCCGTTGGAGCGTTTTTTGGAATGGCCTGGAATAAATTTGCTCCTTTAAACTCATTGCCAATGACGGTAAATCCTGGCAGCGCATTTAATTCATATTGGAAAATGCCATTTCGAAAAAGTTGTAAAATAACTATGGAAAATATCAGTGCTGACCCCATGATCTTATACTATCAGGTGGATTATGCTTTGACGGAAGTGGATGAAGATGAAGCGTATTTCCATGCACAGTATCGTCGCTCAAATCCCACAGAAGGTAGTGTCCATACTATCGTAGACGATATAAAAGGCAAAGGACATTTTGTGGGTACTTATTTGGCTGTTGGAGTAAATAATGAAGGATGGTGGGGAGAAGGGGAAATAAAATTTTATATGGATGGGGATAATGAATATGCAACAATAGTGGGTACTGGTCTGGAAGATTATTTTTGTGGTTCTTACAATTTTGAGAATAAAGAAACACGTCGATATCAGGAGTTTAGTACTCCTTATGCAGGGCTTCATCAAGTGATCAGACCTGACGGTTTGTATCAGTCTCAACAGCGGTTTGGGATGTATAGATGGCATATTATGGATCCTGTTCGTTTTGATGGAGATTTGAAAGTGACTATTCAAGATTTAGGCTGGAGATCGGAAGGCCGTTATTTGCCGCAACAGTCAGATATGATCTCAGTAGCTTATTGGTACCAAACGGAACCGCACAATGCTTTTAAGCTTCCAGAAAAAAATGATTTAGAAGTAAATTAAAAAAATATGTCATGGCTAATAGAGTGTTAAATATGGTGATAGTCGGAGTCGTTTTATTGACAAGTTGCCAAAATAAAGTGAGTTCGGATGATCAGAACGATAAGAAAGGCACATTTGGAGATGATATTCGATTTCTTGAACAATGGGATGAGAAGCTTATCGTCTTATCCTCTGAAGATGAGGAAAGCCAGATTATTGTTTCTCCAAAATATCAAGGGAAAGTATTTACTTCTACTTCAGAAGGGCTTGATGGAAAAAGTTTCGGTTGGATAAATTATGATGTTTTTGATGAAGAGATAAATGCACACATGAATGCTTATGGAGGGGAAGATCGGTTGTGGCTTGGACCGGAAGGAGGAACATTTTCTTTGTTTTTTGAACCTGGCGAAGAAATGAGCTTTGAGAATTGGCACACGCCTCCTGCAATCGATACAGAAGAGTGGGAGCTTGTTTCTTCCTCGTCGCGTGGAGTAAGCTTGTCAAAAAACATGGAATTGAAAAATTATGCCGGCACCTTGCTTAAAATTGGGATTGATAGAGAAGTGGAATTGTTGGAAAGCTCTGAAATTGAAGATATGCTTTCCATTTCGCTCAATAGTGAGACTAAATCTGTAGGATTTAAGACGATTAATACCTTATATAACCGAGGCGAGAAAGCTTGGAATGAAGAAACAGGAGCTCCATGTATGTGGAGCCTGGATATGTTTACGCCCACCCCCAAAACGGTTATCCTTATACCTTTTAAGGCGGATGCTGAAGGTAAAATTGCTACAACCGATTATTTTGGCGAAATAGAAGAAGATCGGTTAAAAACAGAGAATGGCGTTTTGTTTTTCAAAGCGGATGGGCTGTCGAGAGGGAAACTCGGAATCCCTCCTCATCGGGTAAAGCCTATAGCCGGAAGTTATGCAGCTGATGAAAAGGTGTTGACGGTCACGCTGTTCGATGTAGATCCGGAGGCTACTTATCTGAATCAAGAATGGTCAACCGATAAAGATCCTTTTCAAGGAGATGCTATGAACGCTTATAACGATGGTCCCTTAGAAGACGGTTCGCAAATGGGGCCTTTTTATGAAATAGAGAGCGTTTCTCCAGCAGCATTTTTAAAACCAGAAGAAAATATTTCTCACTCACATAGTGTATTCCACTTTACAGGTGAAGAAGAGAGCTTGAATGCTATCGCAGAGAAGGTGTTTGGTGTCTCCTTAGCTTATATTGAAAGAATATTTGACAACGATTAACAATGAATTATATGAATATATATCCTAAAATTGGGATTCGTCCCATTATAGATGGCCGTTTAGGAGGTATCCGGGAATCACTGGAAGAAACAACTATGAATATGGCCCAAGAAGTAGCCCGGTTTTATAAAAAACATTTACGTTATCCTAATGGCGAACCTGTAGAGTGTGTTATTGCGGATACCTGTATTGGCAGAGTAAAAGAAGCAGCAGATTGTGCAGAAAAATTTAAAAAAGAAAATGTAGGGGTATCCCTTTCCGTTACCCCTTGTTGGTGCTATGGTTCGGAAACTATGGATATGGATCCTTATACCCCAAAAGCGATATGGGGTTTTAACGGCACCGAAAGGCCAGGCGCTGTATACTTGGCAGCTACGCTGGCTGCGCATAACCAAAAAGGATTACCTGCATTTGGTATTTATGGAAAGGACGTGCAAGATATGGAGGATAGCAGCATTCCATCAGATGTACAAGAAAAGCTATTACGTTTTGCACGAGCAGGTCTTGCTGTAGCGATAATGAAAGGACAGTCGTATTTAGCTGTCGGTTCTGTTTGTATGGGAATAGCAGGTTCAATAGTAGATGCTGATTTTTTTCAAAAGTATTTAGGTATGCGTAATGAATACGTAGATTCAACAGAAGTCCTGAGACGTATTGAGAAAGGAATATATGACGCAGAAGAATATGAAAAAGCTTTAGCCTGGACAAAGGAAAATTGTCAAGAAGGAAAAGATTACAATCAAGAGAAAAATATTAAAACCCGGGAAGAAAAGGATAAAGATTGGGAATTTGTAGTGAAGATGACCTTAGTTATTCGGGACTTGATGAAAGGTAACGATAAACTGAACGATCTAGGTTTTCAGGAAGAAGCTTTAGGACATAACGCTATCGTATCCGGGTTTCAAGGTCAACGGCAATGGACAGATTTTTTACCAAACGGAGATTTTTCAGAAGCTATCTTAAACTCTTCGTTTGACTGGAATGGAAAAAGAACACCTGTGATAGTGGCCACTGAAAATGATTCTTTAAATGGAGTCTCTATGTTGTTTAATTATTTACTGACAAATACAGCACAGATTTTTGCTGATGTGCGTACATATTGGAGCCCTGATGCTGTGAAGCGGGTTTCAGATTGGGTGCCTGAAGGCCTGGCATCCAATGGATTTTTACATCTTATAAATTCAGGATCGGCTACTTTGGATGGTTCAGGAAAACAAAGAAAAGAAGGCAAAGTTGCCATGAAACCTTTTTGGGAAATTGAAGATAAAGAAGTAGATGCTTGCTTGAAGGCCACTACCTGGTACCCCGCAAATAGAGATTATTTTAGAGGGGGCGGATATTCTTCCAAGTTTGTCACGGAAGGAAGTATGCCCGTTACAATGAGTAGAGTAAATATCGTAAAAGGGTTAGGCCCTGTTTTGCAAATCGCAGAGGGATGGACTATATCGTTGCCGTCAGAAGTGCACAATGTTTTAGATGAAAGAACAGATAAAACATGGCCAACGACTTGGTTTGTGCCACGCCTTGTGAAGGAGGGACAAAGTGAAACATTTAAGAGCGTTTATAATGTGATGGCGAATTGGGGGGCAAATCACGGGGCGATTTCTTATGGACATATTGGAGCTGACTTGATTACGTTGGCTTCCATGCTTCGGATTCCTGTAAATATGCATAATGTATCACAAGAAAATATCTATAGACCTTCTACTTGGGCGAGCTTTGGCATGGATGCAGAAAGTGCGGATTATAGAGCTTGTCAAACTTATGGAGCATTGTATTAAATAAAAGATATGAAAACAAAAGAAGCCTCATTGTTTGTAAAAAACGGCACTAATTATTTAGGGCCTTTTGCAGCCATAAGCGCACTGTTCTTTTTATGGGGAGTTGCACATGGCATGCTGGATACATTAGATAAAAACTTTCAGGAACTTTTAGATTTGAAAAAATGGCAATCAAGTTTTATTCAGTTTGCATTGTATGGAGCATATTTTGGTATGGCTATTCCTGCGGGTTTGTATATTAAGAAATGGGGGTATAAAAAAGGAATAATTTTTGGATTATTGCTGTTTTCCGCTGGAGCTTTGTTGGCTGCAGCTACTGCTCCTTTTGAATCTTTCTTGTTATTTTTACTGTGTTTGGTGATTGTAGGGGCAGGCCTGACAACCCTTGAAACTGCCGCTAATCCTTACACGACTAAACTGGGACCACCGGAAACTGCAGAAAGAAGGATAAATTTCTCTCAGTCTTTCAATGGTTTGGCCTGGGTAGTAGGTCCATTAGTAGCTTTATATATCTACGGTAACCAAAGTGATATAGAGGGAGAGAAAATGAAGTCTATTATCTTGCCTTTTATTGTCATTGGACTTGTTGTGTTGATTGTAGCCTTTGTTTTTATGCGCTTGAAACTTCCTGAAATAACGGAAGAAGATGAAGACGCAGCACATGGGATAGGAGCTGTAGAAAGTTCTCATGAAGAAATATTAGATGTTAATCACCCGAGGTTTATTTCTAAGAAGCCTCTATGGAAGAATAGGCATTTTGTTTTAGGTTTTGTAGCGCAAGCATGTTATGTTGCTGCACAAACGGGAGTTTTTAGCTTTTTGATTAACTTCGTGACTGATGAAGATATGTACCCTCGTTTCGAGCTTCAATATGCTCCTTACTTTTTATCTTTAGGCTTTTTACTGTTTATGATCGGGCGGATTTCGGGAAGTGGCTTGATGAAGTACTTTAAGCCCACCAAATTGCTTGCTCTATATTCTCTTGGGATCTTAATCTTATTGCCCATTGTCGCCTCTAAACTTGGTTGGACTTCTTTGATAGCCCTTTATGGAGTGTTCTTTTTTATGTCTATCATGTTCCCGACTATTTTTGCTTTAGCGATTAAATCTTTGGGTACTCATACGAAACAGGGGGCTTCATTTTTAGTAATGGCTGTCGCCGGAGGCGCAGTCTTCCCTCCTTTAATGGGTTTAGTCGCAGATACACACGGAATGGCCTTAGGGTTTTTAGTCCCTATTCCTTTATTTGCTTTCATCCTGTATTATGCTGTCACAGGGTATAAAATTAAAGAATAATAAAATGAGGATTTTTAGCAGTGATGATAAAAACCGATTATTCTCTCTTTTGACAGGGATAGAAGCCGTAAAAAATCGAATTCAGAATAAGGATAGAAAAGTTAAATATATTTAATCATGTGAGTATGTACAGAAAGAAAGACAACTTTGTAATAGGAATTGATTTTGGTACTGACTCTGCGAGGGCTATCTTGGTGAATGTTTTAAATGGGAAAGTCTTAGCAACATCTGTGCATCCTTATAGACGTTGGAATGAAGGTAAGTTTTGTGATCCTAAGGCCAACCGATTCAGGCAACATCCTTTAGATTATATTGAAAGCCTGGAGTTTATTGTCAAAAGCTGTGTGAAAGATTTGGATGAAGGTTCCCGGCTAAGAGTAATAGGTATTTCGATTGCTACGACAGGTTCGACTCCGGTAGCAGTAGATGAGAGAGGAACACCATTGGCTCTTTTAGAATCTTTTCGGAACAACCCTAATGCTATGTTTGTCTTATGGAAAGATCATACAGCAATTCAAGAAGCGGAAGAAATTAATCAGGTTTCTACAAGATACAATACAGATTATTTGAAGTTTGTAGGGGGGGTATACTCATCCGAGTGGTACTGGGCAAAATTATTGCATGTAATTCGTAGGGATCCAGAGCTTCATAAATCATGCTATACATGGGTTGAACACAGCGATTGGGTACCCTTTTTACTCACAGGAGGGAAAAGAGCAGGTGAAATTAAACGAAATATTTGTGCCGCTGGCCATAAAGCACTATGGGCTGAAGAGTTTAATGGTCTTCCATCAGAAGAGTTTTTTGATGAGATAGACTCAAAGTTAGTTCCCTATTTCCATCGTTTTGGGCGTTCCGTTTACTCTGCGGAGGATTCCGCAGGTTATCTCTGTAAGGAATGGGCAGAGAAATTCGGCTTGTCAGAAGCTGTAAAAGTCGGTGTTGGAGCCATCGATGCACACATAGGAGCTGTAGGAGGACAAATACAACCCTATTATATGAGTAAAGTAATAGGGACTTCTACATGCGATATGATGGTTGTCCCAAAAGAGGATATGAAAGACGTTTTTATTGATGGAATTGCGGGTCAAGTAGAAGGTTCAATTGTTCCCGGAATGGTGGGATTAGAAGCTGGACAATCTGCTTTTGGCGATATTTATTCCTGGTTCAGAGAAACGTTGTTATGGCCTTTAAAAGAGAAACAAAGAGATCAGGATATGGAATCAGGCTTGATCGAAAAATTGCGAGCTACCTTATTACAAAAACTGGATGAAGAAGCCTTTGGTCTCCCCTTGAAGGAGGATATGGAGTTCGCATTAGATTGGTTTAATGGAAGGAGAACGCCGAATGCAAACCCAAATCTGACTGGATTAATTGGAGGGCTCACATTAGGATCGTCACCTCCTCAAATCTATAGAGCGTTGGTAGAGTCTACGTGTTTTGGATCTCGGAATATAATAGAAAGCATTGAAAGTCAGGGCATTGAAGTTATAGGGGTAAATGCATTGGGTGGAATAGCCATAAAATCAAGATATGTAATGCAGACATTATCTGATGTATTAAACCGACCCGTAAATATAATTACTGAAACGCAACCAGTCGCTTTAGGAGCGGCAATGTTTGCTTCGGTAGTGGCCGGCATTTACCCAGACATACTAGCTGCTTCTGAAAAGATGAAGACTGCAAATAACCGGATAGTTTTCCCACGTGAAGAGTATGTAAACTTATACAATAAAAAATTTAAAAAATATAAACAGTATGGTGAATTTCAAGACTCATTGATAAAATAAACCTTAAATAAAAATGATGAATGACGCTACAACTGAGATGTATGTAAAACTAAGTAGGAACGACTTTAGCAAGCTTTATAATACGCATAAAGAGTTTTTATTTAAAATGTTAATAGGTATGGGAGGCTCTCAAGAATTAGTGGAAGATATTATACATGAAGTTTTCTTACGAATTTGGTTATTAAGAGAAAAAATTAAGCCGAACGCCTCTTTACGGTCATATATGTTCCGTATCGGCCAGAATCTAATCGTTGATTATTATAGAAAAATAGATAATGAGCGTTACTTCGAATCTACATATCACTCTTGGTTCGAAACTTCCTATTTGATTAATCTTGATAAGATATTCAACGAAGATAAGATTTCAAAAATAAAGTTCATTATTGACAAGCTTCCACCAAAACGCAAGAAAATTTATGAATTGTGTAAGTTTGAAGAAAAAAGCTATACTGAAGTTAGTGAATTGTTATGTATTTCACTTTCTACGATTAGCGATCATATGGTAAAGGCTAATCGGTTTATAAAAGCTGAATTAAAAAGTTGATAGGTAGACTTAGTAGATAGATAAATGGCTAGAAAAATTTCATTGAAAGATATCGCAGAAGCAGCAGGAGTTTCTGTGGCTTTAGTCTCCTATGTCTTGAATGATAAGGAAAAAGAGGCGAGAATAAATGCTGATACGGCAAAAAAGATAAAAGAAATTGCCAAAAAGATGAATTATCAACCCAATCAGGTTGCGAAAAGTTTAAAAAGCGGAAAGTCGCTGGCCATAGGTTTGATAGTGGCTGATATATCTAACCCTTTTTTTGGCCAGTTGGCAAAAACGATAGAAGAAGAATCTAATAGAAGAGGTTATACTGTAATAGTAGGAAGTTCGGATGAAGATTTAGAGAAGTTTAAAAGGTTGATTGACACATTGATTAATCGTCAAATCGATGGTTTTATCATTGCTCCTGTAGAAGGTGCAGAACAACAATTAAAATATTTAGAAAACACAGGAATTCCTTTTGTACTAATAGATCGTTTTTTTAAAGATTTAGAAACCTGCTATGTCGTTATCGATAATTTTGATGCAATGTACCGGGTTACGGAAAATATTTTACAACAAAAGAAAGAAGCAAAAATAGGGTATGTGTGTTATGAAAACAGCTTACAACACACAGAAGATCGTCTGCGGGGGTTTATACAAGCTTTTAAAGATCAGGGCCGGGAAGATTATCAGGAATTTATTTGTAAAGTAGAATATAATAACCCTGTTAAATTTAACGATAGCTTTACCGAACTTATTAATCGTTTACCAGGCATAGATACTGTTTTATTTTCTACTAATACTCTATCCATCATGGGATTAAAAGTATTGAGTCGTCTTAATATAAAAATACCGGAAGAGTTGTCTGTGTTCTGTTTTGATCAGAGCGATTCTTATGACCTTTTTTATTGCCCTATAAGTTATGTGCACCAACCATTGGATCAAATAGGATATGAAGCAGTGGAAATATTGTTCAATAAAATGTTTCATAATACGAATACGATACAGCAAGTGGTGTTGGAAGCGGATATTATTATAAAAAAATCTAGCTCTTTTAAAGAATTTAAAAAGTAAGCAGAGGGAAACCTAAAGCAAAACGTATTATATACAGAGAACATAATTAATATAAACCTTTTCAAACTGTTAATATTAGCTGTTTTGACCAATGCTTAATCGATTAAGCCAATAAGATTATAAAAATAAATTGTTGATATGATAAGAATTATATTTACTGACAGATTACTAATTGAATTTCTTTTAGGCCTGCTGTGGAGATTTCGGTTATGCATTCCTTGCACGTTGATTTTCAGTATTCAGAGCTTATGGGCTGAGACACAGTATGTGTTTAATACTGAAGTTATTTATTTAAAAGAAAGTACAAATAACCCAGTTTCTCAATCCACTATTAGTGGGCGTGTGATGAATTCAGAAGGTGAATTGTTAGAAGGAGTGAGTGTTATAGAAAGAGGAACTGAACAATCTACGGTAACGGATCAAAGGGGAGCCTTTACTTTGACATTAACTACTGATAAGTCGATTATCGAATTTACTTATGTAGGTTATAAATCCAAAGAAGTTGAAACGAATGGCCAAAAAGTTATCGAAGTAGTGCTTGAAGAGGATACCGAATCTTTAGATGAGGTTGTCGTGGTAGGTTTTGGAACTCAGAAGAAAGCTTCAATTGTAGGAGCAATTACCAATGTAAAGCCTGAGCAATTACAATTAACGCCATCGCGATCCCTTAGTAATAATTTAGCAGGGATGGTTTCCGGAGTAATCGCAGTGCAAAGAAGTGGAAACCCTTGGTTTAACAATTCAGATTTTTGGATTAGAGGCATTAGTACTTTTACAGGTAATTCCAATCCTTTAGTTTTAGTCGATGGCATTGAGCGATCTTTGCACGACATCGATCCAGAAGAGATAGAATCATTTTCGGTTTTAAAAGATGCGGCGGCGAGTGCTGTATATGGTGTAAGAGGGGCTAACGGAGTAATTATGATTAATACGAAACGTGGAAAAATCGGGAAGCCTCAGGTAGATGCCCGATTCGAACGGGCTTATACTTCTCCTATTAAACTGCTTGATTATATAGGGAGTGTTCCCTATTTAAATCTCATAAATGAAATGGATCGGGATAACGGGAATAACCCAACTTATAGCGAAGCTACTTTATTGAATTATGAACACCAAACCGATCCGGAATTATATCCAGATGTAAATTGGTGGAATGTAGTCGCAAAAGATAATGCTGCATTAACGAAAGGTAATTTGAGTGTAAATGGTGGAACCGATATCTTAAGATATTCTTTAGTACTTGGATATTACGATGAAGACGGGATAATTCGACGTGATCCTAATCAAGAGTGGGATTCTTCGTTAAAAGTGAAGCGTTATAATGTACGTTCGAATGTGGATGTGAACGTTACGCCGTCCACATTGTTACGCATAAATTTAGGAGGTTTTTTACAAACTAAAAATGCGCCTCCTGGAAATGAAGAGTCAGATTTTGGTATTTTTTATCAAGCTATGCGCATACCCCCCTATATTCATCCCCCTATTTATGCAGATGGACGAATCCCTCGTGTATTTGCCAAGCAAAATCCCTGGGCATGGGCTACACAGAGGGGCTTTGAAAAGATGAATAATTCTAAGATAGAGGGATTAACAGCTATCGAACAAGATTTGAAATTTATTACTGAAGGCTTAAAGATAAAAGGAACATTTGCGTTTGATAAGTTTTCTGGTAATTCCGTCACACGGTCAAAGACTCCTGATTATTACAATCCTGCTTCTGCACGCGATGCTGAAGGCCATCTGATAACAACAATAGCTACTCATGGCGAACAGTTTCTAGGGCATAGTACCGGATCACAATGGGGAGATCAAAGTATCTATTTAGAAGGAATGCTATCGTATAATCGATTATTTGATAATGTGCATGATATTAATTCTATGCTACTTTACAATCAAAAAGATTTTGATCGGGGGGATGCCCTTCCTTATCGTAATCAAGGATTCGCAGGACGCTTTTCATACACTTATGATAATCGATATGTAGGAGAGTTCAACTTTGGTTATAACGGTTCTGAAAATTTTGCGAAAGGAAATCGTTTTGGTTTCTTCCCAGCCGCGGCATTAGGTTGGATTATTTCTGAAGAAGAATTTATGAGTCCGGTACGGCCCATTATTTCAAATTTAAAAATTAGAGGGTCCGTAGGAAAAGCTGGAAATAGTATTATTGGAGCAGATATTGGTTCGCACAGGTTCGCCTATATTTCGACGATTGAAAATACAGGTTCATATAATTGGGGGACTGAGCCACCATTTGTGTATCGTTTGGGAAGAGCAGAAGGGAACGTAGGGGTATCGGATTTGACATGGGAGACTGTTACGAAGCGCAACCTCGGATTTGAAATAGGCCTATGGAACAATTCTATTAACTATACTGTCGATATTTTTAACGAGAAACGTGAGGACATCTTTATGGAAAGAAAAAATGTTCCAGGACATGTAGGCTTTAATAGGGCCGTATGGGCAAATTTTGGAAAGGTGAAAAATAAAGGTATAGATATGTCGTTAAATATCAATAAGAGATTGAGTGAGGATTGGTTTGTGACGGCTATCGCTAATTATACGTATGCAAAAAACCAAGTTTTAGAAATAGATGAGCCGCTTTCCATTATTGGCACACATCGATCTGAAACGGGAAAACCAGTCGGTCAGCTGTTTGGCTTAATAGCAGAAGGCTTGTTTGAAGAAGATGACTTTGGAGAAGACGGACAATTAAAAGAAGGAATTCCACAGCAAAATTTTAGTGATGCGAGTAATCTTCGCCCGGGAGATATTAAATATAAAGATTTAGACGGTGATGGGGAAATTACTTCTTTAGATCGTACAGCGATTGGAGGGGCACGTATGCCGGAGATTGTTTATGGTTTTGGAGCGAATATTACGTATAGAGCTGTAGATTTTGGATTTTTCTTTCAAGGAACAGGGAAAATGTACCAGATTTTAGGAGGGGAAAGCTGGATCCCTGGTTCTGTAATCGGTGCTGGAAATATCTTTTCAAATATTGATGATAGGTGGACGGAAGATAATCCGAGCCAAGATGTATTTTGGCCACGCTTAGGGAACCGGGCTGTGTCCAACAATGAACAAGCATCAACGTGGTGGTTGCGTGACATGAGCTTTATACGATTGAAAAATCTCGAAGTAGGATATATGTTTCCGTCACATCTGACAAAAAGAATCGGAGTGAGAAACTGTCGACTTTTCGTGCGGGGCTCGAACTTATTTACCTTTTCCAAATTCAAGCTTTGGGATCCTGAGTTGGAAACTACCGATGGGCTAAAATACCCACAAATGAAATCCGTGTCATTTGGATTGAATATTAATTTTAATAATTGATTGAAGATGAAAAACTACTTTATTATAATAACATTTATTCTGTTTTTATCCTTAAGCACGGTGAGTTGCTCTAAGTTTTTGGATAAAATGCCCGATGACCAGCTAACCATGGAGATGATCTTTACAGATAAAATCCGGACAGAGGATTGGCTGGCAAGTGTATACTCTTCGATCCCTAGTCCGCTCTGGGGTTATTTTAAGGAACAAGGTTATAATATAATGGGTGATGATATCACTATTCCACAGGAATGGCAGCCGTATGGTTGGAAAAATTCGTATGCCTATACTATGGCTGATTGGAGTCCTAATTCTGGTTGGGGACCTAACTATTGGGTTGAATTACCAAAACGGATTCGTACGGGATTAGTGTTTTTAGAGAGAGTACGCGTCATTCCTGAAGATGGTTTAACGCAAGAGTATGTAAGTCAAATGAAAAATGAAGTACGGTTCCTTATTGCGTACTATTATTCGTTATTGATCGAAACGTATGGTACAGTACCGTTTATCAGACATACTCTCTATGATACGGATGCTTCTGCAGAGGAATTAATGATAGGGCAGACACCCTATGATGAGATTGTGGATTGGATAGATCAAGAGTTGAAAGAAGTTGCTGCTAAACTACCTGCAGTGTATTCTGATAAAAATGACTGGGGGAGGGCCACTTCAGTAATGGCATTAGCTATACGAGCCAAAACATTATTATTTGCCGCTAGCCCTTTGTTCAATGGAAATGAGGATTTTAAGGATTGGAAAAATGAGAAGGGCGAGAATTTATTTCAAACAGATTACAACCCGAAGAAATGGGTAAGGGCAGCTGAAGCACATAAAGAACTAATAGAAGCAGCTCATAGCGGAGGTTATAAATTATATACGGAATTTAATCAAGATGGTTCCATAGATCCATTTATGTCCTACTATAATATGTCTTTAAAGACGTTCAGCTCTGGGAATAAAGAAATTATTTTCGGACGGCCGGAAAATTCAGATTTAAATGGCTTTCAGTCACATCATTTGCCAAAAGGGATAGGGGGAAATGCAGGGATGAGCGTAACTCAAGAGTTGGTGGATGCATTTTATATGGAAAATGGAATTGCGCCGATAATAGGTTATAACGAAGACGGGAGCCCGATTATTAATCCTAGCTCAGGCTATGTTGAAAATGGGTTTTCTACAGCCGTAGAAAGAAGAACAACAGCATGGTCCGGAGGCGGACCTTCTAATTTAGTAAATGGAGATTCTAGACCTGTTACTATGGATGGAACCTACAATATGTATTGTAACAGAGAACCACGTTTTTATGTCTCCGTTATATTTAATGAAGCTTGGTTAGGGGTTGCAAATAGGCGCATAGAGTTTTTGCAAGATGGGGGAAGAGATACCGGCCATACTTTTGATGCACCGCAAAATGGATATAACGTACGGAAACGTATTAGTTTGGATGTTTATCCACGTGAAGGGAAGCATACTTTCCAACCGGGGATTTTATATCGTTTGGCAGATGCCTATTTAAGCTATGCAGAAGCATTAAATGAGGTGGACGGCCCCTCTGCAGACGTTTATGAATATATTAATTTAGTCCGTAAAAGAGCAGGAATCCCAGACTTGGCGGCAGGGTTAAGTCAAGGAGAAATGCGTGAAGCTATCCGCCATGAAAGAAGGGTAGAGTTTAATAGCGAAGGTATCCGTTTTCATGATGTACGGAGATGGAAATTAGGGGAAAAGTTCTTTAATACATCACTTTATGGAATGAATTTCCTTGGCTCGAAGAAGAGTGATGATAAAAATGATTCTCAAGCGTTCTATAAAAGAACGTTTTATAAAAACAGGTATTTTACAAAACGTATGTATCTATGGCCCGTTCCACAATCTCAGATGGACATTAATCCGAACTTGAGACAAGCGCCAGGATATGGAGGTTGATAACCATTTGTTATTCAATAATATATTAGTTTTTTTTTTATAAACTTTTTTATGAAACCAATAAAAACAATAATAAGCATGCTGTTTATCTTATTGACCTATGGGTCATGTAAAGATAACTTCTCTGTTGATTTAGCTAATCGAGAGTTTATACGCTTGAGTGATCAATCGATCTCTTTGTCCTTAGGAGAGAGGTATATAATTAAAACCAAAATAGATTCTCTTAGAACGGGTTCACAAACCTTAAAATGGTCTGTATTAAATTCTGATGTGGCCTCTATAGAAGCTAACGAGGATCATACGGCAATTATAACTGCGAAAGGAGAAGGTGAGACTATTATAAAAGTAGAAACCGCCGATGGAAATTCAAAATACTTTTCTGAAGTATCGGTAAAAGGTGATAGGGTCATTAAGATACTTGCCATAGGAAATAGTTTTTCTGATGATGCGATAGAGCATTATCTTCATGATTTAGCTGTGGCAGATGGCCATAATGTGTTGATATCCAATATGTATATCGGCGGATCATCTCTTGAAGATCATTGGAATCATGCCTTAGAAGATAGCGCAGCTTATAATTTGAGGGTAATTTCACCGAATGGTAACCACGATGCTTTCAATGATGTTACTTTAGAAGAAGCGATATCTGGTGAGAACTGGGACTATATAAGCTTTCAAGAAGTCAGCCAATTATCTGGGATTATCGATGGGTACAAGGAGTATTTACCTAAACTATTAGAGTATACTCGTCCATTGACGAGTAATCCTGAGTTAAAATTTGTTTTGCATCAGACTTGGGCATATGCATCAGATTCGGATCATTCAGGTTTCGTGAATTATGATAGAGATCAAATGAAAATGTATAAAGCAATAGTAGATGTAGTGTGGAAAGCGAAAGAGTTGTATGACATAGATATAGTGGTTCCAGCCGGAACAGCTATTCAAAATGGAAGAACAAGCTATGTGGGAGATAAATTTACCCGAGACGGTTACCACTTAAGTTTGAATATGGGAAGGTTTACAGCATCGGCAACTTGGTTTGAAGCGATATTTGGGAGGTTATCAAACAATATATTTATCCCTAAAAACTTTTCGGAGTATGATGTGGAATTGGTAAAGGATGCAGCAATAAAGGCCGTGCGTATGCCGGAAGAAGTGACAATACTAGAGGGCTTTCAGTCTCCTCCTCCGAATGACTTTGCTTTTACAAGCCCAATATTTATTGATTTTGGTGGAGTAAGAAGTGATGGCGCTTTCAATCATTTTGGTCATCCGGATGATGTAAAGATAAGTGGGTTAAAAGACGAAGATGGAGAAAACACGGGGTTTGCTCTTGAGGTTTCTGAACCTTTTACTGGAGCCTTAGACCGTGGATTACAAAATGTGTTAGGATGGCCAAAATCGGTGTCACAAGATATGTTTTTTACTGATGGCATTAATATCCCTCGAAGTAGTTTTGTTGCTTCTAACTTAAATAAAGATAAGAAATACACATTTGTATTTTATGGAGCGATAAACGATGATAAAACCGAAACGGAATTTATAGTAGTTGGCAAAAATCAAGAATCGGTTTATTTAGACAATGACAATAATTTAGGAAAATATGTCGTAGTTAAAGATATAGAACCATCAGAGGATGCTACTATCAAGATTACACTATCGCCGGGACCAAATAACGATCATTTTGCCCGTTTCTTCGGAATAAATGCCATGGTTATTGTTCCTTCAGGGGCGAACATTCCTATTGCAAAAAGCACATTTATATTAGAACACCCGGTCTATGTAGATTTTGGTGTGCTGGATGCGGGGGCTCCCTTTTATTATTACGAACATGCTTCGGACGATCCTCATTTTGATTTGAAAGACGATCAAGGAACAAATACAGGTTTTGCAATGAATGTAACAGATCGCTTTACGCAAAGAAATGAATCAGGTGCATTGACTAACACACTTGGTTGGCTCACAGAGATTACCCAGGACGCATTCTATGGTGATAAAAATAACCCAACAGCTGGATTTACCATTTATAATCTAAACAAGAATCAGCAATATACTTTTATATTTTACGGTTCTAGGCGGGACGTCAACGACAACCGTGAAGCAAATTATTTGGTAAGAGGCTCAAACGAAGATTCAGCCTTATTGGATGCATCGAATAACACATCTAATGTGGCAGAAGTTAAGAATATAAGGCCGAATAGTGATGGGACGGTAGATATCGTCATATCCCCAGGCCCAAATAATGACAATGGAGATAAATTTTATTATATTAATACACTCGTAATAACACCGGTAGATTATGTACTGCCGTGATAGTATAGGCGTTATCATGAGAAACAAAAGGTTTACGGAAGTATCTCCTACATATACTTCCGTAAATCATATTAAAACAGATATAAGAGAATAAAAAATGAAAGATCAATCGATTCCTATGCTGTTCGTCTTTTTGTTGCTTACAGCTATATTATTCCAAGCAAATGCGCAACAACAAACACATGAATGGAGAGACGAAGTAGAGCTATTAAAAAGCGTAGACCAATTACCGCTTTACCGGACAGGACAACACGTGGAGCAAATTTCTAGTTATGACCGTACAGGAGGCAATGATGATGGGTTTGACGGGACATACTCTTATATCCGGGAAGAAAATGGAAAGTTAATTATCGCAGATTTAAAAGGTCCAGGAATAGTGAACCGGATTTGGACGCCGACACCCACTGATGACACCTTATCTTTTTATTTTGATGGAGAAGAATCACCGAGATTAGAAATCAAGTTTTCGGATCTTTTTTCAGGAGAGGTTTTTCCTTTTATAAAACCCATCTGCGGAAACGAAGTCGGAGGATATTATTGTTATATTCCTATTCCATATAAGGAATCACTAAAGATTGTCTTCAGTGGCGAAAAAATATTATTTCATCAAATACAACATCGGAATTTGCCGGATGTTGACGTCCAATCATGGACAGGAGATTTTACGGAATCAGATCGTACCCTGCTTTCTGAGGTTAGCGCATTATGGTCGAATATTTCCCCTACAGTCCAACAGTTTGCTAAAGGACTGTCTCAAAATGTGGAAACCGAAGAGAAAGTATTTACGCTTCAACCAGGCGAAGAGGTACCGTTTTTCGATTCCAAAACACCCGGTCGTATCGTGGGTTTTGATATAGATGCAGGCTCTTCTTTTGAAGGAACCTACAAAGATGTTATCCTTTCCGCTACCTGGGATAAGGAAGAGATGGAAGCTATCTACGCTCCGGTGGCCGATTTCTTTGGATATGCGTATGGAAAGAGCGCTATGCGGAGCATGATCATGGGCAAACAGGGAAACTCTAACTACTGCTATCTACCGATGCCTTATGACCAAGAAGCACAGATGAAACTGATCTATAAAAAACGGGAAGGTGAGATCCAACCTCCCATTTCAGTAAAAGCGAAAGTTTATCATAATCAACAAGCCAGGAAAACAGAAGAGGAAGGAAAGTTTTATGCGGTATGGAAACGGGAGAAACCGGAGGAAGGAGAATATTATGACTTTTTACAATTCGAAGGTAAAGGTCATTATATTGGAACAGTGCATCAAGCACAGGGATTACGTTCGGGTATGACCGAGTTCTTTGAAGGGGATGATGTGACACAGGTGGATGGAGAAATGCGCTTACATGGGACAGGGTCAGAAGATTATTATAACGGAGGATGGTATGCTTTGCTGGATCGGTGGGACAGAGGTGTGAGCCTTCCGATACACGGTTCATTGGATTACTCCTTGCCGATGGCCCGCACAGGGGGGTACCGCTTTTTTTTATCAGACAAAATGTCTTTTGACCGGGAAATCCATCATATGATGGAACATGGACCCGAGGGAAATAAATTTCCGGTGGATTATACCTCCTTGGCCTTTTTTTATGGCGATCATCCTCCAGTAGAAAGGATGGATCCTGTTGCAAAGTTGCGGGAAGTATATTTTCCAAAGACACACGAATATTTTCCTCAATTGATGGATTTGACATTAGGCGGTGGGGCAAAAGTATCCTTTGACAAAGGGGTGCTGATGACTACAGATGGGCAGCATATGATGCGCATAATGTTGAACGATGTTCCGGAAGGAAAATATCGATTAGCTATTTCTTATTTCGAACGGCCTGAAGGTGCTGAGTTTGCTGTATGGCAACGCCAAAAACAATTGACAGAATGGAAGTCTACTTTTAATGAAAAAGAAGAGGTAAAAGAGCGTTCAGCCTTAGGGGAAATCGAACTCACGAAACAGACAAATTCGGTGACCTTTCAGGTACGGAAGCAGGGAGAGCGCGGCACTCAATTTGAGCTAGAACGGATTTATCTGGAACGAATGGAATAAGAAGAAAAACAGGAGATATAGGGATTGGTTTAGAAATACGCTGGAACATAAACATGAAAACGTATTGTCCTAATATTTAGAATGAAAATTTCACCCTTTTTTGTAATTTTTTTCACCTTTTTCTTTGAGGTATTATGGGCGCAGGACTGGAAAGATTTAGCCCCTCCGGAGGCTGGGGAAACCTGGATTAGACCTGTCGGAGG
>JAJYRG010000011.1:0-29012 GCA_021794195.1 Bacteroidota bacterium
TTTGAAGAGCGATAAACCAATCAAAGAATACAGCAATATAAAGCAAAAAGCTAAAAAAGCATTTACGATATTATTTACACTTTGGAAATAACTGGCCAAAAACCCGGAAAAATTTGAAACAAGAAACATGAGCACACATAACAGTGCAATGGAAAGATAATGTTTCTTTAACACGTTTACAGATTTACTTAACACTTTCCTTATTTCAAAAGTACCTGCTTTTTCTGCATTGCTCATCTGCTTTTCTAAGTTATTTTTTCATAGAATCGGGAATTGGTTTTTCGAGCAAGTATTCATAATAAAAACGAACTCTTTCTCTAAAATCATAAGCTCTTTTTCGTTCTTCGAATCCATGACGGCTTCCCGGATAAATCATTAATTCGAAAGCTTTGTCCCTATCCGTCAACGCATCCACCAATTGGGTTGTATTCTGCAAATGCACATTATCGTCCATATCGCCATGCATTATACGTAATACTCCCTTATACCCATCTACATACTGCAATACAGATCCTCGTTTGTATCCTTCTCTGTTGTCCTGCGGCCTATCCATAAACCGTTCTGTATAATGTGTGTCATACAACTCCCAGCTGGTAACGGGAGCACCTGCAATCCCATAGTCAAAATATTGAGAAGATTTAGTCAAGGCAAGTGCCGTAATATACCCACCATAACTGTGCCCTGTAATCAACAGCTTGTTATTTTTTACATAAGGTTTTGCTTTCAACCATTTCGCCACAGTTTCATAGTCTATCATCTCCCAATGTCCTAAATTTCTATGCATAAGCGCCACACCTTTTTTTCCAAAGTGACCGGAAGCACGGTGATCGGCAGAAATTTGTATAACACCTTCTTTCGCCCAATATTGATTGTTCATACCCCGCCAAGTATCATAAACAGTGCCTGCATCCGGACCGCCATATATACTCATAATCACAGGGTATTCTGTCTTTTCATCAAAATCTATAGGATAAGTAATTACTGCAGGCAATTTATATTTACCGTCTTCCGAAGGTATAAACACCATTTCAGTTTCCCCTATATTGTAATTTCCAAAATCTTCGGATTTGCTGTCTGCAATTTCTTCTAAAAACTTACCCCGGTTATCCAAAAGTGCAATTTTAGTAGGTGTTTTTACATTGGAGTAAGTGCTTATAAAGTGTTTTCCATCCGGAGCAAAATTAATTTTATGAGAATAATCACCAAAAGTTAATTTTTTCATGTTTTTACCGGAAAAAGATATGCTATACAAATCATATCTTGTCGAGTGTTCTTTCCTTGCTGTGAAATATAGCTTTTTCGCTTTTTCATCGATATACTTAATCTTGGAAACCTGCCATTCACCCTCAGTTATAGGATTGACCAGATGCCCTTCTAAAGTGTATAAATAATAATGTGCCCAACCGGTTTTATCAGACTTTAATATATAATGCTTATTATCAGACAGGTAAGTAATTCTCTCATCGTGATCCAAGTTTATCCAAGAAGACTGTTTTTCATCATAAATTTCTTTTTTATTTCCTGAGTTTGGATTTACTTCATAAAATTTTAAATTCTTTTGATCCCTTGTCATCCATTGCACCATGATTGACTGACTATTATATGCCCAGTAGGGCTGACCAAAGTATTGGTCTTCATATTCATCAAAGTCTGCCCAAACCACGCTTTCATCAGGTTTTTCCACTTTTGCGAACCCTACTTTGACAGTGGGATTTTTATCTCCTGCCTTAGGGTACCGCGTTTCTTCTAAATAGCCGTGCTTTCCTTTGCTCACATAAATAGGGAACATAGGTACTTCTGAGTCATCAAACCGCATAAACGCAATCTGTTTACTATCCGGTGACCACCAAAAGGCTTTATAACGTGTCTGTCTTCCTAATATTTCTTCAAAATACACCCAAGAAGCCCAGCCATTATAAATAACGTCCGTACCGTCATAAGTAATTTGTTCAATGTTGCCGGAGGCAACCTCCAAAACGTATAAGTTTCCTTTAAAAGTATAGGCTACAAATCGTTTATCCGGCGAAAGGGTTGGGTTTTCTTCTTTCTCCTCTGGGGAGTATGTTAATTGCTTTGTTCTTTCCTGACCATGTTGGATATAAATGTCATTACTTTCCATATACACCCGTACATCGGAAGAAGGCTGAGGTGAATAGGGTGCTTTCTCGCCACTTTTAATATTTACGCTATATTGTTTATTATCTTTCGGATCGTTTACGATATAATGTTCTCCATCTACCCATCCTTTTATAGAATATATACTTTGAGTAACCGAATTTTTCCGACCCCATAATTGGTCAAAATCCAATTCTTTTTCTTGTGCTTTACATAAAGCGCTTAAAAAAGAAAGAAACAATACTATCCATGCAGTGCTTTTCATTTTATATCAAAAGTAATTTTTTATTCCAACAATTAAATATAACATTTTTATTGTTAAATGAATTTCGGAAAAGAGACAAAAAAAGCCACTATTTCTAGTGGCTGTATTATGTTTTAAATTAAATTCTTAATATGAAAACCCATCACTCGAATCTTCATTTTCAATAGTCGAATCGCTATCTTCTTCGGTTTGTTCACGTGGGACAAACCTTTTTTCTACAACCTCTTGGTTTTCTTTGATAAAATCAACCACATCCGTCAAACCTTCTGTAAACTTCTCAAAATCTTCTTTGTAAAGAAAAATTTTGTGTTTAATAAATTGGCCATCTTCAAATCTTCTCTTACTTTCCGTGATTGTCACATAGTAATCATTCGCTCGCGTGGCTTTAACATCAAAAAAATAAGTTCGTCTTCCTGCCCTTACCCTTTTCGAAAATACTTCTTCACGCCCATTGTTTTCAAAATCTCCCATTATTCAAGTAATATGTTAAAATTAAAATACATTTTAATATTGGGCGTAAATATATAATAATTAAACATATTCAACCAAATTTTATAGATAAATATTTTCTATATCGTATGAAAAGCATAGGTTATTAACGACTCTCTGTGATAATAATTTACACAATCGGCGTATATTTTTGAAGAACAAGAAACATTAATATGTAACTTAAAACTCACTCCTCCGTACACTAATTTGTAAGGGAAACCTTACATTATTGGGAGGTATTTACCAAAAACCGTACATTTGTATTATGAAAATCAGAGCCCTTATATCTTTCATTATATTGTTTGGCACAGCTATTCATATAGCATTAGCACAAGACAATAAAAAAGACATTTTAAACACGGTAGCTACACAAATAGACTTTTTGATAAACTCGCAGCAAACTGAAGAGTTGTATACTCTCGGTAATGAAGAGCTTAGAGCAAAAGACTCAAAAGCACAATTTGAGAAAGTCATGGATCAAGTCTATAGTTTAGGACGGATTGAATCTCTTGCTTTAGATAGTATAGATTCTGACACTCAAAATGGCATATACACTATAAAGTTTAAAGAGGCTGCTTTAAAAATGGAGCTGGGGATAGATGAAAATCAAAAAATCAATCATTTAAAATTTTTCCCGAAAGAACAGCTTTCGGAAGACAATGATCTTGAACCTAATGAGCAGCAGGACGACACAGAGGAAGTTACTACTGAAGAAGAAGTTACTATCGATTCTTCCCTTGAAGAGCTGATTCACAAACAATCAAGAGGTTTCCTTTCCGAAAATGATTATGCGACATTGTCTATAGCCCTGCTCCATGATAATCAGATTAAAAGATTTATATTCTCAAAAGAGGACGATAAAGTCGTAGTGACGGATAGCTCAAAAAGAATATATGAATTAGGTAGTGTATCCCATGTATTCACAGCTACATTACTTGGTAGATTGGCTGAAGAGGGAAAGTTGGACTTAGACAGCCCCATTTATCCTTATCTACCCGATTCCGTAAAAACAAATGCTTCCTTAAAAAACATTACTTTTAGAAATTTAGCCGATTACAGTGCCGGATTACCTTCCATGGAATTAGCCCATCCGGATTTGAACAATAAGTTAGATTCTTATCAAAAAATTACCTATTCGGACATTTATACTTTTCTTAAAAATATAGATTTTGAACAAGAGGAATTTCCTGTCTCCGAATTCAATTACATGTATTACGCTTTATTAACCGCAACGATAGCTAAACAGCAAAACGAAGATTATTTCACCCTACTCCATGAAAATGTCATCGAACCGCTGAAACTAACGCACACTCAGTATTTAGACGATTTCAAAGCGGAAGAGCTAAGCCCTGTCTTTGACAGAACAGGCGAAACCGAACGATTACACTTTGCTGCATTGAAAGAAAGTGCGGGGCTCCAATCCTCTTTAGAAGACATGATCAGCTTCACGCGGCAGCAATTGTTATTCGCAGAAAATAGCCTGCAAAAAGGCATGACTCTAACGCGGGATCTGTCTAGTTTCGATGAACAGGATCAAGCCGTAGGCTTAGCATGGCAAAGTGAGATGACAGAAGGAATGGTGTACTATTATGTCCAAGGAAATACTCCTGGCTCTTCGGCTTTTGTCACAGTAATACCCGATATCAAATCGGCTTTAATTATTTTATCCAACACTCCTTTGGATGTACAAAATTTCTCAAGAGCTATTTTAAATCAAATGATTCAAGAATAACTTTCTGTCTTCTAATCATCAATACGAAGGAATTTACCTTCTTTGCTAAACTCAAGCTCTAATCCATTAGAAATTTCGATTTCATCGTAATTTCTCTTCATTTTCAAGTTAGTAATGTACAAATCAGGATAATTTTCTTTAACGTAGCTTTGAATAGATTTCGATAATAAGCCTGCAGGCACTTCTCCGCATTGCATATCTACCTTGTAGAAGTCACCATTTCCATCAAATTCAATCTTCTCACGTCCACTCAGTTTCAATTTGTATTCTTTAACCCGTCCATTTTTCGTTTTAGATTTTATCTGAATGACTTCTAAATCCGGAAAGTACTGCTTCACAAAATCCTGAGATTTTTGTGGCAAATCTTGCAAAGATATGCGTTGTTTTTGTGCCTGAACCGGGTTCAAAAATAACATACAAATAAAAATGGAAAATGATATACTCAATACTCTGTTCATAATATTATTTTATTAAAATTTTTAACCTACTTTTTTAATCTTCTATTTCATCAGATAAAGGCATGAATATAGCTTTCAAATCTGGATCTTTCATGCTTTTATCTAAGGGAAAGATGGGTCTCTTTATATTTTTATATTCTAATCTATACAAATCTTGATCCACTCCACCGGGTGTGAGCGCCATTACCCAATCTTTTCGTATATCATACAACTCTGGGACCAGATAACCTTGTTTTACGACCAATATATCCTTATTCTCAAGATCTATATCCAAATCAGAAAACTGTTTTAAATAATGATAAGCCGCTCTTTTTTCAGTAACTATCACAATTGAATTCCCTACTTTTACCGCTACCGAAGTATTGTCCCCACCTTCATTGATAGCATTAATTATGCCGCTTAATTTTACAGGCCCTGCGTGATTGTTATCAACCAAGGCCCCCACTTCTTCTTCTACTTCTGATCCCACCCCTGCTTCAAGGGCTTTTTCCACAAATTTCTCTCCCGGAATAGAAGCATAAACCCATGCTTTCCCGTCTTCTGAAGTGAAGCTCGGGGTCTGCAACAACTCTTGCAGTGTCCAAGTAACATCTCCGGCACCTCCTGCTGTAGGATTATCGCCCATATCACTGATAACAAAAGGTTTCTTATCACTTTTTATCGCTTTAGAAATAGCCTTCTCAAAATCTAAAGTAGGTGCAACAAATTCAAATTCCTCTCTGACGTTCCAAAAGTCTGCTGCTAAAGTCTCTGCTGCTTTTTCAACAGACTCTTTATCATCTCCATATGCCATTACCACGCCATGATTTCTCGGTTGATCTCCCCACGGATAAGACATCCATATAGAAATATCTATCATCTTATCACCACTAATAAAAGTAGGTATTTTGCGATATAAGCTCTTTCCAGGCTCTACCCGAGTGCTCGTCTGTTCTCCCGCCAAGAGAATAGGCACCGGTACCCAAGCTTTGTATTTGGGCTTCCCCTTCCCATGTTCAAACCTATCCAAAAGATTATCTATGGCTCTTCTTTTTGTTTCCCACCTATCTTCATGCGGTGCCATTCGAAATGCCGTGATTAAATCTGTATGCTGGGCCAAAGTAGGAGAAACGCTTCCATGCAAATCCATTGAAGTAGAAATAATAGTCTCCTTACCTGCTACCTTACGGATACGTGTGATAAAATCACCTTCTGGATCTTCCATACCTTCTACTCCCATGGCCCCGTGGATATCAAAGTATATTCCGTCTAAAGGTAAATGATGTTCCAGACTATCTAATATCCTATTTACCAAAACTTCATAGGCTTCTTTAGTCGCTTGCCCGCCGGGCATCGCATGACCGACGATCAAAGGAATCCAATTTGCCTCTTCTCTTAAGCTTGAATCCTGATGAAAAAACGGATAAGAATCAAAAATTTCTGTTCCATATTTAGGCCTGAAATCTTCTTCCTGAGTTAAAGCAGGTGAAAAAACACTGGCTTCCAGACCTAATCCGAGGATAGCTATTTTAGGAAGGGTGGAATCCTCGACATCCGACTCGGACTGACCAACACAGCCTAAAGTTAAAAATAAGATTATTAACCCCCATAAAAAACTAGAATATCGACATTCGTTTGGCTTCATTTACTTTGCTGTTTTTTTAAAAACATCTAATGGTAATGCAAAAACCTCCCTACTTCTCTTATTCACCAAAACACGTGAATTGCAAGAATATATTGTTAGTGCTTATAGTTTTATGACAAAAATCACTTACCATATTATATTTTAAATATAACGATTATAAATTATTTTCTTGAATGCACTCAATAAGTTTTAACCCGTTAAATTCCGGAAACATGCTTGTCTTTAGGAAAACTAATCGAATAACTTATTTTTAAAACTTTCGCTTCTCCCGGCTCAAGGGATATCTTCCAGTGAAGTTCCCCTTTCTCATTGTTTACTTCTGCTCCAGAAGTGTTAATGAGTTTAACAACAATATCTTTTTCTGTAGAAAGAGGAAACTGTTCTACGACTTCCATTTCTGTAGTTTCGTTTCTAGTATTCTTAACGGTAATTTCATAACTATAACCCCGTTTTTTAGTTTTGCCCAAAAATGTCGTTTTACTTCCTTCCTCTTCCACCTTTTCATATTTAGTATATATTCTGTCATCTCTCCCCAAGCTAAGTGTCAAAGTATCTTCGGTAGAATTTGGGTTGATATAAGAAGTACCTGCATAATTATTGTCAATAAGCAAATTTGCATTCCCCGGCAACAAATTGTATTGCTCCCAATCCGTTATCTTTCCAATTAAAAATGCCGTTTCATCTAATTTCGGCGCTGTAAAATAAGTGTATTCTGTTGGCAATTGATATTCTTTGAGTTCCACTGCTTGTGCTTGGCCACCTGAAAAAACATCATAAGGGTCTGCCACGACAAAAGAATTATTCAATTGATTCTCTTCTACAAAAACTTCTTCCTCTGCTTCTGCCTTATCTGCAAGCTTCGCTGTATTCAACATCATTTTAGGTGCACTGCGCGCGCTTAACGAACGAACTCCATGGTCTAAAAATGATAGTCTCCAAGGAGTTAATACAGGCACATTGTTATTTTGATTGGGATTACCACTTGAAAACTTCAAATGAACTTGCTGCCAATCTATTCCTGTTTGCTGAGAGACATTCGCCTTATATGCTAATATAAGAGGCTGATTTAAACTATTGACCTGAATCTCGTAAAAAGGATTCCAACTTACTTGATTCGTAAAATAGTAGATATCAAAATCTGCATGAGTTGCTTGGGTTGCATGTAATTTAATAAACAACTGACCGGTTTCCTGCGTACTCTCTCCTAATTGATCTAACTGTTTTTGAAGTTTTTGTACCCTATCCGCTTGTTGATCTTCTGACTTTCTTAATGCTTCAATATGAGCAGCTATATTTATATACTGTTCTCTATAATAGGCTATCATATTAGATATCTTGTCCGGAGAAACGCCAGTACTCCCTCCTAACTTTCGGTTTTCTTCCAACAAAGCCAAAACTCCTTCTTCCCCTTTTCTTTTGCTTATCATAGTATCAAGTTTGTTTTTTTCCGCATCCAACTTTTCTTTCAACTCTTTATATTGCGGACTTCCCCCTTCTGTCTCGTTTATGTAATTCTTTTCAAATGAAATCGATTGAATGGAAACATTGGGGTTTGAAGTATTTATACGGATACTATTTTCATTTACTTGTTTCGAAATTTGTACAACCAACAATCCGGAATTTCCTTTAGGAATAGCTATTTTTTTAGTTTTATGATGCAAAGTCGCTCCTCTTTTAAAGATATCCACATCTTGGAGAAGAGCATTCGCTGTTAAAGTGGTCTGTGCAGATAAAAAATGGAAACTTATAAGAAAACAAAATGTAACAGCTGTATAAAGCTTGCTCTTAAGCGCTCTCAGAAACAAATTCATGGATTTTGACTTTTACGTTTTAAATATGCTTTTGATGAATTCAACCCTTTTTGTTGAACATTTATTATTCTTTAGAGGGAATAACCATCAAAAGGTTTATTTAACATCGTCGTAGATTACTTCAAAAATGAAAAAGGTTTCCAAACGGGGAGAATGGAAACCTTTTTAACTAACCAATTATAAACCTAAATTATGATAGTACAAATATAAACCGCACAGCGGCAAAAAACAAATTATAAGCGTTAATGTTTGTTAAGGTGTTCTTCTATCACGATTAACTTTTCACTTCACTGCCTTACCAAATTTCAATTCTATTCTCTTTTGGCACATACATTTCATCTCCTTCTTCCGTTTGGAAAGCCTCATGAAATGCATCCATATTCAATATCGGGCCTATAGATCGATATTGTGCGGGCGAATGCGGATCAGTTTTCACTTGATTAATCACATATTCGTCTGTACTTTTAGTACGCCATATCGTTGCCCAAGACATAAAAAATCTTTGCACTTGATCATACCCGTCGAGCAAACCGGGATCTCCATGATCTTTTAAATACATTTTTAAAGCTTCAAAAGCTACCGCCGTCCCCCCCAAGTCACCAATATTTTCACCTAAAGTAAATTTACCATTGACATTCACTCCCGGCACAGGCTCGTAGGCATCGAATTGCGCTACTAAAGCATTGGCAGCCGCATCAAATTGCTCTTTATCCTCCGGAGTCCACCAGTCATTCAGATTTCCGTCTCCATCATAATGAGCGCCTGAATCATCAAATCCGTGAGACAACTCATGCCCTATGACAGCCCCAATTCCTCCAAAGTTAACTGCAATATCGGCTTTATAATCATAAAAAGGAGACTGGAGAATAGCTGCTGGAAAAACAATTTCATTATATAAAGGGCTATAATAAGCGTTTACTGTCTGTGGAGACATAGCCCACTCTGTTTTGTCTACCGGTTTGTCCTGTTTCGCTCTGTTTTCTTCAAATGACCACCGGCTAATACTTTCTACATTTTCAAATAAGGAGTTGCCAATATTCAGTTTACTGTAATCTTTCCACTTGTCCGGATACCCAATTTTAACATTAAATTTTGAGAGCTTTTCTAAGGCTTTTACTTTTGTATCGGCCGACATCCAACTTAGATTATTAATACGTACCTCAAAGGCCTTGATGAGGTAATCAACCATTTCTGCCGCCACCTCTTTTGCTTCTGTCGGGAAATACTCAGCAACATAAAGCTTTCCCATAAGCTCCCCTACTGTACCGTTAACAAACTCTAGTCCTCTCTTATCCAAAGATCTTTGCTCTTTCTGGCCTCTTAATTGGCGTCCGTAAAAATCAAAAGAAAGTTCGTTCAAATCTTTTGTCAAATAGCTTGTCGCATCATTTAAAAGATTAAACATTAAAAAATCTTTGATAACAGGTATGTTTTCTTCGTTAATAATTTCATCCAGTTTCTGGATATAGTTTATCTCAGAGATAATAACAGTATCGGCCTTAAACCCAGTATCTTCTAAATACTGTGTTAAATTCACATGACTAACCATTGCTGGCAAATCTTTAACCGCTACAGGATTATATCTTTTTTGTGCATCTCTCGACTCTTCAATCGTTTTTAAAAATGAAGCAATTTTCTTTTCAAAGCTAACAATTTCATCGCCTATATCTCTGTTTTTTTGCGAAAGTGCCAAACCGAACAAATCAGATACATACGTAGAATATTTTTCTAAAGTTTCTTTATTATTGTCGTCTTCTTTTTGATAATACGAACGCCCTAACCCTAAGCTTGCAGCTCCTATATATACCGCATTTATATCTGAATTTTTCATATGCGAATACACATAAGAACCAAAAAACGGATTTCCTCCTACTGGAGTGACTTCCACTAAATATTCATATAAATCCGAAAGGTTGCTTATAGCTTTTATTTTTGTAAGGTAAGGCTTTACCGGTTCGATTCCCAGTTCATTTCTTTTATCAAAATCTATAAATGAATTGTATAAATCCCCAATCTTTTGTCCATCACTGCCTAGTGTATGCTTCTCTTCCAATAAAGTGTTTAACAGCTTCAAAGTAGATTCATCAGTATGTTCTCTTAGCTCATCAAAAGAGCCCCATCGGGCTTTATCGGATGGAATTTCTGTGTTTTTCATCCAGTTTCCATTCACAAAATTATAAAAGTCATCTTGCGGCCTAACTGTTTTATCCATATATTCTGGGTTTATGACGTTTTGCTCTTGTGCATGTATTTGGTATGCACCCACGAACAAGAGCCCCAATAAAAAATATTTCCTCATAGTGTTCTATTTTTTTAGTATGCAAACATAATAAAAACCCCACTAATTATATACCTCCGAATTTGACTATGCTGGTAAAAAGTTAGTTATACAATCCTGCGGGTAAGATGGCTAATTGCCAAATATCTATTCAACGATAAATTTACATTTCATGCTTTTTCGGACAGCTTTCGGACGAATAAGCTATAATTTTCATGTTTTTCAACATATACTTTCTCTCCTGCATCTATATATCCATCGAGAGCTACAGCATCATACCAAACTCCGTCTATTATAATTTTTCCGGATGGCCGCAATACTGTCTTTGTTTCGCCAGTTTTATGAATTAATTCTTTCCTGCTGACCGAAGAAGTGTACCCCGTATCTGCGGTTTGTTCGTCAGCGAGTACCAATTTTTTGAATGCTCTTGATTGCAATAGATTTCGGCCGAATACTACCATTAATACTACTGCCAAGATCATAGCCCCTATTACTATCATAAAATTGTTAAATAATAACCCGGGCTTGCTCAGTTTAAAATCAAAATAATCGTTTGCGACCATGGAAAAAGTCAGTCCGGTTAAAATAAAAAGGATACCTAAGATTCCAGCGATTCCAAAACCGGGAATCACAAAAATTTCTAAAGCTAATAAAACCACGCCTAACACGAACAAACCTATTTCCCAGTAATCTGCAAGGCCTTGCAAATAAAGCGGAGCAAAAAATAAAACAGCGGATACAATGGCAACGACCAATGCAAATCCTATGCCCGGGGTTTGTAATTCGAAATATATCCCTCCAATAATTCCTAATATCAACAAACCACTTACCATGGGGTTAATTAAAAGCTTAATTATTTTATCTATTAAGGTTATTTCATGCGAGGTTTCTTGGGGCGATGAAATTTGCAAATCTTCGTAAATATCTGAAATGCTCTCCACTACTTTATCAGACATTCCCGCTTGTACGGCTTCTGATGCGGTGAATGTGAGCAACTTACCATTTGGCTTTAGTTCTGGAATAGAAACATCCGGATCTACAAAAGCTTCGGCTATTTTTCCATTTCTCCCTTTAGATTCAGCAGTAGCGCGCATAAGCCCCCTCATATACGACTGGTATTTTTCTGGCATTATTTCACCGTTTTGATTGACCACACTCGCTGCCCCCATACTGGCTCCTGCCCGCATATAAATATAATCAGATGCCAAAGATATTAATGTGCCCGCCGAAGCTGCATTTCGATTGATATAAACAATAGTGGTAGGCTTCGCTTCCATAATTTTTGTACGGATAGAGTCGGCAAAATTTACGGCTCCGCCATATGTATTTAATTCAAGCAAAAAATAATCCGAATTCAAATCTACGGCTTCCTTGTACGCTCTATCTATAGTACGCCAGGCATTCGGCCCTATATCTTCTTTTATTGTAACATGATATACTTTTTGTCCAAACGATTTTTGAACAAACAGACTGAATGTTAATAGATATATTAATGCAAATAGATGTTTGTTCTTCATATATCAAAAGTGAAATAAACCCGTTAAATATACAACAAAACTATGAGTATTTCAGATATTCCATTTAGAATGAAAGAGAAAAGCCAAATTCAAAAAAACATTTAATATTTTTAACAACTAATTCCTGTTTTTTGTCGAAACAATCCTTATTTTTGGATTTACGTAAAAAAACGGGTTTTTATTAGGTTTCTTATAAAAGCAGAAAGTATTTTTGCAACCTATTTTCTATCATATTTCGAAGTAATGATTGATTTTTTCATTCGCCGAAAATGATTGTTACAAGATTATTGACACAACAGCAGCGTATTTAATTACATCGCTATTGATTAAAATGAAAATATCGGACGAACACATATTTATTCAGATAATAAAACGGTTAATTTTTTGCTGCTTTATTTTGATAGTTAGTTTGGGGAAAAGCTTTGGAAACGAAACATCTGCTTCTATACATTGGGCTGTACCGGATTCCGTCGGAGAAGAAGTTATTGATGGGAAAGTTTACATTACTTATCAAATAGAACCCAAAGATACATATTACAAATTGAGCAGGACTTATGGCCCTTCAGTGAGTGCTATTGCAGAAGCTAATAGCAATATTAAACTAAAAATTGGAGATAGAATAAGAATTCCTACAGAAAGAATGGCTGCAGAATTACACGAAGAAACAATCACCGACACTGCTTCCTTCGAGGTTAAAACCAAATACCAAGTAGGAAAAAAAGAAACGCTGTATGCCGTTTCAAAAAGATTCAATGTACCGATAGAAGATTTACAGGCCTTCAACGGCTTAACAAACAATGAAATAAAAGAAGGACAAATATTAAAAATTCCTGGGGACCCCCTACCGGAATCTGAATCAGATCCCGAACCGGAAATTGAGTTCGCTGAAACTCAGGAAGAAACTCCAGAGAGTGCTCTTGACATCAAAACCAATCAATACGGCGTAAAAGAAAAACATGAAAAAGGAATTGGAGTCTGGATAGAAGGTCTGGCTCAAGAAGGAAAAAGCAACCTCGCCTTGCACAAGACAGCTCCCATAGGAACTGTTTTAAAAATCACAAATCCCATGACAAAAAAAATCACCTTTGCAAAAGTCGTTGGAGGATTTGCTGAAAATATGGACACACGAAATGCTATTGTCGTTCTTTCAAAATCTGCAGCAACGTACATAGGGGCCTTGGATCGAAGATTCCAAATTGAAATTAATTACGGCCTTCCTACAAATAATTAGCCGAAACAACAGAGAAAAACACTGTTTCTAGCTAAAGATAAATTCACTCATAATTTTGTATCATTTTTAAAACAAATCAATTTAACCCTATTATACCCACAGGTATTAAGGAACTTTCAAATCTGAATTGTATATTAGTGCGAGTAATTTAAATTTAAAATGAATACTATGAAAAAGACAATATTGTGGGGCTTTGCGCTTGTTTGTACAGCTGTAGCTTGTCAACAAACAGATCCGGAAGCTGCCCAAAGAAAAGAAATCAGCGATGAAGTCATTGAAATACACGATGAAATCATGCCTTTAACAGAAAAATTCGATCGTTCAGAGCTAAAAATAGATTCTATTCTAAATGATTTTTCTAAATATGCTGAACACTTTGAAGATGTAGATAGCACTGAGCTCCGACAAAATCTATTAACACTGAAAGAAAATCTCGAAGAGGCTAACGAACAAATGATGACCTGGATGAATGATTACGAGTTAGACAACAGCGTTCTGGAATATCATGAAGAAGAGTTGAAAAAAATACAAGATCTGGAAAACACATATCATCGAGTAAACTCAGAAAGAGAAGAATTATTAAATACTTTTTAAATGAGAGTACGAAGCTTATTGTTCACCCTATCTGTCTTTATTTTAATAATGTCATGTCAGACTGAAAAAGAAAAACTACCTATTTACGGAGAACGAGAAGCTGTAGAGACAGAAAATGGAACAGACACTCTGTATCACACTATAGGCAGCTTCGAACTTTTAAACCAAGATAGTGCAACCGTCAGCGACAAAGACTTTGATGACAAAATTTATATTGCCGATTTTTTCTTCACAAACTGCCCAACCATTTGCCCGACTACTCAGCGTAATCTCCTCTCTGTATATAAAGAGTTTAAAAATGATGATCGTATAGCTTTCCTATCCCATAGTGTAGATTTCAAATACGATTCTCCAAGCGTTTTAAAAGCCTATGCTAAAAACTTAGGCGTAGAAGGCACCCAGTGGCAATTCCTGAGCGGCACCAAGTCAGAAATCTACGGATTGTCTGATGATTACTTGGTCTTTGTAGAAGAAGATGAGAACGCCCCTGGAGGATACGAACATCAAGGATATTTCGTGCTAGTCGATAAAGAAAAACGGATTCGAGGGGCTTATGACGGTACTGATATGCTACAGGTAAAAAAACTCATCAAAGACATCCCCCTTTTACTGGACGAATACAAGTAAAGTAAAATTTGTAAAAATTTTCTTGCCAATACCCCGAAGGTTACGATTATCCAGATGTGGTAGTATACTATTAATAGGATAAGAAAAGCTCTGCTCTACGTTTATAAAACTGCTGTCAACTAAAAAAAGAAGGGTTTCCAAACGGGGAGAATGGAAACCCTTAACTAACCAATTATAAACCTAAATTATGATACCACAAAGGTAAGGTTTTATTTTTAATAAAACAAATATTCCTCACTAAAAATCAAACACCCCTTTGAAAAAGTCAGAAAACGCCTCAAATATCATGTTAATGACGCTTTTTCACTTATTCATATCAATTATAACAACTATTTGACAAAAAAGAAGCAATATTTTTCCGTAGATTCGCAGTTCGAATGAACATTCAATACACACATAAAGAAGAACAGATTTTTCAAAGTGCTTTGTCTCTTATCCTTGATAAAGGATTCCACGGGACGCCAATGAGTCAAATCGCAAAGGCATCTCAAGTCTCTATCGGCACTATTTATCATTATTTTGAATCAAAGGATGATTTAATTCTTCAATTATTTAGTTATTCAAAAAACAAAGTATCTGCATTTATTACAGATTCAGTATTTGATGATCCTATCACAAAAGAGAATTATGAAGAGAAATTTATGATTTTCTGGAGACGCTTTATTTCTTTTTATTTAAAACATCCTTCTATTTTTAGTTTTTTAGAACAATTTTACGCTTCCCCCTATTATGAAATGTATCAAAAAAAATATTGCGCTTCCAATTATTCTGAGGACACAATAAACCGTTTTTTAAATGAAGGACTGTCACTCAATGCGATAAGGAAAATGTCATCCCATATTTTATACACTTTCTGTTTAGGGAGTGTTATTTTCCTAATTCGGAACAGCATCTATGGACAAAAAAAACACACTGAAAATCAAATAAATCAACTCATACAAACTATTTGGAACGGAGTGAAAATATAAAACATGAATTTTACTAGAAAAATAACACTACTGATAAGTTTACTCGGTATTTTTGCTTTAAACACAAAAGCACAAAATTCACAATTATCTGTCAACCCTACATTAAATGAATTGATCGATTTTGCGTTAAAAAACAAAATCAGTTTACAACAGACCTATTTAGATGAGCGAATTGGTGAAGAAGAAATAGCTTCCTCTTTATCGGGTTGGCTTCCACAAATAAATGCGAACGCAGGTTATAATTATTATATGCAAATACCGAGCAATGTATTGGGAGGCGAAGTGATAAAAATGGGGCAGAAACACTCGAGTTCCATTTCTTTTCAAGCGGACCAAGCCATTATTGATCCAGCACTTTTTTTAGCCAGTAAAAGCTCAGATTTGTATAGACAAAGCTATAAACAACTCATTGAAAACGAAAAGATTAATACTGTTGTGCAAGTCAGTAAAGCCTATTTTGATATCCTGACCACAGAGGAACAAATTAAAATCGTCAAAGAAAATATAGCACGGCTCAGCAAGCAATTGAACGATGCGCAAGCGCGCTATAATACAGGTTTGGTTGATAAAACGGACTTTAAAAGAGCGCAAATATCGTTGAATAATGCAAATGCAGATTTAAAGAAAATAAACGAACAGAAGGTATATAAATATGATTATTTGAAGTTTTTGATCAACACCGATCCGAATATAGAAATAGATCTTTCTCCTAATGACACAGAAGATTTGGAAAATGAAATCCATTTGGACACCACACAATCTTTACACACAGAATCGCGCATTGAGTACCAGCAAATATTAACGCAAAAAGAATTGCAAAAGGCTAGTACACAATATGCGAAATGGAATTTCCTACCTCGGTTATCTGCCTTCGCAAATTATCAAATGGATTTCCGAAATAACACCTTCTCAAAAGTTTATTCGCGTAACTTCCCCTCTTCTCTTTTAGGTTTATCCTTGAGTTTTCCAATATTTCAAGGGGGGAAAAGAGTGCATGAAATCCGAAAATCACGCTTGCAAGAAGAGCGTTTGGATTGGGATATGCGTGCTTTGGAAAACGATATACAGACTGAGTATTCTGCTGCATTGACCAATTATAAATCCAGTATAGTCGATTGGAAAAATGCACGCGAAAATGTTGACCTTTCCGAAGAAGTATACAATACCATCAAACTACAATATGATGAAGGTATCAAGACTTATCTGGACTTAATGACTGCTGAAACAGATTTACGTACGAGTCAGATTAATTATTTAAATGCCCTATACGCCATATTGGCGAGTAAAATAGATGTACAAAAATCTCTCGGTAATATTACTTTTGACTAATTATATTTTGATATAAACACGATACAACAGACATGAATACCAACCTTAAATTTTACGTTTTTATCTTGACAGCTATTTTCCTAACACAAGCCTGTAATCAGGAAAAAGGAAATCAGACACAACAAATGGCACCCGGTGCCGATGCTATACCTGTAGTTATTACTCAAGCAGAAAAAGAAATGGTCACCGATCGCGTCAATTATCCGGCGCGGGTAGTTGCTTTAAACGAAACAGAACTACGTGCAGAAGTGAATGGGTACATTACAAATATCCTTGTGGAGGACGGACAGCGAGTCAAAAAAGGTCAAAAACTATACGAAATAGACCGAGTCCGCTATGAAGCGGATGTGGAACAAGCAAAATCTGATTTAGCTATTGCACAGACAGAACTGTCCCGTATTGAAAGAGATTTAGAAAGGTATAATAAATTAGCCGAACAGGACGCCATAGCCAAACAAACTTTGGATTATGCAGAAACTGATTTAAGCAACAGAAAAGCTCAAGTACAAGCCGCCAAAGCAAAGTTGATGACAGCGGAGACAAATTTAAACAGGTCAATTATTACTGCTCCTTTTGATGGTGTTATAGGGATTTCCCAAGTCCGTTTAGGAGCCTTAGTCAGCCAGGGATCTACTCTTTTAAACACAATTTCTTCAACCTCCCCTATTGCTGTAGAATTTGAAATCACAAACCGTGAAATCGACAAAATAATTAACATGCAGCAAGATCAAGAATCAGGAATTGTAGAAGCCATACTCCCTGACGGAAGTGCGTATCCAGACAAAGGACGTATAAGCGTCATCGACAGGGCAGTGGATCAGTCCACAGGAACCTTAAAAGTACGCGCTAATTTCCCAAATCCGAATAATAAGCTGAGAGTAGGGATGAATTTAGCTCTGCGTATCTCTACTTCTTCTGTGGAAGAGCTTGTGGTTATTCCTTATCAAGCTGTGATCGAGCAACTGGGAACCTATCATGTGTTTACGGTCAATGACAGTAGCCAAGCCATCGTAACCAGTGTACAGCTGGGCCCTAAGTTCGAAGACAAAATCTCCATAATCGATGGCATAAATAATGGAGATAAAGTAATTATAGAAGGGTTTTCAGCATTGTCAGACGGAGATAAAGTAACAGAGACGGATAAAAAACCCTCTGAAAACAATTAATTTAAGGTATAGGGATTAAGTGTAAAAAAGAGAAAAGGAAAAAACATGATTTCAGAAATATTTATTAAAAGACCTGTTACCGCAATGGTCATCTCCATCATTCTTATGATTGTAGGAGGAATATCGATTTACACATTGCCTATCAGTCAATATCCAGATATCGCCCCTCCAACAGTCTCTGTAAGAGCTAACTACACCGGAGCGGATGCCCAAACTGTGGAAAATACGGTGACAACCCCTATAGAAAGTGAGATCAACGGAACACCGGGAATGATTTACATGGAGTCCAACAGTACGTCTGATGGTGGGTCAAGTATTACAGTTACTTTTGAAGTAGGAACAGATATTGACATTGCCACGCTGGATGTACAAAACCGTGTGGGAATTGCAGAACCCATCCTTCCCGAAGCTGTAAGACGCTTAGGCATCACTACCCGGAAAGCAAATTCCGACGTCTTGATGATGGTTTCCCTATTTTCACCTAACGGAACGAAAGATGCAAAATTCTTAGCCAACTACGCCAACTTGTATCTCAAAGATGCTGTCATGCGCGTAAAAGGTGTAGGAGATGTAATGGCTTTTGGCCAGCCTTTTTCCATGCGGATATGGTTAGATGCCGATAAATTATCCAGTTTAAATCTTACACCTCAAGATGTAAATACAGCTATACAAGAACAGAACACCCGTTTGCCGGGAGGTACTGTAGGAGGAAGGCCTCAGGAAAGCACTCAGGTTTTTGAATACCCAGTCATTACAGATAGTGATCTTTCTGAAGTAGAAGATTTCGAAAATATAATCATTAAAACCAGCGAAAATGGTTCTCTTGTTCTTTTAAAAGACGTAGCCAGGGTAGAAATGGGTGAGTTTAGCTATACTACAGCAAGCCGTGTAAACGGAAAAGCTTCATCCGGAATGATGATTTCGCAAACCCCCGGGGGAAATGCGGTAGAGACTGCCGAAGGGATATACGAAACTTTGGATAACCTTAAGAAATCTTTTCCTAAAGACGTAGATTATGTCATAGGTTATGAAACTATTTCCGTAGTAAACGCTTCTATTGATGCCGTTATTCTCACGCTTATAGAGGCTATTATTTTAGTTACCCTTGTCGTATTTTTCTTTCTACAGACCTGGAGAGCCACACTGATCCCCGTATTGGCAATCCCTGTATCTATAGTGGGGACTTTTACTTTCTTCCACCTTTTTGGTTTTTCTATCAATAACCTGACAATGCTTGCTTTTGTGCTTGCCATTGGTATTGTGGTGGATGATGCTATTGTAGTGGTGGAGGCTGTGCAGCATTATATAGATAATGAGAAGATGTCGGCCAAGGAGGCTACCCGGCAGGCTATGCGGGATATCACAGCTCCGGTTATAGCCATTGCTTTGATTCTCGCTGCCGTTTTCGTCCCTGTAGGCTTCATGCCCGGTATGGTTGGTCAGCTTTATCAGCAATTTGCCATCACCATTGCTGTTTCTGTATTGATTTCTGCATTGGTTGCGCTGTCGCTCACACCGGCATTATGTTCACTCTTACTAACACCCAATCCTATTGGTCCAGATTCCAAAGGGCTGAATAAACTATTTCATAGGTATAACCTGTGGTTTCAAAAAGTAACAGAAAGTTATTCCAATGGAGTAAAACGGTGCATCAAAGCTACTCCTTTGGTTATTGTGCTTTTAATTTGTGTGTTTGTAGGAACGGGTTGGATGTTTAACACAAAACCAACAGGTTTTATTCCAAATGAAGACAACGGTTTATTCATGATGGGTTTCAATCTTCCGGAAGGATCGTCGGTCAGCCGTACTGAAGCTGTATTAGATGAGGTTTACCAAGAGATGCAAAAGGATTTTCCAGAAATAAAATACATTACTACTATTTCAGGTATGAATATGATGAACAGAGCTGCTAAACCTAACGGAGGCTCTATGTTTGTCCGCCTCAAATCCTGGGAAGAACGGGAAAAAACCAATGCTCAGATCGCCAGCGAAATCATGCGTAAATACAGCCAGTACACTAAAGCTGAAATCATGGCTGTCACCCCCTCCCCTGTTCCGGGATTGGGAAGATCAGGCGGCTTTTCCATGAACCTCCAAGACAATAAATCTATAGATATTAAAGAGTTTGAAAAAACAGCGCATAACTTTTTAGCTGCGGTTAATCAGAGGCCGGAAATAGAAATGGCGTACACGCTATTCAATACAAAGTCGCCAAATTATCAATTGCATGTAAACCGGGAGCAAGCTAAAAGAATGGGGGTCCCCATTACCAACATTTATAGTACACTCTCTTCCTATTTGGGAAGTAGTTATGTCAATGACTTTACAAAATATGGAAGAAACTTCCGAGTAGTATCTCAAGCGGACACGTCATACCGCATGGAAATAGATGATATTAAAAAATTATATGTCACAAACGCTGCGGGAAAGTCAGTGCCTATTGATCCTCTTATCAGTTATGAATTAACAGAAGCTCCTTCGATTATTAACCACTTTAATATTTTCCGTTCTATCGAAATAAACGGTAATGCTGCTGCAGGCTATAGTTCAGGTGATGCTTTAAAAGCTTTGGAAGAGGTCGCTGCCGAAACATTATCCGAAGATTTCAGCTATGAGTTTTCAGGAGCTTCGTTGCAAGAGAAGGAATCAGGCAGTCAAACTGTTATCATCTTTACGTTGAGTATTATTTTTGTTTTCTTACTCCTCGCTTCTTTATACGAAAGCTGGTCTGTACCTTTTTCAATTTTACTTTCCGTACCTCTCGGAATATTCGGTGCTATCCTTACGCTCATGTTTATCCCCCGATTAGACAACAATATTTTTGCTCAAATCGGTTTGATAACCATTATCGGTTTGGCGGCCAAGAATGCAATTCTAATTGTAGAGTTTGCTAAGGAAAGAGTGGATTCGGGCATGAATTTATACGAAGCTACTTATGAAGCTGTAAAATTAAGGCTGAGGCCGATTATCATGACCTCTTTGGCTTTTATCCTGGGTATTATTCCTTTGATGATTTCTTCCGGAGCAGGTGCTGTTTCCAGACAAACAATCGGATGGACTGTTTTTGGCGGAATGGGCATTGCGACTTTCTTAGGTATTTTTGTCGTTCCGGTTCTTTTTGTCATCATTACCCGCTTGGCATATGGCAAGAAAAAGTTAGCCCAATTGGAAGCTGAATACCAGAATAAACAATTAAAAGAAGATAAAGGTGATACGGAATAAACGGGAAGCCTTAAATCTCAATAAAAACGGGTGTGTGAAATTTCACACACCCGTTTTTATTCATTAACTTCTCCTATTTAAAAGCGATGTTCTCTTACAATTTATAATACCGATACGGATCGATTTAACCTTTGTTCGCATCTAAAAAAGTCACCGTAAAATATGAAAAACCATCTCTCTCAACAAGTCTGCATCCGTAGTAAGTGATCCTACGTTTACACCTTTACATTTCAAGTCATATTTTCTTAATTGTTTGAACACATAAAAAACTTTGGATTTACTGAAGTTTCTAGCTGCCCCTACATATTCTTTGGCAAAAAAAGGATGTACACCCAATTCGCGGGCTATCGACTGTGGCGATTTATCAGAAAGGTAATGATATTTCAAAATACGCGTAAAATAACTGCCCACCATACCAAACATAGGTACAATAGGGTTGTCCTTTGGGTTCGCTGCAAAATAATCTACAATTTGAATAGCTTTAAAAACATCTTTTTTGCCCAGTGCCGAGGTAAACTCAAATACATTAAAGTCTTTACTGATTCCTATATTTTCTTCTATATCTTTTGGGATTATTTCTTTTTCGGCAGAAACATTCAATAGAAGTTTATCGAGTTCATTGGCTACTTTTGTCAGATTGGTGCCCAAGTATTCAGCCATCAACATAGATGCCTGAGGGTGAATTTTATAGCCTTTATTTCGAATATAAGTTTCTATCCAGCCATTTATTTGATTATCATAAAGCTTTTTAGATTCTACAATCTCCCCCCTGCTTTGAACGGCTTTATATATTTTTTTACGTTTGTCGAATTTGGCATATTTGAACTCCAATACTAACACTGTAGTCGTAGAAAAATTTTCTAAATACTTCAGTAAAAGATCTGAGTCCTTATTCCATTTTAAATCCTGAGCTTCTTTTATGACTATCAACTGATGAGAAGACATCATCGGGTATCTCCGACAGGCATTGACTAAAGTGGAAATTTCTACATCTTTGCCATAAAAAATACTTTGGTCAAAACTTTTGTGCATTTCCTCTACCACCGATTGTTCTAAAGCATCGCTTATTATGTCAATATAATAAGGTTCTTCGCCATGCAATAAATAGACAGGTTTAAACTTCTTTTTCTGAATAGCTGTCAGCAAAGGTGTAACGTTCATATTCCAAACATATAAAAATAATGAGAATTAAACTCAATATTCGTGCGTTGCTTATACATTTATATTTACGTATATTTGTAAATGTTTGAGTTTGCAGCACTTGATTTGCCTCCCATTCAAGCAAAAATATCCAAAAAGGGGAATAAGTATTTTATTTTTGATGTATTGCGCAGGAAAAATGTAGTACTCACTCCGGAAGAATGGGTTAGGCAGCATTGGATCCATTACTTAGCAGATATTAAACGTTATCCAAAATCACTTATGCAGATAGAAGGCGGAATGCAACTTAACAAACTGCTAAAGCGTAGCGATTTAGTTGTCTACAACAATCATGGCAACAAAATACTTTTAGCGGAGTTCAAAGCGCCACATGTCAAAATCACACAAAAAGTTTTTGAACAAATATCAAATTATAACAGCATACAAAAAGCGCCCGTTTTGTTGGTCAGTAATGGGTTAAAACATATTTACAGCAAGATTGATTTTGAAAAGAAAAGCTATAACTTTCTTTCCGAGTTACCTAATTACGAGTTAATGACAGAAATTGGGAATAATTCTTAAAAAATACATTTATATTAGCAATAAATTATTCAATCATTATTTTAAACATGGACAGAAACGAATTTAGAAAATACGCCATTAAACATCATAGAATAGGAAGTCAACATGTGGATAGCTTTATTTCCCGGGCAAACGCCAATCTTCCCACAAACTTGACTCCATACATTATAGAAGAGCGTCAAATGAATGTGGCTCAAATGGATGTATTCTCAAGATTGATGATGGATAGAATTATCTTTTTAGGCGATCCTATCAATGATCAAGTGGCCAACATCGTACAAGCTCAGCTTCTATTCCTTCAGTCCACTGATGCTCAGAGGGATATACAAATATACATCAATTCACCGGGTGGGAGTGTGTATGCAGGTTTAGGTATTTATGATACTATGCAATATATTCAGCCAGAGGTGGCAACGATATGTACTGGAATGGCAGCTTCAATGGGAGCTGTGCTCTTGGTAGCAGGGGCCAAAGGAAAAAGAGCAGCTTTAAAACATGCACGTGTGATGATTCACCAGCCTTCAGGTGGTGCACAAGGAGTAGCGGCAGATATGGAAATCAATCTACGCGAGATGATGAAGGTAAAAGAAGAACTGTATAAGATCATTTCAAAGCATTCTGGACAAAGCTATGAATGGGTGGAAAAATCTTCCGACAGAGATTATTGGATGCGTGCTTTTGAAGCCAAAGAATTTGGCATGATTGATGAAGTATTAGAAGGAAATAAAAAAGAAAAGAAATAATGAGCAAAACAAACAAAGAAATACACTGTTCGTTTTGTGGTGTCCGGAAATCGGACACACAAATGCTGATTGCTGGAGATGATGCACACATCTGTGATCGTTGTGTAAATCAAGCTTCTGAAATCTTGGCAGAAGAGCTGAGACAAAGAAAACAAAAATCTATGCAAACCGCATTAGAGCTTATAAGACCCAGTGAGATAAAAAAACATTTGGATGAGTTTGTCATTGGTCAAGACGCAGCGAAAAAATCTATTTCAGTGGCTGTGTATAATCACTATAAGCGCTTGAACCATCAGGTGAGCAAAGACGAAATTGAAATTGAGAAATCAAACTTAATCATCGTAGGCGAAACAGGGACCGGTAAAACCTTGTTGGCAAAAACAGTAGCAAAAATATTGAATGTACCTTTTTGTATAGTAGATGCTACCGTATTGACTGAAGCGGGCTACGTAGGCGAAGATGTAGAAAGTATTCTCACACGATTGTTGCAGGCAGCAGATTATGATGTAGCAGCCGCGGAGCGAGGCATTATCTATATAGATGAGATAGATAAAGTAGCTCGAAAAACTGACAATCCTTCTATTACCCGGGATGTTTCCGGAGAAGGAGTGCAACAGGCTCTACTCAAAATTTTAGAAGGTACTACAGTAAACGTCCCTCCACAGGGCGGACGTAAACATCCCGATCAAAAGATGATCGGCGTGAACACAAAAGATATATTATTTATCTGTGGAGGTGCTTTCGATGGCATAGAAAAGAAAATAGCTACCCGTCTCAGAACACAAACTGTAGGGTATAAAATGAAAGATGATGAGGCTGATGTTGATTTAGAAAACCTGTATAAATACATCACTCCTCAAGATCTAAAAAACTTTGGGTTAATACCTGAATTGATAGGAAGACTTCCCGTCTTAACTTATCTTAATCCTTTAGATAAAAAAACTCTATATAGCATCTTGATAAAACCAAAAAATGCGCTCATCAAACAGTATAAAAAACTATTTGAATACGAAGGGTTGAATCTAAAGTTCGATAAAAATGTTTATGATTTCATAGTAGATAAAGCATGGGAGTTTAAACTGGGGGCAAGAGGTTTACGCAGTATATGCGAAGCCATCATGTTAGACGCCATGTTTGAAGTGCCTTCTGAGGATGAACTGGAAGACAAAAACACCTTCCGTATCACTTTACAGTATGCCCAGAAAAAATTTGAACAATCTGATATCCAAAAATTAAAAGTGGCATAAGCATAAAGGTAAAGTCAGGTTTTATACAGTCCGTGTATTTTGTTTCCCCTCAAATATAAAAACAAAATATACGGATTTATACTTTATATAGAAGCCGATCAGTTAGATTCTTGAAAAAATGTAGGGAGTTCAATGACAATAAAGCACAAAGAAAAATGAGTTCAAAAGAAAATATAGAAACGCCTGTTCTACCGGGTCTGAAAACAAAGAAAGACATCGTTCACAATTGGCTGCCTCGTTATACAGGAAGACCGCTGGAAGAATTCGGAGAGTATATATTATTGACAAATTTTTCTAATTACCTTGAAATATTTTCAGAATTGCAAGGAGGGGCACCTATTGTAGGTAAAGATAAGCCTATGCAATCCTGCTCTGCTAATGGAATTACCATCATTAATTTTGGAATGGGGAGCCCTTTAGCGGCTACTGTCATGGATTTGCTGTCAGCCATCAAACCCAAAGCCGCTCTCTTCTTGGGTAAAGCCGGCGGTTTGAAAAAGAAGAACAAAATAGGTGATTTGGTTTTACCTATTGCTGCCATACGTGGAGAAGGTACTTCTAATGACTACTTTCCTCCTGAAGTACCGGCTCTCCCCTCGTTTGCCCTTCAAAAAGCCATTTCTACAACTATCAGAGAGTACTCACGGGATTATTGGACCGGAACCGTTTATACAACAAACCGACGGGTTTGGGAACATGACAAAAAATTTAAAAGGTACTTGAAATCTATTCGTACTATGTGTGTAGATATGGAAACAGCTACTATTTTTAGTGTTGGCTTTGCAAATCAGATTCCGACTGGAGCATTATTGCTCGTATCCGATCAACCGATGATCCCCGAAGGCGTAAAAACAGTGGAAAGCGATCTGAGTGTAACCACAAAATTTGTCGAAACACATGTAGCAATAGGAATCGATGCACTCAAACAACTTATCAATAATGGATTGACTGTAAAACACCTGAAGTTTTAATTTCCCCCAAACTCTTTTTACAGCGCAATTTTTTTCTTCCCGAAAAGAAAATATCAAAAAGAAAAAACGCTACTTTTAGAGGATATAAAAAATTAGGTTCTCAATCGGGGAGAAAGAGAACCTAAAAACTAACCAATTATTAACCTAAATTATGAATACTAATACAGTATCAACTTCCGATCCTTAATTAAAAAAAACTACTACATTTAACATGTTTTAACATTTAAACCTGAAAAACACCTTTTATTCGTATTTACTGTATTGTATTTCTTATCAAAATGATTCTCTCATAATTTTAGGCACATAAAGGCCTAAAAAGATTCCTCTTGCCACTACATACACCACGAAAGAAATCCATAAACCCGCATTTCCATAATATTGCATCATTACTGTACCTACGCCTACCAGTATGATAAAAGAAATAAGGGTTGAATTCCTCATTTCTTTACTTTTGGTCGCACCAATAAATACCCCATCCAATTGGAAAGCTACAAAAGAAAGTAGTATATATATACCCGCATATACGGCATGCTCCATGGCTACTTTCTGAACATCTGCATCTTTGGTTAATAAACCAATTGTAAAAGGTGAAAACACAATGATTCCCAAGGCTAAAACAACTGCCGTAATTCCCGCCAATTGAGTAGAATGCCGAAATTGCTTTATAAATCCATCCTTGTCATTAGCACCAATGGCTTTTCCGGAAAGCATTTCAGAAACGTGGGCAAAACCATCTAAAAAGAAAGCTGACAAAGAAACAAACTGCAATAAAACATGATTAGCAGCAAGGGTGGTGTCACCGAGCTTAGCTCCTTGATCAGCAAACCAAGCAAAGCCACTTAGCAAAGCTAAAGTCCGCAGCATTATATCCGTATTTACTTTAAAAACAGCCAAGAGCTTTGCTTTGTTTATAATTTGCTGCCAATGGTCACGAAACTGTTGCCAGAGATCTCTTATATTGAGATTACGTATCAATAAATGTCCGGCATAGAAAAAAGCGATCCATTCTGCAATTAATGTTCCCAAAGCTATTCCTTTAATTCCTAACCCGGCTCCGAGGACAAACAAAATATTTAAGGCAATATTAGTTCCATTTAACAATAATTGAACCCAAAGCAGTTCCTTTGTCCAGCTCAACCCTATCAAACTTCCTAAAATCGCATACGTCATCAAAGTTGCGGGAGCTCCCCAAATACGTATATAGAAATAGTCCATTACTAATGCCTTGACCTCATCACTGGCACTCATCAACCAAAGTGCTAATTTTCCTATAAAAAATTGTAATAAAATCAAAGTAACCCCAATAGCTAAGCCTAATAATACCGAGCGATAAGCTACTGTTATTACTTCTTTTTTGTTAGAGGCCCCAGCTGCTTGCGCCATGAATCCAGTCGTTCCCATTCTTAAAAAGCTAAACCCCCAATACACAAAACTGAAGACTAAAGTAGCCAGGGCAATAGCCCCTAAGTCTGCTGCATGACCAGTTTGTCCAATAGTAGCTGTATCTGCCAACCCTAAAAGCGGAGCGGAAGCATTCGCCAAAATTATAGGGACAGCTAAACGGACTATATGTCTATGATTCTCAAAACGATTCATCTGTATGGAATATGACTGCAAAAATACGCTTATTTGCTCCATTAAAAAATGGTTTCCGGAAGTTTCAAATTCTACTTTGTGCAATCCTGGGCGCGCCATTTCTTTATAAATCAAGGCTTTTTTGGGAGGGTGTTTAGTAGGGACACAACTATCAGTCCGGACAAATGTATAGATAAATCGTTATTTAATCAGAAGAATAAGAAAAGGTATCACAAAATAACCGTAACTTGGGTTGTAGAAGTAAATTAGAAAAAATATTCCGTCCAAATTTGTGTATAAAACTGAGTACACATAGGACAGCCTGTTCAAATGAAGAAGAAATACAGTGCAAAAGATATTGCTGAAAAGCTGGGGATCTCAATTTCTACTGTGTCCAGAGCGATCCGGGACTCCCATGATGTGAGCGCTGAAACCCGAAAGAAGGTGCTTGAGTTGGCTCATAAATTAAAATTCAAACCCAATAAAAATGCTTCTGCACTGGCTTCCGGCGCTACCATGAACATTGGGGTAGTACTCCCTTTTATTACAAATTATTATTTCTCAACCGTCATATCCGGGATACAGGACGAGGCTTACCGGCAGGGGTATAACATTATATTGTACGTAACGAACGACGATAAGGAAAAAGAAAGAGACCTTTTAGAAAACATGGATGTGTCCATGTTAGATGGTTTGCTAATTTCTATCAGTTCTAATACCATCATGCAGGATCATTTTGAAAAGTTATTAGAGGACGGGCTTCCTATCGTGTTTTTTGATAAAGTTCCAGCGGAGATAAAGGCTTCAAAAGTCGTTCAAAATGATTTTGAGGGAGCCTATTCCGCCACAAAACACCTGATCGATTGCGGCTATACGAAGATTGCCCATATTGCCGGCCCCAGACATTTATCCTTTACACGACTGAGACTCAATGGTTACCTTCGTGCTTTAAAAAAATTCCGCATCCCTTATCGGGAAGAATATATTATCCATTCCGGCTTTAGCCAGGAAAACGGATTTGACGATACATTAAAACTATTGGCTCTCCGGGATCCGCCCAATGCTATTTTCGCGGTAAATGACCGAAAAGGGGTCGGCGCGATATTGGCTTTAAAAAAGATGCACATTTCGGTGGGCACCTCTTTCGGTGTAATCGGATTTACTAACGACCCTATCTCTACTATTGTGGAACCCAATCTCAGCACTATAGAAGAACCCGCTTTTGAAATCGGAAAACAAAGTTGTTTTCTGTTAATCAAACATATCAAATACAAAAATTATGAAATTGAAAACAATATACTCTCTGGAAAATTAATCGCCCGGGCATC
>JAJYRG010000011.1:29112-45864 GCA_021794195.1 Bacteroidota bacterium
ACCCGGGGTCGAATGGCATATCCTTTAAAAGCATAAAAAACCAAATACAAAAAACAGGGTATAAGTACCCAATAAGCAGTTTTTACATCTGTTATATCTGCTATCGCCCCATATATCAGCGGCAAAATGGCGTTTCCACAAAGCCCCATAATCAACAAAGCAGATCCCTGCTTGGCATGCGGGCCTAGACCCGACAAAGCCAATGGCCATATCCCCGCCCATATCAAAGCATTTGGCAATCCTAACAAAGCCAGAAACCACAGAGAAACATCCAGGTCCAAATGAAACCAACTTACTCTTCCTACTGATAAACAGACCAATAAAGATAATAACAAGCCCAAAACCGTACAGATCTGCAACATCCTTTTTTGGCTGACTGCCCTGGGAATAAGCCCGATGCCCAGAAGATACCCCAGGATCGTTGCAGTCAATGTGTAAGAAGGCAAAGCCCGGGCATCTAAAATGGACACGCCCATAGAGTTCGCATAATTGATGATAGTATCAATGGCGATCACCTGCGTTCCCACGTGCAAAAAGATCGCAACAGCCCCCATCACCAGATGCGGGTATTGAAAGACATTCTTTTTCGCTGCCTCCTGCTCTTCCCGCTCTCCTTTGATTTCCGGCAGCGGGGAAAAGCTGACAAATAAGCCTAATAAAAATAATACGGCTGCTTCAATACTATAAGGAACAACTACCCGCAGAATTAATGCATCCAACGCTTGATTTCTTGCTATTTCGCCCATTAGCGGGATCTGGCTGAATAATTCATTATCCGTAGGCCGTAAAATAGCATACGAAAAAACCAAAGGAGCTAAAATACCGGCCCCTTTGTTGCAGATCCCCATTATACTAATGCGTTGCGCTGCACGCTCTCTATCCCCTATCAAGGTAATGTAAAGATTGCCTACCGTTTGCAAAACAGCTAAACCTGTGCCCAACAAAAACAGCCCCACAAGAAAAACGGAATAGCTTCTTTCATAGGCTGCCGGCACAAACACCAAAGCTCCCAAAGCCATAACCCAAAAACCAATGACAATCCCTCTTTTATACCCTACCCTGCTCAAAAGGTACGAGGAGGGCATAGACATCACCAGATAAGAAATATAAAAGGCAAAAGCGACCAAATAGGATTGAAAATTGGTCAGCTCACAGGCAATCTTAAAATAGGGAATCAAAATCGCGTTTACCCAGGAGACAAAACCGAAGACAAAGAACATCATTCCTAATATGCCTATAGAAATGACTGTTTCTTTTCTATTCAGGGTATAAGAAGATGGGCTCATACTGCTTATACGGCTATTTTAATAATGAGGCGGAACCTTTGTCTAAAAAACAGGTGCAATGGGGATGTTCCTGTAATATACTGGCCGGGTGTCTATTGGAAACCGGCAAGGTTAGGCAATTTCTAACCGCAGAAGCTTTCCTTTTATCCGGCACAGAAGCAATGATATGTTTTGACCGCATAATTTGTCGGATCGACATACTGATTGCTTGTTTAGGCACATCTTCAACTGAACCGAACCAACCCTCTCCCATTTGTTGCTGTCTACAGGCTATATCCAGGTTTACCACCAAATAAGCGCGGTCAACCTCAAAATCTGCCGGCGGATCATTAAAAGCTAAATGGCCATTTTCGCCGATGCCGACAAAAGCCAGGTCAATGGGATGATCTTTTATCTTTTTTTCCAGACGGAGGCATTCTTTCTCCGGATCTGTTTCCCCATCGATCAGCACTACTTCTGCCAATTGGCCGACCTTATTGACAAACCGTTCTGTTAAATATTTTCTAAAACTGGCTTCATGCTCTACCGGTAAGCCGATATATTCATCCAGGTGAAACATCCGCACTTTAGACCAGGGGATCTCCCGGTCTGCGATCAGGCTCTTTAGGGTAGCAAACTGGCTTTTCCCGGTTGCCAATATCACATTCGCCTCTCCTTTTTCTCTTACGGTTTTTTTAATCAGGTCCGCCCCGAATTTTCCGGCATGAAGACCTAACTCCTCCGGATCTTCAAATGTTCTCACATCTATCATATTTCTATACTAATTATTATTGTTAAGCTTGATGAACCCGGGTAGATCCTCCGTGTTCAAGATTAATATCATGTTCTTTATTTTCTTTCCATCTTCCCATGGTGAAATCGGGAACCTCAATAGGCTGTGCTTTATTGGCCACAGACCATTCACTTAAAGGGGTGATTACACTCCATGCTGCTGCATCGTATACGTCCATATCTACCGGCAGTCCATTTCGTAAACAATCGATCAGCCGCCAGTCCATCATAAAGTCCATCCCTCCATGGCCGCCCACCTGCCTGGCAAGTTCGCCGATCTTTTTTATGATAGCGGGTGTATTCTCCTCTTCCAACTGCTTCATGGCTTCTTCCTTCAAAAAATCCTCTTCTCCTATTGCGATTTTTGCTGGGAGCGGATATTTTTGCGCGTACGCTTTTGTTCCGCTGACGATATGTAAACGGGAATAAGGCCGGGGAGAGCTCACATCATGCTGCAGCATGACGGTGCTTCCGTTTTCCAGCATAATATTTGTCACATTGATGTTCCCTCTGAAAGACTGGCCCAAATATTTTTTGAACCGCGCATCTTCTTTGGCGACTTCTTCCGCTTTGGGTTTTAAAGAGAAATCTTTTGAAGACATAGAACTCAGATACTCCATGCGATTACCCCGGTTGATTTTTAAAATCTGAGCGACAGGGCCCAGCCCATGCGTGGGATACAGGTTGCCATTATGGAGCGCATTCTCTTTGAGCCGCCAAAAGTCATAACGCTTGTCTTCTTCGAAGAAACTATCCATAATGGGGTGTAAATAAGCGCCTTCGCAATGCACAATATCCCCAAAAAAACCCTGTCTGGCTAAATTTAATGTCAATAATTCAAAGAAATCGTAACAACAGTTCTCCAGGATCACACAGTGTTTTTTGGTCTCCTCGGAGGTCGTCACCAGCCGCCAGCAATCTTCTACAGTAGTGGCAGCCGGAACTTCTACAGCCACATGTTTTCCATGTTCCATGGCATATACGGCCATTTCTGCATGTTTCGCCCAATGCGTAGCGATATAGATCAGGTCCACATCTTCCCGGTCACAAAGATTCTTCCAGGCTTCTTCCCCATCGCTATACAATTTCGCTTCATGCCCTTCAGAGGTAATACGCTTTTTAGCCTTTTCGGCTATTTCCGGCCTCACGTCACAAATTCCTTGTATGGCCACGCCTTCGATACGGCTCATACGCTCTACCGCCGCCGAACCCCTGTTCCCTACACCGACAAAACCAATCCTAACCTCTTCCATCTTTGGGGCTCCATAGCCGGACATATTAAATACCGACTGATGTTTTTCAGCTGCCTGCTTCTTTATTTCGGGAAGGGCGTATTTCTTTTGCTGGGCGCCGGATTTTTGCTTGCATCCACTGAGAAATCCCAGGCCCGCTAATCCGGAAATTTTTAAAAAAGACCTTCTATCTGTTGACATAATATCAAAAGTTTAGTATCATAAAAATCATGTAAAATGTACGTATTATATTTTTTCTAAAGCTATCTTACGTCCCACCATAGAGCCGTAGCTACATTATCCGGCCCATTGAGCAATCCGCGTCCCTTTTCCAGCTCATCCAGGTTATTAGTTTCCTCAGTGAGCGGATAAGGAAGCCGCCTGATAAACTTTCCAACGGGGAGATCACTGTTTTCGGATTCTATCAGATCATAGAGTTTCGGAAAACCCGTTCTTCTCTGTTCTGCCCAGGCTTCCATTCCATTGGGGTATAGGGCTAGCCATTTTTGCACGCCGATCTGTTCACGCTGCATGTCTTCGTCTGATGCCCATGCGATCGGCGTGTCCGCGACTGGTGGGGAATCGTGGTAATCACCCGGCGCGACAGGCGTGTTTGATGAATTTACATACGCATTTATAGCGGACGGATCATTCACGTCCCATTGTGCCAGGCTAATCTCCATTCCTTTTTTATAAAGCTCTTCGGCTGTGCCGCCCATTTCCCAGCCGTTCAATGCCCCTTCTGCCCGAAGGAAATAAGATTCCGCTGCACACATCACATGAAAAGGCTGCGTAAGATTTCCCTGTGGAACATTCCCGTTATAGTTTACCCAATAAGTACCTATATTAGAGTTTTGAGCTGCTTGGTTCCTTGCTTTGCCAAGATCGCCTGATGTGGATCCATTTCTTAAGCTGTTAAATGTATCTGTTGCTACGCTTGGCTGGAAGAATTTTTCTAAGCGGGGATCATCATAGCCTTTCAGATAAGAGGCTATGGTAGAACTCATCGCAAATTCATTCCATTCTGCTACTTGTGCCAGGCCGTTCGCATCATTTCCTGAAAGGGATTTTTGTAAAAAGGCGTTATCCGCATTATCGGTCATCACCCCTGCCTGATACGCCTTTACGGCTTCTTCCTTTGCCCTTTCCGCATCTACTAATGAGATGCGGAGCGCTAAACGCAAACGGAGGGAATTCGCAAACTTTACCCAAAGGGCAACATCCCCATTGAACATCAGGTCATAACCTTCAAATATTTTTGTATCTCCATCAAGGGCCTCCAAATCACTGACCGCTGAAGCCAGCCGTTTAAAAAAATCATCATAGATCTTCTCAGGCGCATCATACGGGATCACTTCTTTGGCTTCGGCCGCATCAAAATAGGGAACCGGACCAAAATGATCCACCAGGCGGTGAAAAGCATATACCCATAAAATATTCGCTAAAGCGGCTTCTCCGGCACCTTCTTCTGAATTTTCTAAAATACTCTTTAACTGGGGTGCTGTATCCACATAGATCACCTGCCAAAAGCGCCTTTGCCAGTCAGGGGTCAGCATATAACGGTCTGTACGAAAAGAAGTGGTCGTCAGCGCAAAATACTGGGCAAAAAGGTCGGCGCCAAGATTTTGCACCGTTTGGTAAAAAGAGCGGTCCATCGCGGAAGAGGATTGTGCCTTGGCAAACATAAAAGGCATTTCCCTGGGCCCTACTTCCGTAAGGTTGTTTTTATCGGTATTGATCTCTTCAAAGTCCTTTGTGCAGGAAGTGCTCCACAGTATACTTATCAGAAAACCCATGTATATAATACGTTTTTTCATGGCATGTATATTTAGAATCCAAGTTTAACATTTAGACCAAAGGTTCTTAAGGAGGGGGGCAGGCCTAATTCCACACCCTGAAAGTTACCTGCTCCCAATGCAGCTTCGGGATCCACCGGATTGTCTATCCTGCCTATCCCGGGGATGTTCATCTTAGATTTTCCCCTGTATAAAAAGAACAGGTTTCTGGCCGTCAGGGAGACCTGAGCATTCCGAATTCCTTTCCAGCTGTCTACATCAAAATTATAGGCCAGGGAAAGTTCCCGCAATCTTACGTTGGTCATATCGTAAATAAAGAAATCTCCCCAGGCATCCCGGCCGTTCTGCCCTACTTTTGTCCAAAACTGTTGGGCAGTTATGGCTTTTTCATTCGCATGGCCATCGGCGTCTACCGCATCTATTACCCAGTTTCCTTCCCGATGGCTTTCCGTAAAATCTCCCACACCAAAAGCCGCCAGATAAGCCGCCGTACCGGACACCAGCTCTCCCCCGATCCGGGAATCGATCAGAAAGCTCAGGTCAACACCTTTATAATGGAAAGTATTGGAAAACCCTAACAGAAAATCCGGATTGAAATTCCCCAGCTTCTTATTTGCTTCCACTACCGGAAGGCCCTCACTGTCCACCACATATTTTCCACTCGTTTCATCGCGTTGCCACTGATGGCCGTATAAATCTCCATACTCCCCGCCTTCATTGACTACTACCGTGGCATATTTTGTGCTTTCTGTAATATTCGCTCTTTTTGTCGTCTCATGTAACTTGATGATCTTATTAGTATTCTTCGCGAAATTCAGATCCATATCCCAGGAAAAACCTTCTTTTTGGATGGGATGTGAAGTCAATTGGATTTCCAATCCTTTGTTTTCGATATCTCCTGCATTTATATATTGGCGGCTAAAACCGCTGGCCATGGGCAGCCCCAGATACAGCAACTGATTTACGGTATTACTTTTATAATACGTCGCATCAAATGCCAGCCTGTTATCAAAAAATTGCATATCCAAGCCTACTTCAAAAGATTTTGTCTGCTCCGGCTTTAAATCGGGAATGGCTTTTACGGCATCTCTGGAAACAAAGCCCTTGCCTGCCCCCAGCCCAAATTTATACAGCTGATTTAACAAATAAGGGTCTGGATCATTTCCCACCTGGGTAAAAGACCCCCTCAGCTTACCGAACGTCACCCAGGAAGGCAGTTCAAACATTTCATTGAAAACCCATGATACCCCTACAGAAGGATAAAAGTAACTGTGTGGCTGCTTCAGAGTAGAAGACCAGTCATTTCGGGCGGTACCCTCAAAATACAACTGGTCATACAACGCTAATTGCACGCTTGCATAGACAGAGTTTAGCTGCCTTTCATACGCATTTATCTGATTAAACTCGGGGGTAGTCGCCATGATCAAAGAAAACTGGTTAGGGATCGACAAACCGTTGGCCATATTCTGAAAACTTTCGTACTTCCGGTTTAAGAAACTGGTTCCTACATTATAATTTAGCTGAATATTGTCGGCCAAAGTATTCTCTCCATTAAGGAGGAAATCGAAGTTCCTTTCCCAATAGCGCGTATGGGTCTCAAAATATTCCCCGCCTTCCCGTACATCGCCCAAAGAAACCGTACCGTCATAAAACGAGCCGTCTATTTTGTCAATATATTTATCAAAACTGAAACGCGCCATGGCTTCCAGTCCCTCGATAAGTTCATAAGAGACGCTCCCCAGAGCTGTTACCCGGTCCCTTACTTCATTTACGGAAGTGCGGTTTATGCTCCAGTAAGGATTATCATAAAGGGTAGAGCCCGACCAGTATTTCCGCATCGGCTCCCCATTCACCGGATTCGTGGTCTCAAAATCTTTTAATTCATCCGGGCTCATATCTCTCGGCATTATATACGTTTCTATCGGTGTTCCCATATCTCCCAAACGGGGCCTGTCGTCTACCTGCTGGTTCAGGTAGTTCAATTTGACATCTGTCTTTAATTTCGGGAGGAGTTCAGTATTGATCCGTAAATTCAGGCTGTTCCGGTTCATTTTATTTCCCGGGATCACTCCGCCTACACGGTTATTGGAATAAGACATATATCCTTTTACTTTTTCGCTGCCACCGTAGGTGCTTATGGTGTTATTATAGGTAGCTGAATTATCGAAAAACCCTTCCACATTATTTGGGTAGGTCGTGCCCTTCTCCCCCCAGCTCTCTCCTATATTCTCTCCTTTTTCCCCGTCATTCCCGCGTCCATAGCTATTTTGAAACTTGCTGAGCATATGAAGGGTATTGACCGATAATCCCCCTTTGTAATCGATTCTATAGCTACCTTCTTCCCCCTGCTTGGTCGTAATGATGATCGCTCCATTCGCGGCCCTGCTACCATATAAAGCAGCGGCGGAAGGCCCTTTTAGGATATTTATAGAAGCAATATCATCTGGATTGATATTCGCCGCCCCGTCACTGGTTCCATAATTAGGGGTCGTACCGGTGGCCTGCTGACCCGGACTATTATCATAAGGAACGCCGTCGACAACGATCAAAGCATTATTATTGCCAGAGATGGATTTATTACCCCGCAGTACCACACGTACGGCAGCACTGGGCCCTGTGGAAGAGGTGGTAACCACGGCTCCCGCCACTTTTCCCGAAAGATTGCTCATGACGTTCCCACTGTTATCCCGGTTCTCACTTACCGCATCGCTGGAAATCTGCTGTGTATTATAAGAGAGCCCCCGGGTTTGTCTTTCAATACCTAATGCCGTGACCACTACCTCTTCCAGTTTTTCACTCGCCGGTTCCAGCAGCACCTCTACGGACTGGCTTAGCACAGCCAGGACCGTCTGCTGCTGATAACCAACCATAGAGAAACGTAAAGAATCTTTTTCGTTGCCCAGGACCGCAAAAGCGCCTTCGGCATCGGTACTGACAGATTCTCCATTTGATAGATTTAAAACGGTAACACCCTCCAAAGGAGCCTGTGCTTCTAAACTTCTGACCGTTCCTTCAATCTCTGCTGGCTGATCCTGAGCAAAAACTCGCTGTGTATGCCCTAAACAAAAAATGAACAGTAAAGTGTTGAACACAAAGCATCCCAAATAAAACTTCTTAGTATCATGCATAATTTGGAATATTATTTTTGATATATTTTTTCAGATTTATTTTCAGTGTACACCAAATTAAACCAAATTTATGAACAGTTACAATAAGAATCAGCGGGAACGCTTCCGGAGATATCTGTTTCTCATGAAGCAAGTTTTTCTTATTATATACTCAATACCTTAATTATACTTTCTGATCATGAAGTTAAATAAAAAAAATATGGAGACTCTTTCTTCTCCGAAAATTGAAAAGATCCATCCGGAATTATTCCGTCTCCCAGAAAAAGTAATCCAATTCGGCACAGGAAAACTATTGAGGGGGCTTCCGGATGATTATATTGACCAAGCCAATAAAAAAGGTTTTTTTAAGGGGCGGATAGTGATCGTAAAATCCACAAAAACGGGCGGATTGGATATTTTCCATCAACAAGACGGGCTGTACACCCTTGGTATAAAAGGCATAACCCATCAGGGTATTTATGAAAAATACCGGATCAATGCTTCTATTTCGAGGGTAATGGATGCTCATACGGAATGGCAGCAGATTTTAAAACTGGCAGAAGACCCTGCCATTCAGATCATGCTGTCCAATACAACCGAAGCGGGAATCGTAGAAGAAGATGACGACATCTTTTCTTCCCCTCCTACCAGTTTTCCCGGAAAAGTAGCGGCTTACCTCTATCGTCGTTACCAACATCTGTCGGATACAGAAGAAAGCCATATGGTAATTATTCCCACTGAGTTAATTGATAATAATGCTGAAAAACTTAAACAGATCGTTCTCTCGCTCTCTGCGAAACATACTTTGCCTCCATCTTTTACCGATTGGATAAACAAGAACGTTGATTTTTGCAACTCGCTGGTCGACCGTATTGTAACCGATGGCGACCCACATTCTTCTATAGGTTATACAGATCGGATCAGCATTATAACCGAGCCTTTTAAACTATGGGCTATCGAGGTTAAAAACAAAAAAACACAAGAGATATTAAGCTTTGCAAAAGAAGAAGAAAGCATCAAAATGTTGCCTTCGATCGAAAGTTATAAAGAGATAAAGCTCCGCCTATTGAATGCCACCCATACGTTACTCTGCGGAATAAGCCTACTTAAAAGAGACTGTTATGTGCGGGAATCGTTAGCGGATCCTGTTTTGGAAAAATTTACGGAAAAGCTACTTAAAAAAGAGATCTGTCCCTGCCTCTGGAAAAACGGGATCAATAAAGAGGCGGCGCTGGCCTTTTCCGAAGAGGTCGTAAATCGCTTTAAAAATCCTTATTTACAGCACGAATGGACTTCCATAGCCTTGAATTTCACGGCTAAGATCAGGCATCGGGTATTGCCTTTGCTGAAAATCTGGTTTGCCCATTACTCAACACCCCCTCTGGCTATATCCTTAGGTATCGCCAGCTTTCTCGTGCTAATGGATGCAGAAAATCAGGAAGATCAGATCATGCGGATCATCCAAAACCGAAAAATCTGCTTTACAGATCAAAAAGGAAAGGCTGTTATTGCTCACTGGAAGAAAAATGAGCCGTTGGTCTCCAGAGTATTCTCTGACACAAGCTTATGGGGTGAAAACTTTGCCCAAAATAAAGAATGGATAGAAGTAATGGAAAGCTTTGTGAAAAGGCTGAAAAACAAGGAAGATCTCCACACCCTTATTTTAGAGGCTTCAAAATAATTCCAGAGCAGCCAATTGCTACTCCCACTATTTCGGTTAACTTTGTAAAATGATTGAAATTTACACAGATGGTGCTTCGAGCGGCAATCCAGGCCCTGGAGGATACGGAACTATTTTACGGACTATTTACCGAGGGAACAACCCCGGGTATTATGGTAAATTAATCGAAAAAGAATTTTCGGGAGGGTATAGAAGAACCACCAATAATCGTATGGAATTGATGGCCGTGATTGTCGGTTTAGAAGCTGTAAAAACAAAGCAGCAAAACATCACTATATACTCCGATTCTAAATATTTTATTGATGCGATAGCGAAAAAATGGGTTTACAACTGGGTAAAGAAAGGTTTTGCCGGCAAGAAAAACAAAGATCTCTGGCTTCGGTTATTAAAAACCTACGAACAACATACAGTAAAATTAGTGTGGGTAAAAGGGCACTCCGGACATCCGCTCAATGAACGCTGTGATCAATTAGCCGTAGAAGCTTCAAAAAATAAAAGCAGCTGGAAAATAGACACAGCATTCGAACAAAGTGAAACGGCTAACAAAATTTCCGGATAAACCCTACTCATTGAAAACAGCAAAATCACTTGTGAGATATAAGCAGTGGCTTCCCTCTATTTTCTATAATATTTCTGAGCTTCTGGCAACAGCTTCTTTAAGTCGTTCACACGTTTTTGATCACTCGGATGGCTGCTTAAAAACTCAGGTGGGTTATTTGCGCTGGATTTTGCAGATGCCATTCGTTGCCAAAAAGTAACCGCTTCGCTGGGTTCATACCCAGCCATAGCCATAAAGATTAACCCTAATCTATCCGCTTCGGATTCATTCTTTCGGGAATAACTTAAAAGAGCTACTTGCCCGCCTAATCCATATGCACTATTGATTAGCCCTCCCCATTTAGATTTAGAAGTGCTCGCACCTATAGCTGCGCCCAATGCCTGAGCTGCATATTGATTTGACATCTGTTCCATAGAATGCCTTGCAATAGCGTGGGCAATTTCATGACCCATGACAGTCGCCAAACCTGATTCATTATAGGTCAAAGGCAATATTCCTGTATATACAGCCACTTTTCCTCCCGGCATACACCAAGCATTTACTTCATCACTTTGTATTAAATTAAACTCCCAGTTAAAATCATATTGATCAGCCACGTTGTTTTCCCTTAAAAATGTATTCACTGCAGACGCTATTTTATGGCCCACATTCTTTACCATTGTGGCATCGTTTGTCCCTGTAATCACTTTGGTTTCCGCAGCTCCTAAAAAATTGTTATAAGCTACCGCTGCTTGGGCTTGTATTTCGTTATCGTCTACCAAAGCTAATTGCTTCCTGCCGATTATAGGCACAGTAGAACAGGCATAGAGTAAAAATGCTATAGAAAAGATCGATGCAAATTTTAAAAAAGACGTTTTCATAAAGTGTTTTATATACTTTTATTTAGAACAGGACTACAATTCTTATGCCTAAATTATTTTTTTCGGAAAAGATATATTTTCGATTCATGGCCTTTCAACAGGCGTTCTATATTTTTTTGGTGGGTTACCAAAATTAAGATACAAATAGCGACTCCGTAAATTAAAACAGAAGGAATAGGTGTTTTAAAGATAAAAGCTATGCTAAAAGGAAAAGTAAAGCCTGCCAAAATAGACCCTAAAGAGACATAATGTGTTAGCAAGAGGGTTATTATAAATACGGTAACACAACAAAGGGCCGCTGGAGTATGTATGGCCAATACCATGCCGAACAAAGTAGCCACTCCTTTTCCACCTCGAAATCCAGCAAAAAGAGGGAATAGATGACCAATGACCGCTATAACGCCAAGAGCTAACTGCAAATTAATAAATCTTGGCATATGAGAAGCTCCTACAATTGTACTATCCATCAAATGAGGTAAATTAGTGGCTGTCCATCCTTTTAGGATATCAATTACCATTACGATGGATCCCGCTTTTGCCCCTAAAACCCTGAATGTATTTGTCGCTCCTGCGTTCCCACTACCATATTCCCGAACGTCCACCCCGTGAAAAGCCTGTCCAAACCAAACGGCAGTGGGTATGGAACCAAACACATACGCTATAACGACAAACAATACGAGTTGTAAAGAAAACATAAACTCCTGTTTATTTCTTAAGAGTTGGCTTTTAGACTTATATCTAAACTTTTTATAGAGTGCGTCAAATCACCAATGGAAATATAATCAACACCGGTCTCAGCATAAGCTTTAATTGTTTTAAAATTGATCCCTCCCGAAGCTTCTATTTCACACAAACCTTTAATTCTTTCTATTGCTGTTTTTATATCTTCCGGCGTAAAGTTATCTAACATTATCCGATCTACTTTTCCATATTGCAATACCTCTTCTAATTCTTCAAAATCACGCACCTCAATTTCTACCGGTATCTGCAATGCCTTTTCGGCAATATACTGATACGTCTTATGCAGGGCTTGCCGAATACCACCCGCATAATCTATATGATTGTCTTTTATTAATATCATATCGTATAAACCGAAGCGATGGTTCTCCCCACCTCCTATCTGCACCGCTTTTTTTTCTAAAAACCGCAACAAAGGAGATGTTTTGCGGGTATCTAATATCTTAGCTTTAGTATGCGCTACCTCATGCACATATTTTCTAGTTTTCGTAGCTATACCCGACATTCTTTGCATCACATTTAGAAGCAACCGTTCACTTTTTAAAATCGTGTGTACAGAACCTCGGATACGCATAATCCTATCTCCTAACTGTACATCCGATCCGTCTTTTATTAATATTTCTGTGACCACTTCAGGATCTATAATCGATAGCATTTCTTTTGCCACCTCTACCCCGGCTAATACACCCTCCTCTTTAACTATGAAAACAGCCTCTTCTTCCGCTTCCAAAGGGATAGTAGATAAAGTGGTATAATCACCCGTGCGGATATCTTCAGCGAGTGCATCTTCTGTAAATTTTTGTAAAAAACTTATAAAGTCAATATTCATTAATTGCTTATTACTTCAGGATACCATTAAGAAATAGAATAACTTTATCCAAAGTTAGGATATTTTATTCAATCCTTATCTCTGTAATTGATATTTTATTATTCCATTAAATATAATCTTTATAAATTAAACCTGTTTTTGTCGTTTCATGCAAAAGCATTCTCTTTGTTTTATTCGTGCTGTATACGGTGTAATGAAATACAGTACATCAAAAATGTGCTCTGAGCGCGTCCTACATGAACCTATCGGAGACCTGTATTGCTATATCCTACTCCTAACTGACCACTTGTGCCTATCAAAACAGTGTTTTTTAGCCTGCTCTTATCTCTATATACCCACATTTCATCCCGTTACCCCGAACATCTTTATGGAGCAGCCATACAAACCGCTAACCTGCTTTTTCTATAGCTGAAGTAAGCAGAAACCGCCCTTATATCCCCCGCCACACCTTACATAAGTTTTATGTACTCCGTTCAGGACCGGATGCCTCTTAGTAAAAGTTTAGTTCCTCCTCCGAAACCTTCCATTTCTTACTAAACATGTGTTGATTTACTTGTGATACGAAATTAGAAATGATATATTTGCATAGTAATGAAGAAGAAAAACACAAAAGTAGCGTTGCTTATCCTCGATGGTTTAGGATATGGTAAAAATGATGATTCGAATGCTGTATTAGCAGCAAACACTCCTTTTTTAGATGAATTACTTGAAAAATACCCAAACTCGAAAGTATCGGCTTCCGGTCCGGATGTCGGTCTGCCCGAGGGACAAATGGGGAATTCAGAAGTAGGTCATATGAATTTGGGAGCAGGAAGGATAGTTTTACAAGAATTAGGAAAAATCAACCAGGCCGCAAAAGAAGGTTTTTTTAACACAAATTTTCTTTTACAGGATTCATTCCGGCGGGCTAAGGAGAATAACAAAAAAGTACATTTTATAGGCTTAGTCTCAGATGGGGGCGTCCATTCCCATATTGATCATCTTTTAGCATTATGTGATGCAGCAAAAAGTGCGGGATTAAACAATGAACAGACTTTCATCCATGCTTTCTTGGATGGACGGGATACAGATCCCAAAGGTGGAATCGGGTATATAGATAAAATAGAAAAACACCTCGAACATTCGACCGGAAAAATCGCTACAGCTATAGGCCGCTATTACTCTATGGATAGAGATAACCGATGGGAACGTATCAAAAAAGCATACGATGTCATGGTAAATGGTCTCGGAGAAAAAACGCAAAACCTTAAAGAAGCCATTCAAAATTCTTACGATAATGATGTTACCGATGAATTTGTTCAACCTATTGTATGCACAGATGATGAAGGGAAACCATTAGCGACTATAGAAGATGGAGATACTGTCGTTTGTTTTAATTTTAGAACCGATAGAGGAAGGGAAATTACAACTGCACTCACTCAAAAAGATTTTCCAGAGCACAATATGCAAACATTAGAACTGGATTATATCACAATGACACCTTATGACGATACATTTAAAAATGTAAATGTCATATTCGATAAAGAAAATTTAATAAATACTATCGGCGAAGTCTTAGAAAAAAACAACAAAACCCAGGTTCGAATTGCAGAAACAGAAAAATACCCTCACGTCACATTTTTCTTTTCCGGAGGAAGAGAGGATCAGTTTGATGGCGAAGAAAGAATCTTAATTCCTTCTCCTAAAGTGGCTACTTATGATCTGCAGCCTGAAATGAGCGCCGAAAAAATTACAGAAGCCATATGCAAAAACATGGCTGAAAAAACACCGGATTTTATCTGTTTAAACTTTGCAAATCCGGATATGGTCGGCCACACGGGAGTTTTTGACGCTGTAGTCAAAGCAGTAGAAACTGTAGACAGCTGTACAAAAGCTGTAGTAGAGCAGGGTTTAAAATCCGGATACTCATTCATCATTTTGGCTGACCACGGTAATTCTGAATTTATGATTAACCCGGATGGCTCCATCAATACGGCACACACAACAAATCTGGTTCCCTGTATTCTCATTGATGAAAATCACAAAACGATAAAAAACGGAAAACTTGGGGATATCGCTCCGACTGTCCTGACTTTATTAGGTGTAGATATACCCGAAGAGATGACAGGCAATGTTTTGGTATAAGAAACAACATATAAAACTATTCAAAACCGTACTGGCCAGCCTCATCATAAGTACGGTTTTATTTTCGTCTTGTTCAAATGCTCCCGATTCTTCCCAAAATAACTCCTTGCAGAACAAAGAGTATTTTGACATAAAAACTTATTTCAAAAAAGAAATTGAGAAGTTAAACGAAGAGAAACCGCTGGTAAAAAAAACAGTACTCAAAGATTCGGAAGAAGAAACAAAAGACATAGAGATAAAAGACTGGGAAACTGAGCTCAATGCATTTTTAAGCGTCGATTTACAAAAACCTGTCTATTCTGAACAATTTTCTATAAAAAAAGAAGGAAACTCCGAAATTTACACGACCAAAGATCCAAAATTAGATCTGCAGTTTATCAAAATAACAAAAGAAAATGGACAAGTATCCCGAATAGTTATCCATAAAAAAGTGGGGAACATGTTATATAAAACAACAGAAAAACTCGAATATAAAGAAAACGGCTTCTATACCATCGAAAAAGAACAAAACATCAGAATATTAGGTACAAATAATTATGTAATTAAAGGTTCCTTTGAATAATATCTTTTGATATTAAAGAATGGTAGCCCGTTATATCCATCCAAAATTCCTTCTACAAGTATTATCCTTAACCTCTCAAATAATTCAATAGGAATCCCTATTTTTGTGCTACAATGTCAGACTTAAAATACAATCAGCGCGGAGTTTCCGCTAGCAAAGAAGATGTTCACAATGCAATTAAGAACATAGATAAAGGACTCTATCCGAATGCTTTTTGCAAAGTAATTCCCGACATTCTGGGCGGAGATGAAGAGTGGTGTAATATTATGCATGCTGATGGAGCGGGTACAAAATCCTCATTGGCTTATGCTTACTGGAAAGAAACAGGCGACTTGTCGGTATGGAAAGGCATCGCACAAGACGCTATCATCATGAATGTTGACGACTTACTCTGTGTAGGTGCTACGGATAATATTTTACTTTCTTCCACTATCGGGCGCAATAAGAACCTAATTCCGGGAGAAGTAATTTCCGCCCTTATTGAAGGTACCGAAGAGGTCTTACAGGAGTTACGCGATTTAGGTATAGAAATACATTCTACGGGAGGAGAGACAGCTGATGTGGGAGATTTAGTGCGTACGATCATAGTAGATAGTACAGTAACCTGTAGAATCAAACGCTCTGACATCATCGCAAATGATAAAATAGAATCCGGATATGTCATTGTAGGCCTGTCCTCCTATGGAAAAGCTAGATATGAAGACGAATACAATGGAGGGATGGGTTCAAATGGCTTAACCTCGGCAAGACACGATGTGTTTGACAAATCCATAGCTGAAAAATACCCGGAAACTTTTGATCCGGGAGTTCCCTATGATTTAGTATTTTCCGGAACAAAAAAGCTAACAGATAAAATAAAAATTGGTCCTTTTGAAACCACTATAGGAAAGCTTGTCCTTTCCCCTACCCGCACTTATGCCCCCATTATCAAAGAGGTGTTAAGCGAGATAAGAGATAAAATTGGGGCAATCATCCATTGTTCAGGAGGAGCACAAACTAAAATACTTCATTTCATCGAGGGTATGCACGTTATCAAAGATAACTTATTCCCCACCCCTCCCCTTTTCAAGCTGATTCAAGAAGAGTCAAAAACAGATTGGAAAGAGATGTATAAAGTTTTCAATATGGGACATAGAATGGAACTTTATGTACATCAAGAGCATGCACATGATATTATTCGTATAGCCCGATCTTTTGGGGTGGACGG
>JAJYRG010000094.1:0-2328 GCA_021794195.1 Bacteroidota bacterium
AGAAATTATGGGAAATCTGCAGCTTTAAATACAGCCTTTGCTTTGGCAGAGGGGGAGGTGGTTGTTACCATGGATGGAGATCTGCAAGATAGTCCGGATGAAATCCCAGACTTGTACAAGCGCGTAATAGAAGGAGCAGATGTAGTCTCTGGCTGGAAGAAAAAACGTTATGATCCATTATCAAAAACTGTACCTTCGAAATTATTTAACGCGGTCACACGAAAAATGTCGGGAATTCATAATCTACATGATTTTAATTGCGGACTGAAAGCTTATAAAAAAGAAGTGGTTAAGAACATTGAAGTGTATGGCGAAATGCATAGATATATTCCTGTATTAGCAAAATGGGCGGGCTTCACTAATATACAGGAACAAGTTGTACAACACTACCCACGGAAGTATGGGAAGACTAAGTTTGGCACTGCCCGATTTATAAAAGGTTTTTTGGACTTGTTGTCTATTTTCTTTGTGGGCAAGTTTGGGAAACGGCCCATGCATTTTTTCGGAACGATAGGGGTATTGAGCTTCCTCATAGGTTTTGTGATAGCTTTTTATCTCATTATCGAAAAGTTAATCAGTATTGCTAAAGAAACAAGCTATAGAAATGTAACCGAACAACCTCTTTTCTTTCTGGCACTTACGGCAATTATTATTGGCTCTCAGTTATTTTTGACAGGTTTTATAGCAGAATTGATTTCCCGAAATGGCGAATCGAGAAATAACTATCAAGTTGTAAAAGTTATTTAAATATGCGTATTGCGATTGTAGGTCCGGCACATCCTCTAAGAGGAGGTGGAATATCTTCGTTCAATGAGCGCCTGGCTTTACACTTTCAATCAGAAGGTTATCATGTAGATATTTATTCTTTCAGCTTACAATATCCAAACTTCCTGTTTCCAGGTAAATCTCAATATACAGATGAACCTGCGCCTAAAAACCTTAATATCTTTACAAAAATAAACTCTGTCAACCCTTTTAACTGGTATAAAGTAGGGAAAGAGCTGAGAGAAAAAAAATATGACCTTTTAATTGTGCGCTTTTGGATGCCTTTTTTTGCCCCTTGTTTAGGGTATATTTTAAAACAAGTCCGGAAAAATAAATCCAGTAAAATTGTTTGTATTGCAGATAACATTATCCCTCATGAAAAAAGATGGGGAGATAAGATGTTGATCCGTTTTTTTCTGGGGAAATTAGATGGCTGCGTGACGATGAGCCAAAGCGTGATGAAAGATTTAAAAAGCATCGATCCTTCTATTCCGACAATACTGGCTGATCATCCTCTATATGACAATTATGGAGATAAAGTACCGAAGAGGGTAGCAAGACAACGTTTAGATATTCCGGCAGAAGATAAGATCTTGCTCTTCTTTGGGTTTATCAGACGGTATAAAGGCTTAGATATGCTATTAGATGCCTTGGCAAATGAAAGAATAAGCCAAATAGGCGTTAAGCTTTTAATTGCGGGTGAATTTTATGGTGAAAAAGAATATTATCTTCAAAAGATTAAAGAATTAAAATTAGAAGATCGCGTTTTTCTACACACTCATTTTATCGCCAATGCAGAAGTAGCCACGTATTTTTCAGCTTCAGATGCAGTCGTATTGCCCTATCGATCGGCGACACAAAGTGGTATTACACAAATAGCATATCATTTTGATATCCCCATGATAGCTACAGATGTGGGCGGTTTGCCCGAACTGGTAAAAGACGGGCGGGTCGGTTGGATTGTACCATCAGATGAGCAAGGGATAGCTTTAGGTATTCAAAAGTTTTATAAGGACGATATCTCCCTGAATTTTATTGAAAATATCCAGAAAGACAAAAAAAAGTACAGTTGGGAAGTTTTTGGCCATCGAATCTTAAGCTTTTTAGAATAATTTTTTTAATATTGGGTATTGATAAATGTATATTAATATAATCTTTATTCCTATTGATACCTTACACGCGAAATAGTTTGGAAAAAATAGAAGCGCTACTTACCGCAGAGGGATATAAAGTACGCTATGAAAAAGGGAACTTTAAAACCGGAGCTTGTATTCTTCAGGACTTACAAGTAATTGTAGTCAATAAGTTTTCGGATATGGAAGCAAAGATTAAGTCCTTGATTCTGATTTTACAAGAAATCTCCATAGATACTTCTTCGCTGGACGAAAAACAAAAAACATTCTATTTATCTATTAAACAAACAAAGCTCTCGATTTGAAAATAACATTTTTAGGCACCGGAACATCTCAAGGGGTACCTGTTATAGCATGTGATTGTGAAGTATGTCAATCCGACGATAAAAATGACAAACGTTTACGGAGCTCTATTCTTATTGAGTACAGG
>JAJYRG010000094.1:2428-9539 GCA_021794195.1 Bacteroidota bacterium
GAAAATAACATTTTTAGGCACCGGAACATCTCAAGGGGTACCTGTTATAGCATGTGATTGTGAAGTATGTCAATCCGACGATAAAAATGACAAACGTTTACGGAGCTCTATTCTTATTGAGTACAGGGCACAAACTATAGTGATAGATACCGGTCCGGACTTTAGATGTCAAATGCTGAGACAGAATGTGCGCGAGTTAGACGCAGTACTGCTTACGCACTCCCATAAAGATCATATTGCAGGTTTAGATGATGTTAGGGCGTTTAATTTTAAACAAGAGCGCAATATGCCCATTTATGCTTCGGAAGATACGATTACAGCTTTGAAAAGAGAGTTTTACTATGCGTTTTCAGATGTATATTATCCGGGAATTCCTCGTCTGGAAGTCCACGCTATCAGAGCAGGCGAATCTTTTTGGATAAAGGACATTTCTGTAATGCCTGTCCAGGTCATGCATCATAAAATGCCGGTATTAGGATTTAGAATAGCTGATTTTACATATATCACAGATGCAAAAACTGTTGATAAAGAAAACAAAAAGCTTATTGAAGGAACAAACACATTAGTTGTAAATTGTTTGCAGGAAGACCCCCATTTATCTCATTTTACATTGGAAGAAGCTTTAGACTTCATTAATCAAATAAAACCAGAAAAAGCTTATTTAACCCATATAAGTCATCGTTTAGGGCTACATAAAAATATTCAGAAAAGACTCCCGGAAGGGGTAGAGGTGGCTTCCGACGGCCTCGTGATAAATATTTAGCTTTACAACAGGGAGGATGGCATAAAAAAAGCGTAAACCATATATGATCTACGCTTTTTTATCAGAATATTAGTTCTTAATTTATATGATCAGCATAGCATCTCCGTAAGTGAAGAATTTATACTTTTCTTTTACAGCTTCCTCATAGGCTTTCATGGTATTTTCATATCCGGCAAAAGCCGCTACCATCACTAAAAGGGTGGATTGGGGAACGTGAAAGTTTGTGATCATAGAATCCGCAATGCTGAAGTCATAGGGCGGATAGATAAACTTACTAGTCCAATCGGAGATACTTTTAAGCCGATGGTCGGTAGATACAGCAGACTCGATAGTACGCATAGAAGTTGTGCCTACAGCACATACTCTATGTTTTGTATCAATAGCTCTGTTGACGAGATCGGCAGCTTCCTGAGGAATAATAATTTGCTCCGAATCCATTTTATGTTTTGTCAAATCCTCAACCTCTACCGGTCTGAATGTTCCTAAACCTACATGGAGTGTGATTTCTGCAAAATCAATTCCTTTCAACTCTAAACGCTTCATGAGTTCACGGCTAAAATGCAATCCTGCAGTAGGCGCAGCTACCGCTCCTTCATGCTTGGCATAAATTGTTTGATATCTATATTTATCTTCCGGAGTAGGTTTTCTTTTGATGTATTTAGGAAGAGGTGTTTCGCCTAATATTTCAATGTTTTTTCTAAACTCTTCGTCTGTTCCTTCAAATAAAAAACGTATAGTTCTTCCTCTCGAAGTCGTATTGTCCACTACTTCTGCGACTAGAAGATCATCCTCTCCGAAATAGAGCTTATTGCCTACACGTATTTTTCGGGCCGGGTCAACAAGTACATCCCAGAGCCTTAGCTCTTTGTTTAGCTCCCTTAATAAAAAGACTTCAATAGTAGCACCGGTTTTTTCTTTATTTCCATATAGTCTTGCCGGAAAAACTTTCGTATTGTTTAAGATAAAAACGTCTTTTTCATCAAAATAATCCAGTACATCTTTGAATATTTTATGTTCGATCTTACCGGTATCTTTGTGTAAGACCATAAGACGGGATTCATCCCGATGCTCCGGAGGTTCAGTTGCTAATAAAGATTCAGGTAAGTTGAATTTAAATTGTGATAACTTCATATTTTTTTATGTGCTATAAAAACATTGTAATGCCCATTTTGAGCGTTTCTTTAGCATGGAATACGCTCAAAAAGAACACAAAGGTACAAAAATTATATGAAAATACTGATCATTAGAAGAATAAGTCCTTAATTTACTTTCTTTTTACAGCTTTCACCAAGCAGTGAACTTTCTTTCGTACCATCCATAGGGGATACGAAAGAAAGAATTCATTACAAATGCTGGGGATAAGATAAGGACATTACTCTTAACAAGAATAGCTTTTGTATAATCATAGTTTATACAAAAGCTATTCTTTATCTTTTAAAACAAAATATTAAAACCGAACTATTCGAAATATTCTTTTATTCTTTCAAAAAATGATTTTTCAGCTTTTCCTGGCTGAGGCTGAAAGTTTTTTGAACCTTTCAATTTTTCTAAAATACTCTTTTCTTCTTTAGAAACAGCCTTTGGTGTCCATACGTTTACATATACTAACTGATCTCCTTTTCGGTAAGAATTCACTTCCGGAATACCCTTTCCTTTCATTCTTAATATTTTACCGGCTTGTGTACCCGGTTCAATTTTTATTTTGGCTTTTCCGTTAATAGTAGGAACCTCCACACTGCAGCCCAATGTAGCGTCTGCAAAATTTATATAGAGATCATAAATAACGTTGATTCCATCTCTTTTCAGTGTTTCATGAGGAATTTCATCTATTAAAATAATGAGATCGCCAGGCATTCCGCCTCTTGTTCCAGCATTTCCTTTTCCACTCATAGAAAGCTGCATACCTTCGCTAACCCCGGCAGGAATGTTGATATTGATTGTTTCTTCTCCTCTGACGTTTCCGCTACCCCGGCAGGAAGTACACTTTTCCGTAATGACTGTTCCCTCCCCATTACACACTGGACAGGTACTCGTTGTTTGCATTTGTCCTAGGATAGTATTGGTTACTCGGCTTACTGAGCCCCGCCCACCACAGGTCTGACAAGTATTAAATGAAGAATTATTTTTAGCTCCTGATCCTGAACAGGTTGCACAGTTTGTCTGTTTGTTTACTTTAATGGTTTTTTCTACGCCATTTGCGATTTCATCTAAGGTAAGTTTCACGCGGATTCGCAAATTAGTACCTCTTTGTCCGCGTCTGCCTCCGCCGCCACTTCGGGATGCACCTCCGAAAAAGCTTTCGAAAGGGCTTCCTCCACCAAAAATATCACCAAACTGACTGAATATATCCTCCATATTCATACCGCCGCCGCCAAAGCCGGAAGCTGAATTTCCCGCATGACCAAACTGATCATACCTTTGTCTTTTCTCTGGATTGCTCAACACCTCATAGGCTTCGGCCGCTTCTTTAAACTTATCTTCGGCCTCTTTATCATCCGGATTCTTATCCGGGTGATATTTAATGGCCAGTTTTCTATAAGCTTTTTTTATTTCCGTAGCTTCTGCTTGCCGAGAAACCCCTAAAACATCATAATAATCTCTTTTCGACATTCTGTGAATTTTTTATTTCCCTATTACCACTTTTGCATATCTCAATACTTTTCCATTAAGGAAATAGCCTTTTTCAATGACATCTACAACTTTATCTTTCAACTCATCGCTGGGCGCTGCAATCGTGGTAACAGCTTCTTGAAAGTTCGGATCAAAAGCCTGACCTTTTACTTCCATGGGTTTTAACCCTTCTTGTTCTAAAAATTTATACAATTTATTTTGTATAAGCTGTACACCTTCCTTCACTGGAGTATCGTACTCCGTGTCTTCGATCGCCTCCATAGCCCTTTCTAAGTCATCCAAAACAGGTAAAAGCTTTGTTATTATCTCTTTCCCCGCCGTTTGTATAAGCTCTACTTTTTCTTTGGAAGTACGCTTTTTGTAATTATCAAACTCTGCGAAAAGACGGGTGTATTTATCTTGTAAAGAGGAAACTTCTTTTTCTAATCCTTCTTTTTCAGAAGAGCTTTCTACCTCTTCTCTTTCTTCTTCTGTACCGATTTTTTCATCTAAATCCTCGGTTTTATTTTTTTCTTTGTTTTTGCTCATAGTTATTCTGTAATAGATGTTACTGCCGATTTCACTTACCTCAAAGTTTTTGCCAATACCATTTAAACTGACTCCTTGTCAGTTTATGATGCCACAATGAGAAAAATGATTGATTTTGACAGGTTATTCAATTTCTACCTGATCATGAAGTATGCTATCTTCGGTTTTCAACACGCGTGCGGGTAAATTTTTTATAATTTGATAATCATGTGTGGCCATTAATACAGAAGTACCTGATTCCGCTATTTCTCTTAATAATAACACGATTTCTTCTGATGTGGCAGGATCTAAATTACCAGTAGGTTCATCTGCCAAAATAATCTCTGGGTTATTCAGCAAGGCTCTCGCAATGACGACCCTTTGTTGTTCGCCACCGGATAACTCATGGGGCATTTTATGAAATTTGGAACGTAAACCTACTTTTTCCAACACATCATACATTTTATTTTTTATCAAGTTTTTATCTTTCCAACCTGTAGCGCGCAGGGCAAATTCTAAGTTTTTACCAATAGTACGATCATTTAATAAATGAAAATCTTGAAAAACGATACCTAACTTCCGTCTTAAATAGGGGACATCATTACTGCCTAATTTGCGTAAGTCAAAACCTGCGACCATGCCTTCGCCACTCGCGATATACAAGTCCCCGTAAATTATTTTTAAAAGGCTACTTTTTCCACTTCCGGATTGCCCAATAAGGTACAGGAACTCTCCTTGCGATATACTTAAGTTTACCTGAGATAACACTAAGTGCTTTTGTTGATAGATATCTACGTTTTTTAATCGGATAACGGTATTTCCTGCCATATTCAATTCTCAATATTAATTATTATGGTATATTGCCTTATAAATTGAGCATGTGCTTTCTAATGATTCCATTTTTCACAAAGCTCTCGTTTGGCGAACTGTTCTCAGCTTTTAACAGTTGCTCACAAAGTTAAAATTTTTTATCGAAACATTAAGCGAATTAACAATTACTAACTATCGGTTGTTTGTCAGAAATTCTAAAGTATTTATATCATCCCCATAATCCTCCAACGATGGACGCGGGTTGCTTTTAAAATGACTTTTGTTAACTAAGGGAAGTGTCTCTTTATCATAAGCAAACAGGTATTCCAAATTTTTGTGTTTTTCAAGTTCTCCGAAAAGTGTATGTATGTCTTTGTACTGGGCATAATGCAGTACAGCTAAAGGGGATGCGATTTGAAAATCGGGCTTTACAAGTAAAAAACCATTATCATAATGTTTGTCTCTATTGAGTAAATAGACGGATTTTCTATATTCATAATTGTTCTTGTATTTAAAATGGTCTATTAGGTAAGCCCAGTCTTTTACAGCTTCAAAAAACAATTTGAAATCATAGTCTGCCGGCACATAGACTTTAGATACGGAGGAAGAGCTTAATCCGAAATAAGTAAAAATGTTTGTTCCTAGTTTTTTTAAATCCTCTTGATTTTCTTTTCCATTGAGAATAGCTGCAGAATGTTTTCTTCGTCGGAGGAGATGTGGTTTTTTTCCAAAATAATATTTAAAATGTTCTATTGATGTTTTGTTCGGCGCAGCGATAATGAGATCGGTTTTTTTCAAAAAATCGACATTTTTTATTTTGTGTTGAAATTCTGGGGCAACTTCGTACAGCTTTTCGATGATAAACCTTGTCAGTCCTGCATCTTTATTGGAAATTTTGATCTGAACATTAAAACCCAGGATAAGACAGCATAGCAGATCATGAAAACTTGCTAAAGGAATATTTTCATGTATGATTAATCCTACTGTTTTCTCAGAATCTTCGGCGGGATATCCCTCTATCCAGTTTGATAAACTGCTTTCGGTCAACCAGGAAGAAATTTGATTCAATCGAAACAAAGTGTTTTCTGGAGTAAACCAAGGATTCTGATGATATATCCGATTGAGAAAGTGTTCGTTTATCTCGTTCGGACAGGTAAACAGCTTTCCCAGATTTACGAATGCTTCAATACGTTGGTTTTTTGTCAAAATGTTTGTTTTTTAAATTATAATGCCCTATTAATATGTTATCTTTGCACAAAGATAGGGTAACATTTATTATGTTACTCGCGAACAGCACTGTTTTACAGGCAAAAATAGGTTAAAAAATTATATTGAGAGGTTTGATATGGCGATAAAAATAACAGATGAATGTATAAATTGTGGAGCATGTGAACCCGAATGTCCAAATACGGCAATATACGATGCAGGTGTTCCCTGGAAATACGCGGACGGAACAGCTTTAGAAGGGTTAATTGATTTTGGTGACGGAAAGAGCATTGATGCAGGTGCATCTCAAGAGCCTGTTTCGGACGAAATATACTATATAGTAACGGATAAATGTACCGAATGTAAAGGGTTTCATGATGAGCCTCAATGTGCAGCGGTTTGCCCTGTGGACTGTTGCGTAGATGACGAGGATAATGTAGAAACAGAAGAAGAGCTTTTGGCCAAAAAAGCCTGGCTCCACAAAGAATCGTAAAAGTAATAAAGAATGCAAAGCTCAATCAATTGATTGAGCTTTTTTGATTTTACATCTATTTTTCCCTCCTCTAAATCCCGTTTTATGGATAAAAACTTATAAATTAGAAAAGAACTAAAATATTGATGTCTGATATCGCTCATCGATGAGTAAAGCCAAACAGAGTAATTTACCATTGTCTTGACAATATCCTTTTGTCTGGTTTTAATTTCGAGCCCTGCATAGGTTACGAGCTAATAGAGAAAGGTATTTATAAAAATGGAAACGAAACAATATATTTTGACTTTGGATTTAGTAAATGATGAAGCTCTTATTCAAGAATATGAGAAAATCCATCGGCATATTTGGCCTGAAATCCGCCAATCTATTATAGACACGGGTGTGACAAACATGGAAATATATAGGTTTAAAACCCGTTTGTGTATGGTAATGGAAACCGATGCATCTTTCTCTTTCGAAAATAAAAATGCGATGGATTTAGCGAATCCAATCGTTCAGAAATGGGAAGAACAAATGTGGAAATATCAACGGGCTATACCAGGTGCAAGTCCGGAAAGCAAATGGGTATTAATGAAAAAAATATTTCAATTATGAAAAATGAGCGGAAAAAATACTTGAGAATACATCCTGACGATAACCTTCTTGTCGCTTTGGAAACATTAAGGGAGGGGACTGAAATTACTTTTGAAGGAAAAATATTC
>JAJYRG010000012.1 GCA_021794195.1 Bacteroidota bacterium
GAATTGGATTTTATTTAGAATATTCTTTTTCTCAATTGCTTTTTAAGACTATCTTTTCTTTTTCGTTCTAACCGTTTTAAGTTTTTCTGTCGGGAAACTTTAATGGGTTTTCGTTTTTTTATAGGAGTAAGCGCTTTGTTCAACAATAAGAAAAATCGCTGCACAACAATCTCTTTATTTTTTGCTTGAGAACGTGTACTATCGCATTCTAAAAGCAGAACACCATTTTTATTAATTTTATTTTTCAATTTTGTTAAAACAATTTTTTTTTGAATTTCCGATAAAGCTTCGCTGTCCTTTACTGGCCATCTAAGCTGAACTTTTGTTTCCACTTTATTGACATGCTGACCTCCGCTTCCCCCTGCCCTTGAAGTAGTGAATACCAACTCTTCTTGAATGTTTTTTTTCTTTATTTTTTGCATATTTCTCCCATTCGGCAAAAATCTCTCCTACTCATAATATACAAAGATTTTTTACTTCTGTTTTTATGGAGAGATCTTTTTATTTTTGTAGGTTCAAAGTAATGGGCAAGACGTAATCCGTTCTTACAGGCACATCATTTCGAGTACCCGGTTTCCATTTGGGAGATTCTTTAAGAATTTTTATAGCTTCCTCTCCCGTCCCATGATCCAAATCTTTAACGATCTCAAAATTACTCAGCGTACCATCTTCTTCGACTATAAAGCTGATTACAATAGTCCCTTTAACGCCTGCATCGATAGCCTCTTGTGGATATTCGTAGTTTTTCCCTATCCATTGTCTAAATTCCTTGATACCCATTTCAGGTTCTGGTGCCGTTTCAGGATCCTTCGTCCCATTTTTATTATTCCCCTTCAAAACAATTCTTGCCTTTTTCTGCTTGTTTTCCTCTATATCACCACTACTTGCTTCTGTCTTTGCTTCTTGTTGGGAAGCATAACCGACTATGGTAACTGGATCAATTTCCTTTGTTTCATCCGGCAGTTCGGTCATAACAGGATCGGAATCAGGGCCGCTTACGTGTAGCTCTAACGGAAGTGTATATTTAAACCTAACTGCTTTACCATTTTGAATAGCAGGACTCCATTTTTCTGACGACTTCAGCAGCCTTATTAATTCTTCCGATGTACCGTAGCCTAAATCCTGGATAGACTGGAAATCAGACAAAGAACCGTCTTTCTCTACAATAAAGGCAACTTTTACACGGCCGGATACATGATTGTCTATCGCTTCTGGCGAATAGACATAATTCATTCCTATCCATTTTCTAAAAGCATCCATACCTCCTTTTGGCATGGGAAGCACCTCTGTATCAATAAACACTTTGTCTTCTGACGTGTCCTGAACAGTCTCCGCTGCAGAAGAAAGAAGACTTTCAGGTTCATTTTGGGATCCCGTATTGTCTTCTTCCACAGACTTTAATATAGGAGAGGCCACATCATACAAAATTGTATTTTCTAAATTACCCGACAAGGAAGGGTTGGCTGCTAAAGCAACGCCTGTAATAATGAATAAAAATGGAAGGGATAATAAATAAAGAATATAATACCCTTTTTTTGTTTTGTTTTTAAATAACATCATGATTCTTTTCTTTAAAAGTGATTGATTGGAAAATTCATGGAACAGCGAGTTGACATTTGCATCCATTGCGTTTGCAACAAGCAGTTCGGCATATTGCGTCTTATTATTTGTTGCGCAAATATTATCAGCGATACATTCGTGTTGGAATTTTAATTCTTTTCTATAATAATAGAGTATAGGATTAAACCAATTAAAAACTCTAATAAGCTCAACAAAAAGTATATCGTAGCTATGGCCTTGCTTCATATGGACATATTCATGTTCCCATATTTTATCACGCTTGGAAACTTGATCCCCCACAAATAATAAATGGAAAAAAGAAAAGCTACGGGATGAAGATTTCGAAATATTGAACGTGTTTTTTATTTTGAAAAGTGCCAAAATAAACCTAATAAAAAACAAGGCACATCCAATTCCATATACCCATACTACACCATCGATGAATGATCGTCCAGATTGATCAACGACAATATCATCTGTATACACCACCTCTACTGCAGAAAGATCTATGGCTGAAATACTTTTATAAATTTCTTGATGAGAAGAAAAGTCCACAAACTGAAATAAAGGCAGTATAAAAGACAAACCCAAAGCACTCAATAAATAGATTCTGTTCCCATAAAAAAAGGTCAGGTTTCTCAAAAAAAGAATATATATCCCAAAGAAAATAAGTAGAGAGACGTTAGCTATAATAATATATACCATAATATTGCATTTTGTAGATTACTTTTTATTATTCTGTATCACTTTCAATATTTCATCGAGATCTTTCAGATCAATCTTATTCTCTTCTAAAAAAAAGGAGAGCATATTGCTTGCAGAATTATCAAAATAATTGTGTAATAATTTTCCGGTAATTAGCTTTTTATACTCTTCTTTGCTCACAAGTGGAAAATAGCGATGGCTCTTGCCATAGGCTTTATGATCTAAAAAACCTTTAGTCTCCAAGATTCTAATAATGGTGGACACAGTATTATAAGCAGGCTTTGGATCAGGCAGTCTTTCGATTACTTCTTTTACAAAGCCTCCTCCCATCTCCCAAAGCTCTTGCATAATTTGCTCTTCGGCACGTGTAAGTTCTTTTAAGTTGTTCATAAATCTGTTCAATTAATTATAAGGGAATCCTGTTTAATTATAATTTGTAAAATCAAATATAAAACTAATAGTTTAGTTTTACAACTAATTTGTTAGTTTATTTTCACAAAAAATATTTTTTAGTGTTTTACAGGTAAGAACGTGTTGTTTCACAATTATTATAATCCAAATACGACGGTCAAAATATTTATTCTTATTTTGCGTTAAATTCTATTTTAATAGCTTATGAACATAGGTATAGTTTGTTATCCGACATTTGGAGGAAGTGGTGTAGTCGCTACTGAATTGGGTAAAGCTTTAGGAGCAAATGGGCATAGAGTACATTTTATCACTTACAACCGGCCCGCACGATTGGATTTTTTCTCTGAAAATTTATTCTATCATGAAGTTACTGTCTCTCAATATCCATTATTTGATTTTACTCCATATGAAACTGCATTGGCGAGCAAACTGGTCGATGTAGTACGTTTTGAAAAATTAGATTTACTTCATGTGCACTATGCTATTCCCCATGCTTCTGCTGCTTTTTTGGCAAAACAAATCTTAGCCACATTTGATATTCATATTCCGGTTATTACGACTTTGCACGGCACAGATATCACCTTAGTCGGCAAAGACAAAAGTTTTAATCCCGTAGTTACCTTCTCCATCAATCATTCAGATGGAGTCACAGCTGTCTCTCAAAGTTTAAAAGAACAGACACTTTCCTATTTTGACATTCGGCAAGAAATAGAGGTCATTCCAAATTTTATAGATTTTACGCGATTTAAAAATATAAGTCGGGAACATTTCAAAAAAGCGATTGCTCCGGAAAATGAAAAAATCATTGCACACACCTCTAACTTTAGAGAAGTGAAGAATACAGATGACGTGGTTAAAATCTTTCATAGGATACACAAGGAAATTCCAAGCAAATTATTAATGGTGGGTGATGGCCCCGAACGGAGCAATGCCGAAGAGCTCTGCCGCCAATTGAGTATTTGTCAAGATGTACGGTTTTTAGGAAAGCAGGAAGCCATTGAAGAGATTTTATCCGTCTCTGATTTATTTTTAATGCCTTCCGGTTCTGAGAGTTTTGGGCTTGCCGCATTAGAAGCAATGGCTTGTTCTGTACCTGTTATTTCCACAGATACAGGAGGCTTACCCGAACTCAACATAGACGGCAAAAGCGGTTATTTGAGTGCTATCGGTGACGTAAAATCCATGGCAGAAAAAGGTATTGCCATCCTGAAAGATGAGACCATTTTGTCCCAATTCAAAAGAAACGCACACGCAAGAGCAAAACAGTTTGATATAAAAAACATATTACCCCTCTACGAATCTTATTATCAAAAAATAATAGATAAACAAATCGGAGATAATTTATAGGAATAACTCGTAGGAGGCAAAAAAAAAGTATATCTTTGGTATTTGGATACAATCCAAAAAAATATGAAAAAATATAAGCGAATCCTTTTAAAACTAAGTGGCGAAGCCCTTATGGGAGAACAAAGCTACGGAATTGACATTAACCGCGTCCAGCAATATGCGGAAGAAATCCGCGATATTCATCAAAAAGGTTTAGAAGTTGCTATCGTAATAGGTGGCGGAAATATCTATAGAGGCCTGAGCGCTGAAAAAGCCGGAATGGATAGAGTACAGGCGGACTATATGGGCATGCTGGCCACAGTAATTAACAGCATGGCTTTACAAGATGCTTTGGAAAAAATAGGCTTGAAAACACGGTTACTAACGGCAATCAAAATGGAGCAGATTTGCGAACCTTTTATTCGCCGCCGCGCCGTACGTCATTTAGAAAAAGGGAGAATTGTAATATTCGGAGCCGGGACAGGGAATCCTTATTTTACTACCGACACCGCTGCATCCTTGAGGGCCATAGAGATCAATGCAGATGCTGTCCTAAAAGGAACTCGGGTCGACGGAGTCTACACAGCAGATCCGGAAATAGATGCCGATGCTAAAAAATACGACAAAATTGGCTTTTCGGAAGTTTATGCGAAAGGATTAAACGTGATGGATATGACTGCTTTTACCCTTTGTCAAGAAAACAATCTTCCGATTATTATTTTTGACATGAATAAACCCGGTAACCTGAAAAAACTCGCAGAAGGCGAATCAATAGGAACATTAGTAAGTTAACAAAACACGAAAAGAGGTATAATAATCATGAACGACTTAATAGCAACGCAATTAAAGAAATGTAAAGCAGATATGTCTAAAGCTTTAGACTATGCGGAAAGTGAATTAACAAAAATACGGGCCGGAAAAGCTTCTCCGGATATGCTTGACGGAATTCTCGTCGATTATTATGGAACGGACACCCCGCTGTCTCAGGTAAGTAATATCAATACCACAGACGCAAGAACTATCGTCGTTAAACCCTGGGAAAAGACAATGATCGGCCCTATAGAAAAAGCTATTTTAGATTCTAATATCGGCATTACTCCACAAAATGACGGAGATGTAATCCACTTAAATATACCGCCTCTGACAGAAGAAAGAAGAAAAGATCTCGTTAAAAATGTAAAAGAAGAAGCTGAAAAAGGAAAAGTAGTCGTCAGAAATATTCGGAAGGAAACCAATGATGCTATTAAAAAATTAAAAAGCGAAGGAATCTCGGAAGATGAACTTAAAGCCGGAGAAGATGAAGTACAAAAGCTTACAGACCATTTTACAGCGGAAATAGATAAAACTTCTGAAACAAAAGAAAAAGACATAATGACTATATAAATAACTTTATATCAAGGTGTTAAAAAAGGGTTTCACAAAATTGGAATCCTTTTTTGTTTTTAATAACTCTTGTTTGTGTATATTTACTTAACCATTCTATTTAATTAGGAAAAATCTCTATGAAACAGGATAGAAGAAAATTTATTAAAAACGTTTCCTTTGGGTTATCTGCCGCGCTGCTTAGTCCCTATATTTTACAATCCTGTAAAAGCGACATCGACGGCAAATCTCCATTTCACAACTTAGGTATTCAATTGTATACGGTTCGGGATTTATTGGCTATCGATGCTGAACAGACATTAAAAAACATACGTAAAATTGGATTTAAGCACGTAGAAACGTTTGGTTTTGAAAACGATCAATTCTGGGGGTTAAGCCCTTCAGCATTAAAAAATATATTAAAGGACAACAACTTAAGTACTCATAGCGGGCATTACGCTTTAGAAAACTTTTTGGATAAAGAAAGTACAGAAAGAGAAAATATTGAAAATTATATTGAAGTGGCTCATGAATTAGGCCAAAAATATATTATTGCTCCTGCGCCTTCTCTCGAAAAAGTGAATGATTTAGATGCCGAAGATTACCAATTTATGGCTGAACAGTTAAACAAACTGGGCGAAATGGCCAAAAAAGCAGATATCAAAGTAGGCTATCACAACCATTATTGGGAATTCAAGAGTTTTGCAAACGGTACCAAAGGCCTGGATATATTAATTGCATTTACAGAACCTGATTTAGTAGATTTTCAATTAGATTTATTCTGGGTGGAAAAAGCAGGTTTTAGCCCTCAGTCTTATTTTGATAAATATCCTGGCCGTTTTACTCTCTGGCATGTGAAGGATATGGATCGTAATTACGCTGAACCCATCTTAGAGGAGGAGTATAAAGACTTAAGTATAGAAGAGGTTTCTGAAAAAATAAAATTTACTGAAGTAGGAAGCGGAGCGATCAACTTTACCAATATAATCCAGTCTGCAGAAAAAGCCGGATTGAAATATGCTTTCCTTGAGCAGGATGAAATTTATATGGAGGATAAGTTTGCCAGTTTGAAAAAAAGCTATGATTACATTCAAAAAAATCTTGTAAAATAGCTCTTTACAAGATTCAGATTAAATTTTGCAATCAAAGGCTTCGTTTTTAAGAAGATCACACATACGAAAACTTCCTACTGTTTGTTTAGCACAGAGGGTTGAAGATATAAGCGTATGACAAGTAAAAAAGGCGTCTTAAAAGTTGAACATCGTAGTCATTGCGGGAAGGAGGTACGACGACGAAGCAATCTGGCGATGTCAAAACACAGATTGGTTTGCTTCGCAGCTGCCTATGGCGGTCGTTATTCTTCCTCGAAATGAGGCGTTTATTGGTGTTTGTCAACCTTTTGAGGCACTCTCTTTACTATGATAGATTTTGTTTTTACCCCCTATACATTTAGAATATTTTATTTTCTATTATTTTTGCACCCGCCTCTACCTTTTCTTTTAATTCTTTACTGTATAATTGTACATTTTTAGCCACCTGCTCATCTGTCAGGGCTATAATTTTTGCAGCCAATACTCCTGCATTTACACTCGCATTTAATGCGACAGTAGCCACAGGGATCCCGTTGGGCATTTGCAAAATAGACAATATCGAATCCCAGCCATCTATAGAATTAGAAGACTTTACGGGTACACCGATCACCGGCAAATGCGTAAGAGAAGCAACCATTCCCGGTAAATGCGCAGCGCCTCCTGCCCCGGCTATAATGACCTGCAGCCCCCTGCTTTGTGCCTGTTGGGCGTAGTCAAACATCTTTTGGGGCGTCCGGTGCGCAGAAACAATAGAAACCTCGAAAGGAACTTTCAGCTTTTTAAAAATTTCTATAGCCCCTTCCATGACAGGCAAGTCCGATTGACTGCCCATAATTACGCCCACTTTAGCTTTTGTATTTCCCATTACTTATGCTTTTACTTTCAATATTTCCTGTACCTTACGAGCCTTTTCTATAGCGACCTCTCTATCATCATTTACTATACATACATGTCCCATCTTGCGAAAGGGCCGGGTAAATTTCTTTCCGTACAAATGAATATATACTCCATCCATTGTCATGACCTCTTCCACCCCTTCATAAAGTGCCGGTCCTTCATACCCCTCTTCGCCTAATAAGTTTATCATCACCGCATTTGTCCGTGCTTCTGTATTGCCTAAAGGTAAATTAAATATCGCACGCATATGCTGCTCAAATTGAGAAATAAAATTCCCTTCAATGGTATGGTGCCCACTGTTATGAGGGCGAGGTGCCAGCTCATTCACAAGAATCTCTCCCTCTTTCGTCAAAAACATTTCTACAGCAAGCAAACCAACAATTTGTAAATCGTCAGCAATTTTTCTGGCCAGTTCCTCCGCTTTTTGTTGCACTTCAAAGCTTAACACAGAAGGTGATATCAAAAATTCAACCAAATTAGCCTCCACATTAAACCCCATTTCAACCATAGGAAAAGTTGCTGTCTCTCCGTCATCATTCCGGGCTACGATCACCGCTATCTCCTGTTCAAAGTCTATCCATTCCTCTATTAAGCTGGGCTCGCTAAACGCCTCTTCCAGATCTGCTGCTTTAGCTATTCGTTTCACCCCTCTGCCATCATAACCATCTTTTCTCAATTTTTGAATAAACGGAAGAGGAGGCAAATCTTCCGTCTCTTCATGCAGGTTCTTTACCAATTGAAAAGCTGCTGTCGGAATATCATTTTGTTTAAAAAACTGTTTTTGCAAACCTTTATCTTGAATAAGCCGGATGACACGGGCCTGTGGATACACGATCACCCCTTCTTCTTCCAGCTTTTCGAGTGCATCCACATTAACCTTTTCTATTTCTATGGTCAACATATCCAGATCTTTCCCAAATTGGTATACTGTATCAAAATCGTCCAGAGCTCCCTGAACAAAGTTCTTACAAATATCCCGGCTGGGCGCATTTTTATCCGGATCCAAAATATGAATGTCCACATTATAATTTATGGTCCCTTGAATAAACATTCTCCCTAACTGCCCGCCTCCGAGAATGCCTAGCTGTAAATCACCATAAAATCTTTTTCCCATATATAGTTACGTTTTTTCATTAAAAATAGTTTATAAATGCTGTTACCTCTCATTTTTTCATAAAAAGCAGAAGCTATCCTTGAGCTAAAAACAAAAATATTAATGGCAACAATAATGCGGTGTAATACCGGTTCATGGCCCACACACTTCTGTGTTATACCACTCTTCCATTGTGCTTGGCTTATACAGCTAAGCGGAGGTTGATCAGGTTCATCCATTATGCTCAAAGATAATTAAAAAAGACCGCATAAAAAATGCAGTCTTAAAAATTATATCATATAAATGTTTCTTTTTAAAAAGGTCTTTTCGGCATCTTTGGCATCCCTTGCATCATCTTTGCTGCCATCGCCGGGTTTGACATTTTTTTCATCATTTTGCGCATGTCTTTAAATTGCTTCATCAATTTGTTCACCTCTTCCAGGTTATTTCCCGATCCTTTAGCGATCCGCATCCTTCGGCGCTGATCGATAATATCCGGATTTTCACGTTCTGCAGGTGTCATCGAATCTATAATGGCTTCAATAGGCTTAAAAGCGTCATCTTCAATCTCCACATCCTTTACGGCTTTGCCCACTCCGGGGATCATGCCCATCAGATCTTTCATGTTACCCATCTTTTTGATCTGTTGGATTTGAGACTTGAAGTCATTAAAATCAAATTTATTTTTCCGGATCTTCCGTTGGAGTGCTGCCGCTTCTTCTTCATCAAACTGTTGTTGGGCTCTCTCTACTAAAGAAACCACATCTCCCATTCCTAAAATCCGTGAAGCCATCCGATCCGGATGAAATACATCCAGTGCATCCATTTTTTCACCCGTACCGATAAATTTGATAGGCTTATCTACCACAGATTTAATAGAGAGGGCAGCCCCACCCCGCGTATCCCCATCCAATTTCGTTAATACAACTCCGGAAAAATCCAAACGATCATTAAAGGTCTTTGCGGTATTGACTGCGTCTTGTCCAGTCATCGAATCCACAACAAACAAAATTTCATGCGGATTGGTCATCTCTTTTACCGCTGTGATTTCAGTCATCAGCTCTTCATCCACAGCCAAGCGGCCGGCCGTATCTATAATCACTACATTATGGCCATTTCTCTTTGCCTCATCCACTCCTTCTTTTGCTATCGCAATAGGATCTTTAGATTCCCGGTTTGTATAAACAGGAACATTTACCTGTTCGGATAAAACCTCTAATTGATCAATAGCAGCCGGACGGTAAACATCCCCCGCCACTAACAAAGGTTTTTTGTTCTTTTTTGACTTTAAATAATTCGCTAATTTCCCGGAAAAAGTAGTTTTCCCTGCCCCGTTCAAACCCGCGATTAGAATAACAGTAGGGTTTTTAGAAACATCTAATTCTGAAGTCGACCCTCCCATCAACTGAGTCAATTCATCATTCATGATTTTTGTCAACAACTGACCGGGAGAAACACTCGTCAATACATTCTGACCCAAAGCTTTTTCTTTTACTTCGTCCGTAAACGCTTTGGCTGTTTTGTAATTCACGTCGGCGTCTAAAAGAGCTTTTCGAATCTCTTTCATTGTTTCCGCGACATTAATCTCCGTAATACTTCCTGTACCTTTTAATACCTTAAAGGCTCTTTCTAATTTATCCTGTAAATTTTGAAACATGCTTATCTTTTGTCAATTATCATCCAAACTGCAAATTTACAAAATATTTACCATTACGATTTATGCTTCGAAAAATAAGAAGGTTTATTTCTATATAAATTTTATTTACTGCTGCTTAAACTTTTCATATAGATAAAAGTCTAATAATATAACAGGTAGAAACAAAGAATCAGAGGAGTTATTATGAAAAAGTTTATTTATGGGCTTGTCGGTACGCTGGCTATTGTGATAAGCATGGGGGCATGTTCTTCCCACAAATATCATACTACCCGCATACAAAACATTAATTTTGAACAATACCAAACCTATGCTTGGTTGCCTCCGATAGATAGTTTGTCGAAGTCATATTTCAATGGAGATATTGCCCGTACAAATATTTTATCGACAGCCAATGAAGAATTGGAAGCACGTGGGTTGCAGTATGACAAAGAAAATCCTGATTTATTATTCAGATACATTACCATTGTAAATAACAAAAGCCGTCCGGTTTACGCTCATCCCTATAGGGGCTGGGGACCCTGGGGTTACTATGGTTGGTACAATCCCTGGTTTTATGCACCAAACGTACCGGTTGGAAAAGAGAAATACAGGTATGCACACGTCATCATCGAAGCTATAGAGCGAAAAACGAACTCTGTAATATGGCAAGCAAGAGGTTCGAGCGAAATTCGATCTCCCGAAAAAGCAATCAATGATTTGCCAAAGGTAGTGAAAGGGGTCATCAAAGAACTGCCTCTTTCGAAGAAATAATATGCTTTATGATTTTTTGAAGAGGAACTTATCCATTATAACCACGCAGGAATCTACTTAAAGGGGGTATAACACCTTGTTTCTGTTTGATCAGGCAACAGAGAAGACAAATATCCTTCTAAGCCTGAATCCGATTAACATTTACCTTCTTAATTAAGTGCTGTCATTAACAAGACCAGAACCCGTTCGTAGGGATGTACCTCTTGACAGCAGGTCGGTGACAGCACCGGAGGGGCAGATCATTAAGGCCCTTACACCTCTTGTCAGCTTGCCTCACAAGTTTACCCTTTAACCCGACCCCGCATTATAAAAGTCAATAAAAATAAGGGAATTTTAATCTAAAAATTTCTCCTTCTTGCTCTTCTCTGCAATAGGTAAATGCCAAATGAAAAAAATCGAGGACAATCAAAGACGGAGTATTCGCCATAACTTCACGATATGTCTGTAAAAGCTGATTGTTCATATGTAGTTCATTCCATACAAGCACTCTCCCCGGACCTATATGTTTTTTCACTACACTAGCGGAAATATCCAATTGTTTGCCCGTCATCAGGAATGTAGCCCCCCCAGCTTGGCACAGCTTGTTTTCTTGACCGGAAAACAAACTAATATCTTTTGCATCTAAGTAAGGTAATACCTTCGTGATTAATTTTTTTTTATTAAAAGATATGGGCAGTTCCCCTAAGCCAGCAATATTTTCTTTTTTATATGTTTTCTTGTAGACTCTTTCATCCAACAGACGATAAACATGCGGAGAGTGAGTACCATGCCGGCTGTCAGCTGAAATTTGATGATATAGCATCTTTATATAATATCCTAAACCCATCGTTTTACGAAATTAATATTTTTATGTATCTTTAAGTGAAGAAACTGTCGATGGTATCAAAAAAAGAGAGGGAAAATGGCGTTAAGTAAAACTGAATTCAAAGCTTTAGTTTCCTTATTGGAAGATCCGGATAAAGACATTTATCAGCAGATCGAGAGCAAACTCATTGCTACGGGAACGGAGGCGATTCCCTTTTTGGAAAAGTCATGGGAAAAATCTTTCGATCCTTTACAGCAAAGCCGTATTGAGCGTGTTATTCACAAAATTCAGTTTGATCAGGTTAAAAGTGATTTATTAATCTGGAAGCTAAGCAATCAAAGCAACCTATTAGATGCGCTCTTGATTATCAACCGCTATCAATACCCTTCTTTGGATGAGCAGTCCGTACACAATATATTGGCAGACTTGCGTAGAGACTGCTGGTTTTACTTAATGTACGAAATGAGCCCTGTTGAAAAAGTACGTCTTCTTAACAATGTAATTTTCAGAGACTATGGCTTATCGGGAAATACAACGGAGTATCACGCTCCTCAAAACTCTTATATACAAAAAGTATTGGAAACCAAAAAAGGAAACCCAATTACTTTGGCCTGTATATACAGTATAGTCGCTCAAAAGCTGGATATACCTATATATGGGGTCAATTTGCCCCGACATTTTATTTTGGCCTATATGGAAAACAAGAACACGGAAGCGTTATTCTATATCAACGTGTTTAACCGCGGTCAAATCATGCGGTTAGAAGATATCCACTCCTTTTTGACACAGCTGAATCTTCCAAAGCGGGATGAGTTCATTCTGCCTTGTGATAATCTTACCATTGTAAAGCGTGTGTTAAGAAATTTAGTCTCTTCTTATGAAAAACTAGAAAAAAAAGATAAGGAAGAAGAGATAAAAACCTTATTAAAACTTATCGGCGAATAAACCACCTCTTTTTATCTGTATCGTTTTGTTTATGGATTCGGTTCCGGATCGGGCTCTGGATCGTCTGGATCTATCACTTCCTGTTCTTGATCCACAGGCCCTCTCGCATCCAATGCTAAAGCTACGGGTGTGCGTGGCGAAGTGGATAATTGCTTATCGGCAGCGACATCCCCCGAAGCATCTTTTTTAAACCGGAATATTTTTTGGGATGATTGATCGGCTACATATAAATATGCACTATTCTCCCGTTTATCGACTTCCACATCCATAGGCTCCAGCAATTCCGTATTATCGCCTTCTATCACCCTATCCGGTTCCACCTCTTGACTCGTTTGCTTCTTGGAAAAATCCTCGATAAACAACAGGCGTCCTTTACCCTCTTCATAATCGGTCAATACCAATACGTCCATAAAAGGATCATAATCCAGACCTCGAATATTGCGGGAACCTTTTATTCTCAAGATATAATCTGCTTCTAAGGATTCGATTCGTTCTTCTCTTTTTCCTACTAAATCCTTGAATACAGCTACTCCCCCATCCCGTCCGGCAATCGATATCAGCATATCCCGATCCCGTAATATAATTTTCCACGGTGCCACATCTTTAAGATGAATTTCCTGAATAGGATCCACTTCTTTATTCGCATACGTATTTGGCTTTTCAAAGACATAGATAGTCGAGTCCAGTACACTGGCCGCATATAAATTATCTATGCTCGAATCTTCATTTTGGTTCGTGTTTGACTTATAGTAGACTAAACCTTTGATACCCCCTAATTTATGGTTCATTATTTTCCCTCTATTGTTGAGCACTCCGGTTTCTCCCACCGACATCATATAAATCATGGTATCCTGCGCACTTGGATCTATCTTTTCCGACTGAAATACCATACCTGTATATGGAAAAAAATGAATCCCTGCTCCTCCTTTTGCTTCTGATACATGTTTCAGTCCCAAGACAAAACTCTCTTGATCAGAAGGTTCTATTATCTGAACATTGTCATAAGGCTTTTCATCTTCATTAGGCTGGTAGTCTGAATAAGATACGTACAAGCGGGAAATGGCATTTCTGCTTTGTATTGGCTCATCATCATCTCTGTGACAGGATAAAAAAGTCACACTTAAGAAAAGCCACACCAGACTATAATAATTAAGAAGTTTCATAGCACAAAAATGAAAAGATTCACTAGACAAAGGTAGTAAAAAACATTTTCACCCGAATGTATTCCCCAAAGGAAAACCTTTATTTTACGTAAAAGAATTTGTAATTACTTTGCTTTTTGTTTAAGATTGTCTTTAATACAAGGTGCAAATCGTTTAAATGATTCCATAATACTATGTCAAACACTGAATACGAGAGACCTACGCTTAGTCTTCCGGCAGATGGAAAAAAACTTTTGTTACATTCCTGTTGCGCACCCTGTTCGGGTGAAGTAATGGAAGCTTTGATCGCTTCGGATATAGATTTTACTATTTATTTTTACAACCCGAATATACATCCGCGAAAAGAATACGATCTCAGAAAAGATGAAAACATTCGCTTTGCAGAGAAATACAACATTCCTTTTATTGATGCAGACTATGACAAGGATCGTTGGTTTGATTTGGCAAAAGGCATGGAACAAGAGCCGGAAAGAGGGATCCGCTGCACCATGTGTTTCGATATGCGTTTTGAAAAAACAGCAGAATACGCTTCAAAAAACGGCTTTGATGTTATCACAAGCTCTTTAGGAATATCCCGCTGGAAAAATATGGAACAAATAAACGATTGTGGTTTGAGAGCTGCTTCAAAATATGAGGGGATAGAATATTGGACCTTCAATTGGCGGAAAAAAGGAGGATCACAACGTATGTTGGAAATCAGCAAGCGTGAAAAATTCTATATGCAGGAATACTGCGGTTGTGCCTATTCACTGCGGGATACCAATCGCTGGAGAATGTCTAAAGGAAGAGATAAAATCGAAATCGGAAAAAAGTATTATGATAATTAAGCTTTTTTTTAAAAAGTTTTAGATTATGCTTTTTAATCGTTAATTTTGCGACCTCAAATTCAATATTGTGGAGTATCTGGATACATATAAAATACCGTTTGCGGGCTTAGAGTTAGGGAGACATGAATTTGAGTTTAAAGTAAATGACAAGTTCTTTTCTTTCTTTGAATACTCTATTGTCCAAAAAGCAAATTTGGAAGTCATGGTAAAGCTTGTAAAACAAGAAACCATGTTGCTTTTGACCTTTCAAATTGAGGGAACAGTAATGTTGCAATGTGACACCTGCCTCTCTGAGATAGAATATCCATTGTCTTTAGAAGAGCAATTGGCTGTAAAATTTGAAAGAGAAAACTGGAGCGAAGAAGAGGAAAATGATGAAGTAATGGTTCTTTCCAACCAGGAGCATGAGCTAAATATCGTCAAATTGTTATATGATTATATCAATGTGGCGATTCCTTATTATCCAAAATGTGAAATGGTGGATAAAGCTTGTGATCCGGAGATGATGAAAATCATTAGACAAGACTTGTCTCCGAATAAAAGTGAAGAAAACATTGACCCACGTTGGGAAAAATTAAAAAGAATAAAAAACAATTAAAATTAATAAAAGATGGCAGTACCAAAGAGGAAAACATCAAAATCGAAAAGAGATAAAAGAAGAACGCACTATAAAGCAAAAGCACCTACTTTATCTATCTGCGGAGAAACCGGCGCAGTACACAGACCCCACAGGGCGTATACCGTGGACGGCAATCTGTATTATAACGGAAAATTAATCATCGACAACTCTGAGGAAGTTGTATAATATCCGTTTTCATTTCTTGTAAACATCTCGGAATCAGCATGTATTCGTATATTGCTTTTTCTTTGGAGATGTTTTTTCGTATTATTGATATAGAAATAAAAAACGGATGAAAATCGGATTAGACGTATTAGGTGGAGATTACGCTCCTAATTCTACTATTTTGGGAGCTATTGCCGCTCGGAAAATACTATCTTCCGAGCAGAAGATAGTATTGTTTGGCGATGAGGCTGTATGCAGGAATAAGATAAAAGAATTAGGTGAAAATCCAGAGGATTTTATCTATCAACATGCTCCGGAAAACATTTCGATGCATGAGCATCCGACTAGAGCCGTCACATTAAAACCGTATTCCAGCATATCCAAAGGTTTTGAAATGCTCAAACGAGGAGAGATAGATTCCTTTGCATCAGCCGGGAGTACAGGGGCTATGCTGGTGGGCTCTATGTTTAGCATCAAAACTATCCCCGGCGTCAACAGGCCTGCCATCGCTACACATGTCCCTAAACTAAAAAAAGGTTTTGGTCTCTTGTTAGACATAGGAGCAAACGCAGATTGCAAACCTGAAATGCTTAATCAATTTGCAACCTTGGGAAGTATATACACCGAGCATGTATGGGGTATTCATGAGCCTAAAGTAGGTCTTCTTAATATAGGCGAGGAAAAAGAAAAAGGGAACCACCTTACGGTTTCTGCCCATCCCCTGCTTGAAAACAACAAACAAATAAACTTCATAGGCAATGTAGAAGGGCGGGAACTATTTTCAGAACTTGCTGATGTACTTGTTTGTGATGGTTATACGGGCAACATTGTCTTAAAATTAGCCGAATCATTTTATGTAACCACCCTAAAAAAAGGATTCAGGGATGAATTTTTTGATAAGTTTGACTACGAAAAATATGGAGGCACTCCTATTTTAGGGGTCAATGCCCCCGTCATTGTAGGTCATGGAATTTCTACTCCCGAGGCGATCAAAAATATGTTATTATTATCCAGAGATATGATCGGATCAAAATACATTGATAAGATCAGATCTGCATTTAATTAGAAAATCTATGCCTAAAACTTTCGCAGCAATAACGGCAGTCGGCGGATATATTCCTGAGGATATCCTTACGAACAGCGACCTTGAAAAAATGGTCGACACAAATGATGAATGGATCACCACCCGCACCGGAATCAAAGAGAGACGCATCCTAAAAGACCCCACGAAAGCCACTTCAGATTTAGCAGTTCCCGCCGTGCAGCAATTACTCGAAAAAAGAGGAATTTCGGCAGAAGACATTGAACTCATCATTTTCTGTACAAGCACCCCGGACATGATGTTTCCGGCAACAGCCAATATCCTAGCGGACAAGATCGGGGCGAAAAACGCCTGGGGATACGACCTACAGGCTGCTTGCTCAGGTTTTATATTCGGCTTGACTACAGGCGCTCAGTTTATCGAATCCGGTAAACACCAAAAAGTATTAATCGTTGGCGGAGACAAAATGTCATCCGTAGTCAACTATAAAGATCGCAACACCTGCATCCTATTTGGGGACGCCTGTGCTGCCGTGCTGTTGGAACCTAATAAGGAAGGCTTAGGCCTACAGGATTCTATCTTAAAATCGGATGGCTCCGGGGGTAAGTTTTTAAATATACAGGGAGGAGGTTCTTTGCATCCTGCTTCTCATACTACCGTAGACGCAGGTTTGCATTATGCCTTCCAGGAAGGCAGATCTGTTTTTAAGTTCGCCGTCACAAATATGGCGGAAGTAGCCCATCAGATTATAGAAAGAAATAACCTCAGTGGTGAAGATGTCGATTGGTTAGTCCCTCACCAAGCAAATAAACGCATTATTGATGCTACGGCTCAAAGAGCCGGTGTGCCCGAAGCGAAGGTCATGATAAACATTCAAAAATATGGCAATACGACCAATGCCACTATTCCTCTATGCCTATGGGAATGGGAAGAAAAGCTCAAAAAAGGAGATAATCTTATTTTAGCAGCTTTTGGCGGAGGTTTTACCTGGGGTTCCGCATATTTAAAATGGGCTTATTAATTAAGCTCATTTTTTTGTAACTTTAGCCACTAATCTATTGTTTTTTAGAAAATTATTAAACACAAAATACCCGCTACCATGAGTATGGACAACAAAAAAATTCAAGATTTAATCAAACTAGTTTCTAAGACAGGTATAAGCGAAGTATCTATTGAGCAAAAAGACTTTAAGCTTACGATCAAGGCGAAGCAAGAGCCCTCTGTAATTACGGCTGCTCCTGCACCCACACCGGTGGCTGCACCACCCGCTTCTGCCCCTGCCGCTGCACCGGAAGAGCCTGCTTCTACCAGTTCAGCCGGTACTCCTGCCGAAGAAAACCCCAATTTGATTACAATCAAATCCCCGATGATAGGAACTTTTTATAAAGCTTCATCGCCGGACAAACCTGCCTTTGTAAATGTAGGCGACGAAATAAGTCCTGGAAAAGTGCTTTGCATCTTAGAAGCTATGAAACTCTTTAACGAGATCGAATCCGAAGTATCCGGTAAAGTTGTTAAAATATTAGTAAACGATGCAGAACCGGTAGAATTTGATCAACCTTTGTTTATTGTTGATCCGAGCTAAATAAAATAAAAGCTTTGAGCCTGACTATTATGAGGCACTTATTTATGGAGCTTTTATTTTGAATGATTAATTCAATCTTATGTTCAAAAAAATATTAATTGCAAACAGAGGAGAGATAGCTCTACGCATCATTCGCACTTGCCGCGAGATGGGAATACAAAGCGTAGCTGTTTATTCTACTGCTGATAAAGATAGTTTACACGTTCGGTTTGCCGATGAAGCCGTATGCATAGGCCCTCCGGCCAGCAAAGATTCTTATTTAAACATTCCCAATATTATCTCTGCTGCCGAGCTCACAAATGCAGATGCCATTCACCCAGGTTACGGTTTTTTATCTGAAAACAGCCGTTTTTCAGCTATCTGCGCAGAGTACGGCATAAAATTCATAGGAGCAACTGCTGATCAGATAGACAAAATGGGAGATAAAGCGCATGCAAAAGAAACCATGAAAGCAGCAGGCGTACCTACCGTCCCAGGATCAGAAGGTTTGATTACAGACGTACGGGAAGGAATAAAAATAGCCAACGAAATCGGTTATCCTGTTATGCTGAAAGCGACAGCCGGAGGCGGAGGAAGAGGGATGCGTGTAGTGTGGAAAGACGAGGAATTCGAACCTTCTTGGGAATCCGCCCGAAAAGAAGCCGGTGCAGCCTTTGGAAACGATGGGATATACTTAGAAAAATTCATAGAAGATCCAAGACATATAGAGATACAAATCATAGGGGACCAGTTTGGTAAAGTATGCCACCTCTCCGAAAGAGACTGCTCTATACAAAGAAGACATCAAAAATTAGTAGAAGAATCCCCTTCACCTTTCATGACGGCCGAATTGAGAGAAGAGATGGGGAAAGCGGCCATTCAGGGTGCCGCTGCGGTAGAATACGAAGGAGCGGGAACGATCGAGTTTTTGGTGGACAAACACCGTAATTTCTATTTCATGGAAATGAATACCCGTATTCAAGTAGAACATACCATTACGGAAGAAGTGATCAACTTTGATTTGATAAAAGAACAAATAAAAGTAGCTGCAGGTATTCCTATTTCTGGAAAAAATTACTTCCCGAATATGCACGCCATAGAGTGCCGTATCAATGCAGAAGATCCTTTTAACAACTTCAGACCTTCACCCGGAAAAATCACAAACTTCAATTCTCCAGGCGGGCACGGAGTCCGGTTAGATACCCACGTATATTCAGGGTACACCATTCCTCCCCACTACGATTCTATGATAGCCAAGCTGATCTGTGTCGCACAGACCCGGGAAGAAGCTATCAATACCATGGAAAGGGCTTTGAGCGAATTTGTAATAGAAGGAGTGAAAACCACCATTCCTCTTCATATAAGATTAATGCGGGATCCCAATTTCCGGGCGGGTAACTTTACCACTAAATTTATGGAAAGCTTTGACCTCACGGAATATCCGGATGAAGACTTGGATTAATTTTAAATTGATATATTTTAATGAAATACCATTCTTTACTATTAAGAATGGTGTTTTTGTTTATAATCAAAACCCATTACCGTACCCAAATACTTAATCGAAACCCCTCCTTTTTGTACATAAAGAGTGAAAAAATCAAGGGGCTTTCGAAGGCCTGACAAAGCCTTTTGAGGCCAATGAAGTAGGGAAAACAAAGTGTTTTGATGAATAATTCGTGATAAATTAATAACTTGCAAAATGGCAAAGTCAAACTTATTGGAAACACTTAAAAATAAAGGAAAATCTCTCGATGCTGAGATGTCTTTTTTCGACCATCTAGAGATCCTGCGCTGGCATATTATACGTTCAGTTATAGCCGTAGGCGTATTTGCTGTCATTGCATTTTCCTTTTATCAGACGCTGTTTGATAATGTGATAATAGCTCCGAAGAACACAGATTTCTGGACCTATAGGATGATGTGCAAAATTGGAGAGTGGTTAAATATAGACGGCTTTTGTGTAGAAAAAATACCCATTAATATCATTAACACCGAAGTAGCCGGTCAGTTTATGATGCAGATAAATTCTTCCTTACTGATGGCTGTGGCCCTGGGATTTCCTTATTTGATTTTTGAAGTTTGGCTCTTTGTCAAGCCCGCTTTAAATGAAATAGAAAGAAACTCTGCACGTGGTTTTATTTTTTACGCCAGCATTTTGTTTATGATCGGGGTACTATTTGGTTATTTTATTGTCATCCCTCTCTCGCTCAATTTTTTGTCCAATGTATCCCTGAGTATGGAGATTACAAACCAAATTACGATCACCTCTTATTTTTCCACTATTGCTGTGCTCACTTTGGGCTGTGGTGTGATTTTTCTTTTACCGATTGCCATTTACATTCTTTCTAAAATTGGTATCATGACACCCGAGTTTATGCGGGCAAGCCGCCGTTATGCCATTGTCATTATTTTGGTCATTGCAGCCATCATCACGCCTACTGCCGATGTCATTACCATGCTTACCGTAAGTACTCCGATGTTCATTTTATATGAAATAAGCATTTCGGTATCGGCCCGGGTACACCGTGAGAAAAAGAGAAAAGAAGAAGAGTTTTATGCTAAATAAATTTATATATCATGTCTAAAAAAATTGCTATAGGAAGTGACCATGCTGGGTTTGAATATAAATCCGGGATCATCAAGTATTTAAAAAAGGAAGGTTACGAAGTACAGGACTTTGGAACAGAATCCAGCGATTCGGTAGATTACCCCGATTTTGCTCACCCTGTTTCCCTCTCTGTAGAACAGGAAAAAAACACGCAAGGTATCTTGATCTGTGGCAGTGCCAACGGCGTTGCCATGAGCGCTAATAAACATCAAAATATCCGCGCAGCCCTATGCTGGCAGCCCGAAGTTGCTTCTTTAGCCCGGCAGCACAATGATGCCAACATCGTTTGCTTACCCGCCCGCTTTGTAGCCCTCGAAGAAGCGATAAAAATTGTAGACACCTTTTTAAATACGGAGTTCGAAGGTGGACGGCACGGGAAACGGGTAGATAAAATAGCTTGTCATTAAATAATAGAATAACTTAACAGGTATTAAAATGAGAAATATTTTTTTTCTGATCCTTCCTTTTTTATGGAGCTGCGCCATCGCCCAAAAACAGGATGTTCAAACGAAGTATGCAGATTTAATCACTGAAGAGGCGACGTATGCCCATTTAGAAAAGTTGGCTACGGAAGAAATGGAAGGAAGAGGCACAGGACAGCCTGGAATAAAAAAAGCAGCTCAATATATCGCTCAGGAATTTGAAAAATATGGTTTATCCGCACCTGTCGAGGGTTCTTATTTTCAGGAAATAAGTTTTATTGAAAAAAAGCTTACAGCGGATAAGTTTGAGATAGACCATAAGGCGTTTTCTTACGGTAAAGATTTTTATATTCAAACCCAAAGCAATTTTTCTGATTTCAACGCGGATGAAATTGTATTTGTAGGCTATGGGATACAAGACGAGACATACAATGACTTACAAAACCTTGACATAGAAGGAAAGGCTGTATTGTTGATCAACGAAGGCGAACCTATAGCGCCCAACGGCGACTTTTTACTCTCAGGTTCAAACACCCCTTCGGAATGGGGAAGAAGCCGCTTCAAAAAAATTCAAGAACTTTTAAAATTAAATCCGAAAATAATTCTTTCCTATGATTCGAGAAACAAATCTCTTTTAAACGAAGACCGGGAAGAGTTTCACAGAAGCCAAATTTCATTAGCAGAAAACAACACCGCACAAGTCAAAAAAGCCACGGAACAAGCTCCTATAATACACTTATCCAAAGAAGCTGCAAATCACATTCTATCAGGGGCAAACACCACTTTAGAAAAGGTTACAAAAGAAATAAATAGCACGGGAAAACCCCAAAGCCAAGTTGTCAAAGCTTCCTTAACAGCAGAATTAGGGGTCAAAGAAGAAGAATTCACCAACCCAAATGTATTGGGGTATTTAGAAGGCTCCGAAAAGAAAGACGAAGTGTTGATAATCACAGCGCATTATGATCATGAAGGAATTATCAATGGCGAAATTTATTTTGGAGCGGATGATAATGCATCCGGCACATCCGGTATATTAAATTTGGCAAAATCTTTTTCCGAAGCAAAAAAAGCTGGAGACGGTCCCAAAAGAAGCATTCTGTTCATCGCATTCGTAGCGGAAGAAAAAGGGTTGCTGGGTTCAAAATACTATGTGGAGAATCCGGTGATTCCTCTGCAAAAATCCATCGTCAACATCAACATGGATATGATTGGTAGAATTGACGATTTACACCTAGACAAAAGTCCTAATTATATCCATACTATAGGCGCAAAACGAAGTAGCGGAGAACTATATGAAATTAACGAAACTGCAAATAAAAAATACACACAACTCGATATAGATTATACCTATGATAAAGATGAAGAACCCCTACAGCTTTTCAAAAGATCAGACCAGTATAGTTTTTATCAAAAAAACATCCCTATTATTTTTTATTTTTCAGGCTTGCACCCTCATTACCATACTCCCGAAGATACTATTGACAAGATCGATTTCCCCATGACTGTAAAGAGAACAAAATTAGTATTTCATACGGCATGGGAAATTGCCAATCGGGATAAAAAACTGGAAAACAATCTTCTGAAATAAACATATTCCATATAGAGATGGCGTCTCAAAAGTTAAATATCATCGTCATACCTCCTTCTCGCAATGATACGTTTGTTGATGTTTGTCAACCTTTTGAGACCCTCTCATTTTTAGGACTACAAGTGCTTCAGAAATAAGTTCCTATCTCCTAACAACACGGCACTATAATCACCGTATCTCTCCTATTTTAGTTACCCTAATTCTTATGGGGAATTCTGAGATTAGCACGAAGTAGCAAAAGTAAAAACGGCCCCTTATTATTTTATTTCTATTTTTGGAATAAAGTTTGCACTCTACTTTTTAAATTATTGATTATATACAACATGAAACCTATAATTTATTTGTCTTTTTTCGCTTTGCTCTTAAGTGCTTGCAAAACCTCGGGCATCAAACCCGGTTCCGATACTGCTATAGATTACTCGGAAACCGATCTTGAAATTGTCAAAGCAAACAACCGGTTTTCCCTTGAGCTTTTTAAAAATTCTTATGAAAATAAGGATGAAAACATTTTATTGTCTCCATTCAGCGCTAGTATGGTCTTAGCCATGACGGCCAACGGAAGTAAAGAAAGTACTTTATCAGGGATGACCGAAGCGCTTCGGCTCGGGAGTTTTTCTCAGGAAGAAAGAAATAGTTTTTACCAAAAAGCTTTCCATAATTTAAAAATACTGGATCCCAAAACCCATATCCAAGTCGCCAATTCGATCTGGCATAAAGATGATTTCTCAGTAGAAAAATCATTTTTAGATATGAATAAAAAGTATTTCCAAGCGACTGTACAAGGGCTTGACTTCTCCCGTCCTGAATCTGCCGAAACCATCAACGAATGGGTACGCGAGAATACACAAAATAAAATTGACGGAATTATAGATGGTCAAATTCCGCAAGATATGATGTTATACCTGGTGAATGCTTTGTATTTCAAAGGAGAATGGATGGACAAATTTAATACGGATAAAACTCAAAAAGCGAATTTTCACCTTAAAAATGGCAAAGTAGAGGAAGTTCCATTTATGCATAAAAGCAGTTTAAAAGCAGGTTACTATGAAGATGAAACTGCTGAATACATTGAACTGCCTTATGGAAACGGAAGTTACAGCATGCTGATATCCCTGCCCAATGAAAAAAGTTCGTTAGAAGCTTATATGGAAAAGGAATCCCTGGAGTATTGGCAAGAGGTAAAAAGTAAACTTAAGGAGACGAAAATAGACTTACGTCTGCCTAAATTTAAATTTGACTTCGAAGAATCCTTAAACAACTCTTTGGCAAAAATGGGTATGACCGAAGCCTTTAACGAATCTGCTGATTTTTCAGGTATTCATCCCACCGCTGCTCTTATGATAAGTGAGGTCAAACAAAAGGCATTCATTGAAGTCAATGAAGAAGGTACGGAAGCCAGTGCAGCCACGGGTGTAGGTATAGTCGTGACCAGTATGCCCATGCTTACAAAAGTAAATGTAAACCGACCCTTTTCATTCGTGATTCAAGAAAATGACAGTGGCTTGATTCTCTTTAAAGGAATCGTGTCAAACCCAAATCTACAGTAGTAAATAACTAAATGATAATAAAACTTTGTATCTGAGGAAATCAGTATGTTAATTAGCCGATAGGGTGATTGCCTGCGGTCATGATTTCTTCATATACGCGATCTAAAAAAAGAACTGTGTCTAAATTTTTTTCAAATTTCTTTTCTTCGAAAAGTAAATTATACGCCCCTTCTGCTTTCAGGGACCGAAAGTCAAATTTTCTAAGCTGTAACCAGTTCGGAAGCGTTTGATCCGTTGACATTACACAGTTTATTGTTTTTATTCCGCCTGAATTGGAAACCTTATATTTCACTTTCAACGGTGAATCGGATGAGTCAGGATAACTGACTAAAACTTTTTTTGTCATAGTAAATGATTGTTTAATACAACGGCTCATTTTTAGATACGTTTTTAAAATTAAATATAACAAAATCAGAATCAGAGTTGTTAATTTTCCTGAGAGGAAATAACCTCTATTAACGCCAATTCATTTGGTATTAGCGTTAGCTCTTATATGTTATTCACGAGTTGAGCCCTATATACTCGCTGCTGCGAGAATATACGAAATTATTTTGACATTCCCAAATACCCCAAAACCTGAGCTGGTCTTTACAATTCAATACCCGATCCAAGCAAAAAAGAGCTGTTTTACAAGGTACTTTTATAAAGGAACCAGCAAGCTTAATCCTGAAACAGCTAAAAACAATTCTTCAGAAGCCAGCGTATAACAGCCGGCTGCAAGCCGTAACCATCAACATGCTTTCTTTGTGTGCTTCTTTTATAAACCCTACCCTATTTGCAAGCTCCATAATCAATTTCCTTTTTTCAGAACACGGGCTCCGGGGTTTCCTGAGGATTGAAAGGATTATAAAAATACACTCTTTGTGCCCGATATAATTCGAGATGAAGCTTGAGCCTATCTTCAAACGCTGTAAAGCTCCTGTTCTCCTCAGGGGTCCATGTGGCTTCAGCTAATGCGGCTAAACGTGGGAAAAGCAAATAATCTACCCGATTTAGACTTGTGATCGTTTCTGCCCACAAGTTAGCCTGAATTCCTTTAATTAAAGATAACTGATCTTTATTTTTCAATAAACTGTCGGCAGAAAAACTGTATACATCTTGAAGCGAATTATAGCCGCCGTCCCATTTTCGCCCAATACGGTGCACACTGTCTTGAACAAAATCAAAATAATAAGGCAATCTCGGGCATAATACGGTCTGGTAACCTTTTTCTAATGCTAATTGTAATTGCTGCGGTTTATCGTGCCGCCACCAATAGATTATGGTTTTATCTCTTGGGAGATCCGAGGCCGCCAGCTCATCCCATACCAACACTTTTGCATTCATTTTATACACCGAATCTGCCATCTGCTTCATAAAGTGATATTCCACTTCATTCAGATTCTCCAACCCATATTTAGCCATTAGTTGTTGGATCCCTTCATTTTCCTTCCATTTTTCGCTTCCAAAGCTTACTTCATCCCCTCCTAAGTGAATCATATTCGACGGAAACAAAACATTCGTTTCTCTCAAGATATGGGTAAGATAAGTGTAGGTTTCCGGATTTCCCGGATCAAAGGTAAATTCCGGGTATTTTTCACTACCTCCGCCACTGTATTGCGGATATGCCCGATTTGCCGCTGTGGCATGTCCGGGCATATCTATTTCGGGAATGACGGTTATATTCCGTTTGGCAGCGTAATCGACTATTTCTTCAATTTCTTTTTGTGTGTAATAAGCGGCTGGTTTTTCTGGATCATTATGATTTCCTATCCCCCCTATCAACGCTAATTTTGGGTATTTCTTTATCTCTATACGCCATCCCGATTCATCTGTCAAGTGCCAGTGGAAACGATTTAACTTATAAAAAGCCATCCAATCAAGGATAGATTTTACTTTTTCTTTGCCCATAAAAAAGCGGGATTCATCCAACATCAAACCGCGCCATTTATAATGAGGTTTGTCTTTTATTTTCCAATTATCAATTTGAATCTTCTCTCCTGTGTGCTGACTATTCGTAATCAATTGCAACACACTCACCGCAGCATTAAACACACCTTCCGGTGTGCTTCCTTTTAGGGTTACCCCTTCCATTTCCACCCCTATTTCATATGCTTCTTCCCCTTGTATATCGTCCGTTAATTCGAAGGAGATAGCCGGTACAGACGCCTCTTTTTGAATAGTTAAAGGCATAGATTTTAAACGAAGCATCTCCGTACGGAAATAATGAGCAATGTCTTTTAAAATAGGCGAAGATACTAACAAGGGGGTGTGTATGTCAATTTGGAAAGCCCCCTCTTTTTTCTCCGCTTCTATGGGTAACGGAATGATAGGAACAGATTCCTGTGCCAGGATATGGGGGTTACAAAACAAAGCCACCAGCAAAAATAAAAATACTTTTTTCATGAAATCATCAGTTTTTGAAAGGGCAATAACAGAAGACTATATGCTCTATAATACACTAAGGCCCACATTTAAAATGATATATAAAATTATAAAAATACAACTATTATTACAGCAGACAGAGTGATATATGTGTTCAACCTTAAAACCCATTTTGATTTGTTGAGCCCCTTTAGTTTTCAAAATCTTTTGGACGTTTGTTTTTCTTAAAATCTCCGAACCCAAACATAGTGGGCTGATAATTTCCCACTATCTCTACATTTGTTTTTTCTGAAGATGTCCTTTCTATCTCCAGGCTCCAATAGCAAGCGTTCACCACCAGCCGTCTTAAATCTTCACTTAAAAAATCTATAGCGGAACCCATTGTCGTTGTAAAAACCCTGCCTTTTTTCCCGGATTCACCCTCATAACTTTGGATCCATGCTACCGGCATAATAGACTTCTCTAAGTTGACCGGACTTTCTGCTGTCATCCCCTGAGTACTTTGTCCCCATACCAATACTTTTGCTTCTTCTGATAGATTTTCTACTGTATACACATCTGTAGGCCCCCAGATATCTTCTACATTTTCTACTATGGGGTGTGATTTAAAAAATCCATTGATCAAGCCCCGGGTTCCTTCGCTCCCGTGGACACCATGGTGACTAATCCATGTTTCTCCTAATATCCGCTGCCCGAAGCCTCCCTGCCAATCTTTTTCATCGCTTGAATAGCTGTATTTTGTATAAGCGCTGTTTGAATTTTTGTCATAATTAAAGGCATGCGTAGCCGTTCTAAGCCCGATAACCGGTTTTCCAGTATCCAGATAAGCCTCCAAATATTTCATTTGTTCATCAGGCAGCTCCCTAAAACGGATAGCGATAATAAGCAGATCAGCAGTCTCGAGATGTTCCATGCCGGGGATATTTTGGGTATAAGTTGGATCCACCAAACCGGTTTGAGGATCAACAGCAAACAAGACGCGGGTTTTAAAACCATGATGCGTTGTCAATATCTTGGCTAACATGGGCAAGTATTCTTCGGATCGATATTCCTCATCCCCTGAAATCAGGACAATTTGTTTCCCTGTGTTATTTTCATCCTTGGGGTGAAATTCCAGCCACATATCCGATTGCTGAGCACAGCCCCAGGACAACATCCACATCCATGTAATGACCGCCACGCCAACTTTTTTCACCTGTACCATTATTTAATTTCTTTGTTTATCCAATACTTTACTTTCTTCTTATTTATTTTCAAGAGGGTATTCCCGCAGCAGATCTTCCGGTCTGTAAAAACCTTCTTTATCTTGTATTTTCTCCCGTACCTCTTTCACTTTTTCCGGAGTAACGGCAGCCGCATTATTCCCGAAGGAATTCCGCACATAAGTCAGCACGGCAGCAACTTCCTCGTCGTTCAATAAACCTCCAAAAGAAGTCATAGGCACTTGTCCCGGGTATTCTTTTCCTAAAACTTTAATAGGGCCATATAGTCCTTTTAAAGTAAGTTTTATAAGCCGTTCTTCATTTCCTAAAACCCATCGGGTTCCGGCCAGGGGAGGGAAACCGGAAGATTCCAATCCCCTTCCATTCGATTGGTGACAAGTCGCACAAAAGCCCTCTTGGGCAAACAAGGCACTTCCTTTTATATACAATTCCCGTTCTTCGCCTTTAAGCTCGGTACTGATCTTGTCTTCTTCTTGTTTTTTTAGCGGTTCTCCTTTTAAATAAGCCCACGAAGTTTCAAAGGCCGGCTTCATCCATTCATCAAGCGCATATTTCTTTGCTTCTTTCAAAACTTTTAGCCCTTCTTCTTTCTCCAGCCAAGAAGCAGCCACAATGGCTTCTAAGCGGACTCTGCCCTGCTGATCGCCCGCAGATTTCACCAATAGTTCCGTCTGATTCGGTATTTGATGGCCTCCGTTCCTCAGTACTTGCACAGCGGCGGCTCTGACACGATGGTCTTTTGCTTCCAGCAATTTCTCGAGCAACGTTTGATCTATTTGGTTGAGCCCCCAGCTTACCCACAGGGCTTCGAGCAAGTGATGTTCATATTGAGCATCCTCTTTATGGAGTTGACCTACCCATTTTTTCAGATAAGCAAGCACTTTACTCGGTTCCCGCCCACGGAGTTCCCGCCTTGTGCGGTACCGGCTTCTGTATTCCGGGAGCTTTAAATTTTCAAAAAGCTCTCTTATACTTGCCCCGGCAATTTTTGCAGGCTTTACCAAAGGCCGGGAAGGGTAAGTCACCCTGTAAATGCGGCCATGCATATGATCTCTGAGCGGATCACGCGCATTGTGTTGCATATGCCCTACCAATACATTATGCCAGTCCACCAAATACAAAGAGCCATCGGGAGCAAACTCCATGTCCACCGGGCGAAAATTTTTATCTTCTGACCAAAGTAAGTCCAAACGATGCTTACTTTTATACCCCGTTCCGTCATCCACCAAACTGTGCTGTTTTGTACCTAAAAAGCCAATGGTATTATTAATCAAAAAGTCCCCTTGCACCGTATCCGGAAAATGGCGGCTTGAGATAAACTCCAAACCTGACGTAGGCCTGACCCTGTGTTCAGGCTGAAGCAAATCACGGGATTTTGGCGTCGCTTTGCCATATTTCGGCTTTACCATTCCGGGCATCATCCAGCGTACATCCGGACTGGAAGTTTCGGTATAAAAGGGTTGCCCCCAATCATCAAAAGCAATCCCCCAGGGATTTAAAACATCGACCTGTGCTATACGCTCCAGTTTACGCTGCCGGGTATTGTAGCGAAAAAAACCTCCGTTTGTAGCCCGCACCGTGCCATGAGATGTTTCTACATTGGAATGAAGGAAAACACCTTCGCCCATATAAATAGCTCCAGAAGGGTCCGCAGTATAGGCACCGTGTGCATGGTGCGTGTCGTGATCATCAAACCCACTCAAAAGTATTTCCCTGCTATCCGCTTTTCCATCTCCATTGGTATCTTTTAAAAGTATCAGATGGGTACTTTGTGACACATATACCCCTTCCGGCGCGATTTCAAAACCTATAGGTAAATGTAACCCCTCGGCAAAGGTAGTTTGCTTATCTGCTTTTCCATCCCCATCCGTATCCTCTAAAATAATAATCTTATCATTAGGTTTAGGGTCACCCGGTTTCCAATGGGGGTAAGTAGGCATAGTCGCTACCCAAAGACGGCCTTCATTATCAAAAGATATCTGAACCGGATTCGCTAAATCCGGAAATTCTTTTTCGGAGGCAAAAAGTTCAATTTTGTACCCCGGTGCCATATGAAATTTATGCAATGCATCCTGGCCATATAGGTACCCTTCATTTTCAGGATCGTCGTAGTTTGTTTCTACCTCTGGTAATGGAGAAGTATTTCGGTCAGCAAGTTCCAAATCCATCTTTATTCCTTGTGCTGCTTTCCAAATAGCGGTATCGCGGATAGCCGTCAATTCCTGAAGCTTAGCTTGTTCTGCCGGATAATTATCGGGACCAAATGGGTTATAACGCCGGCCGTAAGCATGCACACCATTCGGGATTTTAAAATCTTTCAACCACATCCAGTTTTTTTCCAAAACAGCTTTCCGTACCTCCCCGTGATATTCCGTATGTACTTTCCGTTTTGCTTTTCCAAAGATTCTGTCCGCAAGCAGTTCTGCAAACTTCTTATACCCTTGTCCGGATAGCTGCGACCCATCGATCGTTAAATTTTCCGCAGAGTCAAACCATTTTTTGGTGGGCGAAAAAACATCTAAAAAAAGCACCTTGTTTTCAGCAGCCACCTCCTTCATAGCGTCCGTGTAAAGGCGGATGTTAGTATTTTCCACTTTACCGTCCGGAAGGTCATACTTATCAGAAAAATCTTGAAAAGCGATAGGGGATACCAAGGCCAGCTGGGCAGGCGTAGCACCATTATACTGCTGGCGGTGTGTATGTTTGATAAAAGCATCTAACTCTTTTTTGAAATTTTCTACACCCTCTTTCCCCTCAAACGATTCATTATATCCAAAGAAAGCAATAATAATATCTGCCTTAAGATCCGTCAGCCACTCGTCTTCTGTCGGAAAATGCCCTTCCGTAGAAGGTTCGGCTGCAAACTGAGGGGAAAACTTTTCTGCGCCCGGAAACGCCCATGGTGAATTGCGGGAAGAATGCATACGGAATGCCGGCGTATGCCCAGGATGAGCCATATTGCGGATAAACAGAGATTTATCCGGGTAACGAAGATGAAGCTCTGTCTCAAAATAACCAAATTCTCCCATCCGGGATGCTAAGTTATTACCTATCAATACAATGCGGGAGCCTTCCTCCAGCTCCAATAAATCTTTACCCTGTTTATCACACTGAGAAGTAAAAACCAAAAGAAGTAAGGCTATATTGATCCGAACTATCCATCTTATTTTATCGAAAACTCTTCTTAATCTCCCCATTTTTGTTTTTTTCTTATGCAAACGGTCTTTAAAACTAAAGTCTCTCTAATGTATCAAAAAATCTTTTAAAAATGTTTTGTCTTATTCCTTATTTCAGTCCTGTACCCTTGGTTCATACGGTTTTAGGTAATAAAGAGTGCTGGTCCATCGTTTCTTTCTCTATTATAGAAACCGGAAAAATGAAACCGAATGAAAAACAAAGAGTGGAATAGCCTTTCCCTGAAAGCAGTTTCCTATATCCTATGCGTTGTGCCGAAAAATCTTCGGGAACAGCTATTACACGCGTTCTATCGTAATGTTTTACAATACTACCACCTTACATTTATAATTGTAAAAAGAACCTAAAGCCGTATAGCAATGTTACTCTTTTGGTAAGGAAGAAACAATCCTCAGACCCAACACAATCGTTTGCACAAAACACGATAACGTTTTCGTTATTGGACATGAGGAATTAAAAAAACAACGCTGAAGCTGAGATCAAGTAGATGTATTTTACCTCGAACTTCTATAGTAAATCATATAGGTAATCGACAGTACTGCGCCGATACTGGCCATTCCTACTCCGACTAACAACGGGGAATTATACGCATAGCCTAAGCTGATAGGGATGGCGCCAAAATAAGCTCCCAGAGAATTTCCCACATTAAACGCTGCCTGACCTGCAGATGCGGCAATAGTTTCTGCTCCTTTTGCACTTAGGATAAGCATCATCTGTAAGCTCGATCCTATGCTAAAGGAAATCACACCGGTAATAAAAGCCATTGGATAGGCCATCCATTTGACGGGGGAAACAAAATACAGAATCAATAAACAAAGCGCCATCAGTGTAAAACTAAACATCGCTGCACGGGAAGGGGCAATAGTATCTGCCAGCTTGCCCCCCAACAGATTGCCGAAAAACATTCCCGACCCTACTAAAAACATAATAATGGGTACCCTCTCCTCTAACAAGCCTGAAACTTGTGTAACCAAAGGGCCTATATAGCTTATCCAGGCAAACAAACCTCCGGTACCGATAGAAATAATAGCCATGATCAGCCAAGCTTCTTTTTTCGTGAAATAATGAAGCTGATGACGGACATTAATGGGAGATTCTTCAATTTTTGGCATCCATAGATATATCGCTGTTGCAGTGATCAGTCCTAAGCAGCTGATGATGCCATAGGTAATCCTCCACGAAAAATGTTGGCCTAAATACGTCCCTAAAGGAATGCCGGCTAAATTGGCTATTGTCATACCGGTAAACATGATAGAAATAGCCTGCGCTTCTTTTCCAGGTTTGGCCAATCGGGCGGCGACAACGGATCCCACCCCGAAGAACGCTCCATGCGGGAGACCAGAAACAAACCGCGCAATATACAAAGACCACTCGTTAGGCGCCATGGCAAAAAGACCATTGAACAGAAAAAACAAAACCATCAAATAGAAAAGCACTTTCTTCGGAGGCATTTTTGCTGTAAGCATCACCAAAGTGGGTGCCCCCACTACAACGCCCAAGGCATAAAGACCTATCAAATTACTCGCTTTGGGTATACTTATCCCCATATCCCGGGCAATCTCAATCAACAAGCCCATCATGTTAAACTCTGTCATGCCTATCGCAAGCCCGCCAAATGCCAAAGCTATCAATCCTCTGTTCATATTCCTTGTGTGTAAAATTAGAGAACGGCAAAGGTAAGGATTAAAAAGAATGATATTCCCCCGCTTTCCATGAAAAATTTTCATTAAAAAGTAATATTCATTACTTTAGAGTTTATTACACGAAACATCACCTTATGCATACTATTAAACTCTCTTATCTATCCCTCTTAAGCCTCATCGTCTTATCGGGATTCATCCGCTGCGGGAATACTGACAATCAGGAGGAAGTTCAGTCTTCTACTGCTTTCAATTTGCAAGCTGAATCTTTTGCAGATATCCAAATTCTGCGCTACAAAGTCCCTGGGTGGGAAGACCTCAGTTTACAGCAAAAAAAGTTAGCCTATTATTTATCAGAAGCTGCATTAGCCGGACATGATATAATATACGACCAAAACGGAAAATACAACCTGCAGATCCGCAGAGTGATAGAAGCAATATGGAATACGGACAACATAGAGAAATCCGGAAAAGATTGGGAGGCTTTCCAGACGTATTCCGGCAGGATGTGGTTTAGTCACGGCATTCACCACCATTATGCAAACTATAAATTTAAACCCGAATTTTCCGAAGCCTATTTTGAAAAGTTGGTCAACTCGATAAGCACGGAAGATTTGCCTCTTACCGAAGGGCAAACTCCCGAAGAATTACTTGAATTAATGAAAAAAGTACTCTTCGACGCCGAGTATATGCCTATGTCCCGGGATACAAGACCTGACATCGATCACGTAACTAACTCAGCGGTTAATTTTTATGAAGGGGTAACAGAGGAAGAGGTACATGACTTCTATGATCAATTTCCAAAAAGCGATGAAGAACCGGAATGGGGGTTAAATTCCAAAGTGGTCAAAGAAAATGGAGAGGTAAGCGAACGGCTATGGAAATCCGGCGGCATGTATGGAGAGGCTATAGACGAAATGATTTTTTGGTTAGAAAAAGCTATTCAAACCGCTGAAAACGAACAGCAAGCTAAAGCTTTGCAATTGCTCGTTAAATATTATAAATCCGGAGATGTGAAAGATTGGGATGCGTATAACATTGCGTGGGTGCAAGACACGGCGAGTATTATTGATTTTTCAAATGGGTTTATTGAGGTATATGCTGATCCGCTCGGCAAGAAAGGCAGCTTCGAGACCATTCTTTCTATGCGTGACTTAGAGAGCACGGCCCGTATTCAAAAAATAGCTAAAGAAGCCCAGTGGTTTGAAGACAACTCCCCTTTAATGAAAGAGCACAAAAAAGAAAATGTGAAAGGCATTACGGCCACAGGCATCAATGTCATTTTAGAATCCGGAGATTCCGCACCTTCCACCCCCATCGGCGTCAACCTTCCCAATTCGGACTGGATTCGTAAAGAGCATGGGTCAAAATCAGTTTCATTAAACAATATAGTAAATGCATACAACGACAACAGTGCCAGCAGCGGCTTCTTAGAAGAGTTTGTGAAAGATAAAAAAGTCTTAGCCCGGTTAAAAAAACACGGAGCTCTATCCGACAATCTCCACACAGATATGCATGAATGCATAGGCCATGCTTCCGGAAAATTAAACCCGGGTGTAAGCACTCCCGACAAAACCTTGAGAAGCTATGCCTCCCCTTTAGAAGAAGCGAGAGCAGATTTAATTGCTTTGTATTATATCTTGGATCAAAAGCTTATCGATATAGGCGTGATGTCTGATCTCGAAGTAGGAAAAGCTCAATATGATCACTACATGATGAATGGCTTACTGACGCAGTATACCCGTTTAAGCCTAGGCGATGATATCCAGCAAGCCCACATGAGAAACCGCAGCTTAAATGCCTATTGGGCCTTAGAAAAAGGGAAAGAAGACAATGTGGTAGAACTTATCAAAGAAGACGGAAAAACGTATGTACAGATTAACGACTATGAAAAACTAAGAGAGATTTTCGGCGAACAGCTCCGTGAAATTCAACGCATCAAATCTGAAGGAGATTATGAAGCAGGGAAAAATCTGATCGAAACGTACGGCGTCAAAGTCAACCAAGAAATGCATAAAGAAGTATTGGATCGTTATGCCGATTTAGGCATCAAACCTTACTCCGGTTTTATTCAACCGAAGCTTATCCCAGTAGTCGATTCAGAGGATGAAATAACGGATGTCAAATTAGAATACGTAGATTCATTCTTTGACCAAATGCTGGATTACGGAAAAAACTATAAAACATTACCTCATGTGAACTAATTTCCCCTTTTAACCATAGGGGAAAAAGACCTAGGGTATTCCAAGAGGCTTGCAGGCCTCTTGGAATACCCTTTATTTCGCTTTTTAGCCCAAAAGAAACTTGTAAAAACATCCTAAAAACCTGAGCTCGATTATTATTTTTTGCTCAGAACGCTTTGAAATTATCAGATTTCAAGGGAGAGCGGCGAAGGAATAGCGGGCTATTACGGGGAGGTTTCCGGAAGAAGATGGGGGATTCAAAGAGAAAAACACCAATTACCTTGACTTTTACAAGAAAAAAAATTAAATTCTGCCGGCAAGATTGTCATTCAATCTTCTATTAATATGTAAAGCTACTTAAGTCTCTTACAAGGCGACGTGCATTCATCTCTTACGGGGAGGATAAGGCACGAAAAAGCCTTTGCTCATAAAACTTATTAACAAATTTTAGGTGTTTTTTAAAAACCCTAAGTAGCTGTGTGATGCACGTGGCATGACAAGATATATAATTTTCATTTTTAAATACATATATGACAAAAGCAGATAACAAAAGAATCGGAATTATTGGTGCCGGTCCCAGTGGATTGGCTCAGCTCAGGGCCTTCGAAGCCTTAGAAAAAGCAGGGGTAGAAACTCCTGAGATTGTTTGTTTTGAAAAACAAAGACATTGGGGCGGCATGTGGAATTATACGTGGAGAACAGGGGTTGGAAAATATGGAGAACCTATTCACGGCAGTATGTATAAATACCTTTGGTCCAATGGCCCTAAAGAGTGTTTGGAGTTTTCTGACTATTCGTTTGACGAACATTTTGGCAAACCTATTTCCTCTTATCCCCCGCGCCCGGTTTTATTTGATTACATACAAGGAAGGATTAAGAAAAGTAACGCCAAAAACTACATCCGTTTTAATACTACGGTACGTTGGGTAGAGTATTTAGAAGACAAAAATCAATTTAGAGTTATTTTGGACGATCTAAAAGAAAACCGTACGTACGAAGAAATATTTGATTTTTTAGTAGTGGCTTCCGGTCACTTCTCTACGCCTAATATGCCTTATTTTAAAGGTATAGAAAATTTCCCGGGTGCCGTCATGCATGCGCATGATTTTAGAGGCGCCGATCAATTCAAGGGTCAGGATTTGCTATTAATCGGGAGCAGCTATTCTGCAGAAGACATAGGAGTACAATGCTACAAACACGGTGCAAACTCCATCACACTCAGTTACCGCTCCAATCCTATAGGTGTAGATTGGCCAGAGGGAATTGAAGAACTGCCTTTAGTCACGCATTTTGAAGACGACACAGCATTTTTCAAAGACGGCAGTTCTAAAAAATTTGATGCCGTAGTCATGTGCACAGGATATCAACATAAATTTCCATTCCTGCCGGATCAATATCGATTGAAAACCAAAAACAATTTATACCCTAACGATATTTATAAAGGGATTTTCTTTAATGATCTGCCCAATCTGATTTATTTAGGTATGCAAGATCAATACTATACCTTTAATATGTTCGATGCACAAGCTTGGGTGGCAAGAGATTACATGATGGGAAAATTTGAACTGCCTCCTAAAGAAGAGCGTACCAAAGACATCAACACTTGGTTGGACAAATATGCGCAGGTAGAAACCGCCAATCAGGAGGTGGATTTCCAAACGGACTATATCAAAGATTTGCTGACTTTATCGGATTACCCCGATTTCAATACAGACAAAGTCGCCAACATGTTTAAAGAATGGCTCCAAGATAAAGAGGAGAACATCTTAACTTACCGCGACAAGATCTTTACATCCGTTGTTACGGGCACACAAGCGGCTGAACACCACACCGATTGGATGGATGAATTAAACGACAGTAAAGAACGTTATCTGATGGAACCGGAAGAAGAGGAATTGATACCCGATCCGCTCTAATCGTTCGGAATTAAGTTTCTAAAAATTTACCCCCTTTGTTAAACTGTATGTGCATCAAAGGGGTTTTTATGTTAACCCTGAATTCAATTATTAAAATGCTACATTACGAGTTGATAGGGAATACTTACGCCCCCCGAGAAGATAAATCTTTAATTCAACCGATTCTCGAACGTACAGTGCACCGGACTCCATCCAGAAAAATTAACCCGCCGTAGTTTTGATCTTCCTTCCTAAAAACATAATGAGGAAACAACTTACACAAGTACAAACTGCCATCACCACAATCATAGGTTTTTCCGTATGGTTATGCAGAAAACTTGTCAAAAAAGAAGCAAATGCCCCTATAGTCATCTGAATAAAACCCAATAAAGCAGAAGCACTTCCGGCGGATTTTGTAAAAGGGTTAAGAGATAGTGCCGAAGCATTCGGAAACACAAAACCCTGACAAGACATGTATGAGAAAATGAGCGCTATCAAGATAGGGAGAGTCATCCAGTCAAATAAGCTCAAAGTGATCATCGTCAGGCCGACCAGGGCTTGGATACTGGCGGCTGTTCGAGCTACCCTTTCGCTTGAAAACCTGTTTAAAACCACATTATTAACCTGGCTTGCGATCACCATTCCCGCCGCGATCAATCCGAATATCCATCCATACTGCCTTTCATTGACCCCATACAACTCCATCATCACAAAGGGTGATCCGGAAAGGTAAGCGTATAAGCCCGAAGCACTGAATGCCCCGGCGGATGCGTAAATATAGAATTGCGGGACTTTACCCACACGCAAAAAATTAGATATAATGGCTCTGGGCCTCAAAGACATGGTGATATCAGCACCCCGTTTTTCAGGAAGGAAAAAGAATACCCCTACTAATACGAGAAATATAAGCAGCGCTAAGGCTATAAAAATAGCATTCCAACCAAAATAATGGGTAACATACCCGCCAAAAGTAGGTGCTAACACCGGGGATACCCCAATGACCAACATCAACATGGAAAAAATTTTGGCTGTCTCTTGAGGTGGAAAATAATCGCGCACAAAAGCACGCGCTGCGACCATGCCCGAGCAGCTGCCTAAGGCCTGCACAAAACGGTAGAAAATAAGACTTTCTACCGACTGGATATAAGCCAATACGATAGAAGCGGCAATATAAATAAACAAGCCTGTCATCAGTGGAATCCGCCGCCCGAATCGATCCAATAAAGGGCCGTAAATCATCTGACCTACCGCTATCCCGACAAAAAAAGAAGTCAATGAAAGCTGTACTTTATCTATTGTAGTATTCAGATCCGAAGCGATGTATTCAAAACCCGGCAAATACATATCTATGGAAAAAGGCCCTATCGCACTTAACAACCCTAATAGAAAGACTATTACTCCTTTGTTTTTTATTTTTTTTGACATCTATTTATATACATCCAATCTGCATAAACTTATTCTTTGAATTACCTAACCTGCTCCCGAAATCACGAATTGACAGGTAATCCGGAACATTATCTCCCATGCTGTTCCACGGTCACGAGGTGTATGGTGAACTGATTTGAAGCGCCGAAGTTTGTGCCAAAGGTACGGCAAAAGACGCTAACTTACATCTCCACACCGCAAAACCGCTCAAACTGGAGAAAGTTTACTTTATAAAATTAAAACTCAATATATTGACAATCAGCCCTTCACTTGAAGTTTATGACAAATTTCACAGGGGCATACCGGTGTTAAGCCGGTAGCACAAACGTAAAAATTAAATTCTCATTCCCTTGTCATAATTTCATTCTCTTCCCCTGGCGGGCATAACGCTTCATATAATAATTCTACCGGATGAAACGCTTTTTTGTGGGTCCCCTCGTATATCTGATGGCGGCAGCTCGTACCGGATGCGGCAATCCGGACATCTTCCGCACTTTTTCGCACTGCAGGAAACAAAACCAACTCGCCTATTTTCATCGATACTTCATAATGTTCTCTTTCAAAACCAAAAGAGCCTGCCATACCACAACAGCCCGAAGGAATGACTTCCACCTCGTAGTTTTGTGGAAAACGCAGAATATATTCTGAAGCATGACTTACATGCAAAGCTTTCTGATGACAATGGTTTTGCAGCTTTATCTTGCATTTCTTTTGCGTAAAGGAGCTTTTAGAAATATTTCCTTTACGCATTTCCCGCATCAAAAACTCTTCTATTGTCCAGGCATATTGCCCTATATTTTCGGCCTCTTTTATCCATTTTTCAGAGACGAGATCCAGATATTCATCCCGAAAGCTCAATATAGCAGAAGGTTCTACACCGACCAAAGGTACTTCTTCCTTGATTAAGGAAGTAAATATTTCCATATTCTTATCCGCTATTTTTTTAGCTTGTCTCAATAAGCCTTTCGACATTAAGGCCCTACCGCTGCTTTTATGTTTTATGAATTGCGGATGATATCCCAACGCTTCCAGTAGCAAAATAGCTTTTTGGCCTATCTTTTTATCTTGATAATTGGTAAACTCATCGCAAAAAAAATATACACTCCCTCTTTTTTTCTGCTGAAGTGTAGGTTTTTTTCTTTTTGTAAACCAATGGTATAAACTTCCGTCATGGAGTTTCGGCAGTTCCCGGTATTCAGAAAAATGAAGCATTTTTTTAATAAGCCGGCTTGTCCATCGCGTTGAAACTATACGGTTATATAAGCCGGGCATGAGCATAGCCACGCGCATAATTTGATGAAGATTTCCAATCATTCTTGTGCGTAAGGGCACTCCATGGGCGTCATAATACCCTTGCATAAAATCGGCTTTGAGTTTCGCCATATCTACACTGGAAGGGCATTCCGACTTACACCCTTTACAGCTCAGGCACAAGTCCAGCACTTCTTTTACTTCCGGATGATCAAAAGGGTTGTTCTTATCTGAATGGGCGATAAACTCTCTAAGAGCATTCGCGCGGGCCCGGGTAGTATCCTTCTCATTTTTCGTTGCCATATAAGACGGGCACATCGTTCCGCCTGCCAAATGTGTTTTTCGACAGTCTCCCGAGCCATTGCACTGTTCTACATGCTGCATAAAATTCTGCCCGGCGTAGCGGTAAACACTTTTTATTTCTTTTCGTTTCCGGTACGCATCATAGCGTAAATGCGTATCCATAGCTGGTGCATCTACGATTTTACCGGGATTAAATATCCCCTTTGGATCCCATGTTTGCTTGATCTCTTTTAGAAGGTGATAATTCTCCTCTCCTATCATGATAGGGATAAATTCTCCACGCAAGCGCCCGTCACCATGCTCACCGCTCAGCGACCCTTTGTATTTTTTGACCAGATACGCTATCTCAAGTGCAATCTGCCGAAACATCTCCTTTCCTTCCCGCTTCTTTAGGTTTAAAATAGGGCGTAAGTGTAATTCTCCCACAGAGGCATGGGCATAATGCACGGCATATAATCCGTATTTATCCAATACCTTATTAAATTCTTCAATGTATGCGGGCAGATCGTAAATATCTACCGCGGTATCTTCAATGACCGAAACTGGCTTTTCATCCCCCGGCATATTACTCAGCAAACCTAGCCCCGCTTTGCGCAAACTCCATACCCGTTGCTTATCTTTACCGGATACCCGTGGAAAATAATAGCCCACCCCTTCTTTACGCATATCTTTTTCTATAGCCTCCGCTTTTCTGCCAATTTCCCCCTCTGTACGCCCATCGCATTCAATAATTAAAACGGCCTGGGGATTCCCTTTTATGAAAAAACGATTTTCTATCTGGGTAAGGTTGTTTTTTGTACACTCCAGGATATAATGATCCATTAATTCTACACTCCTCGGTTGGTGCTGCAAAGCAATGATATTCGCTTTTAGAGCTTCTTTTATACTGTTAAAATGCACGCACAAAAGAGTTGTAGGAAAGGGGGGTGTGGGCACCACTTTTACTTTTATTTCCGTGATAAAAGCTAATGTCCCTTCCGAACCACAGAGCAATTTGCAAAAATTAAAAAGGGGCTCACCTGCAAAAAAAGGATCACTTTTCATGAGTTCATCTACTGCGTAGCCCGTATTCCGGCGTCTTACTTCCGGTTTCGGGAACTCCCTCAAAATTCTCTGCTGGATAGAGTATTCCCCTAAAGTTTTCTTGGCTTGTTGGTACAGCCTACCTTCTAGGGTCGGCAGCTTAGACTTCGTTATAAAATCGTCAAAAGATAAACTTTTAAAACATACTTTCGAGCCATCGCTCAACACAGCTTTTATCTCTAAAGTATGTTCCCGGGTACTTCCATAGATTAAAGAATTGGATCCACAAGAGTTGTTTCCCACCATTCCTCCGATCATAGCTCTATTAGCAGTAGAAGTCTCAGGAGCAAAAAAAAGATTGTATGTATCCAAAGCTTGATTAAGCTCATCGCGGATCACACCCGGCTGCACCCTCACCCACTGTTCTTCGGTGTTTATTTCCAAAATGGATGTGAAATATTTAGAAATATCCACAATTATCCCCTGCCCCACCACCTGACCGGCCAAAGAGGTCCCGGCTGCCCTTGGGATCAAAGACACCTGATGCCCATTTGCATATTCCACCAACCGGACAATATCTTCTTCGGAACGCGGAAAAGCAACAGCCAGAGGCATTTCTCTATACGCAGACGCATCGGTTGCATACAGATGCCGCATCGTCCTATCCATATGCAATTCACCTTCAAAAAACTTGGACAATTTTTGCAAATCCGAAATGAGGGGAGCTTCCATGGAAACTACTTCTTTTTCATCTGATCGGTATAAGTACTCTCAAAAATCTTGTCGGCATTGCCGGTTTCAAACCCTTCCCGGCGATGGTGATTTTCAATCTGTTCTTTGGGTAAATCCTTATATTGTGGCAGCACTTTACGTTCTGCAAATTCCACATAGCTGCCCGCAATTTCTAAAGTAACACCGTCTACAAACTCAGCTTTATACAGCGCGGAAACTGTACTGCTCTGCTTTAACAGACCGTCTTCACTGGTCTTGATTTTCCCGCCGGAAGAATTAAGTTTTATCCCTATACTTTCTAAAAAAAGATTAAACTCTTCGATAGTGTTATACCCTTCTTTCAACTCATGGATACTGATGGTATAATGGTTTAAATAATACCGGTTGTAGATCACCCAAGCTGCATATTCGCTTTCTTCTAACAGCTGTTTATACTCTTCGGAAGTGGGCAAAGCCCATAATGGATTTTGCAAAAACGCAGCTACTTCCTGTCCGTTGTCCAACTCCAAGCTTTCTACAGGATCTGATTTTATCCCGTCGGTATATTTATAAATAATATCCTGAGCTTCTTTGCTAAGCTCTTCTACTTTTAATTCTGACATAAATATACGGGGATATTCAGGCGCGGGAGGAGCATACCAATAGGCGTTTAATTTTTTGGCATCAAAATGGTAAAAGTCTTGTCGGGTATACCCATAATGCAGAAATACTTTCTCTAAAGATTGTATTGCCAAATGAGGTACTCCTAAAGTGCGGAAAGCAATATGATCATTTACAATATCCGATTGAGAATGAACAATACCTTTTTCCAAAAGAGCATTTGTAATTTTATCTACGTCTGTTACATTTTCACGGTAATGCTCAAACAGATCGTTTAAAACTATATGCAGGGGGGTGTCGTTTTTAAAAATCATAAGATTCTTCCTTTATAAGGTTCTCTATATAAACCTACAAAAATATCTTGGCAAATGTTTGATATATATTGTTTTTATTGAAGAAGCAATCTCCTTTTCCCTAGGGTTTCTGTGTGGCACCATCACTGAAAGCAGATCTGTTTTCTTAATGCTGGCGCTTGCTCTCCTGAGCAGTGCCTTTTGAAAAACAAAATGTAGCTTTTTTTATTAATTTGGTTCCGCTCATGAACGCTGGGTCTAGCCCTTGGATGCACCCAAGGGCCAAGGTGCTTTTCCGTTTCACCCATTTATTCAACAAAACAAAGAATAAGGAAAATGCTTTGTGAATTTTGAAAAGCCAAGCTCTTCAAAATTCAGCGTTTTTTTTGTTTATGAAGATAAAACCATGAATAAAAGGGTACCGAGGTTTTGTCGCTCCAGCCTCCCCCGTAAGCCCTGCACAGCACAGGCTGACTCCGCATTTCCCCTCCCACTATCCCGTCTCTGTGCAGGGCTTCTATCCGACCTTGGTAAAACGGGAGGACGCTAGATCGGGATGTACTAGTCCGATTTTAATTCCTGCTTAAAGCCAAAAAACACTTCACAAAACCATGGATATTGTTATTTCGAATGAAATGAGAAATCTCAGACCAAAGAAGAAGAAATGTGTTCTACTGTAGTACATTAAGGATAGGTACAGCGCTATAGCTTTGAGATCCCTCGACAGGCCCGGGATGGACAGCAGGTGTGTAAGGCTCTGCAAAAAACAAGCTTCAAAACTCCCTTATCCACTCTAATCCCTAACCCCTCATCTCCAGTCCCTGAAATATTTTAAGCACGGGTTTTACATATACTTTTGCGGCACAACAGAAAGTTCCCTCTACAATTAATATTACCCCTATCAATTAATCTCTGATTGTCAGTACTTCCTTAGGGCCGGAGTTAATAAAAACAAAACTGGACAGGAATCTGTATTCATCATAAACATACACGACTATGAGAGCTATTTGGAATGGTGCTATCGGTTTCGGTTTGGTCAATATACCCATCAAACTGTATTCGGCGACAGATTCAAGCACATTGGATCTGGACATGCTGGACAGCAAGGATCTGAGTAATATACGTTTTAAGCGTGTGAACGAAAACACGGGAAAAGAAGTCGCCTGGGAAAATATCGTCAAAGGTTATAAACTGGAAGATAAATACATTGTCCTTGAAGATAAGGATTTTAAAGCGGCAAGGCCTGAAAAGACGAAAACATTAGCTATTTCCCAGTTTGTCAAAGAAGCAGAAATTGACCCTGCACTTTTTGAAACGCCTTATTTTTTAGAACCTCAGAAAAATGGGGAAGCCGCCTATAAATTGTTATTAAAAGCTTTGATAAAAACCAAAATGGCCGGGATAGGCTCTTTTGTCCTCAGAGAAAAAGAAATTCTTTGTATGATACGCCCCTACCAAGGGAACATACTCATGGTAAACAGGATGCGTTATCCTGAAGAACTGCGAACGTACGAGGAACTGAAGATCCCAAAGGGTAATGCGCCCAAAACAAATGAGTTAAAAATGGCAGAAGCACTCATTACCTCTTTGGCAAATACTTTTGATCCTGCCGAATATAAAGATACATACCATGCCGATCTTTTAAAAATCATAAAGCAAAAGGCAAAAGGCAAAAAAATAAAAATAACAAAAGAAGAAGAAACAAAAGGGAAAGCTACAGACCTTATGGCAATGCTGAAAGCCAGCCTCGAAAACAGCAAGAAAAATGTTGGTTAATCTATCATTCCATTCACTATGTCTTTAAAAGAATATCATAAAAAACGTGATTTCAAACAAACCTCTGAACCCGAAGGGGAAGAAGAATCAAACACCACGAAACTGAAATTTGTAGTGCAGCGGCATGCGGCTACAAGACTCCATTATGATTTCCGTTTGGAGATGAAAGGCGTGCTGAAAAGCTGGGCGGTGCCTAAAGGCCCTTCTATGAATCCTGCAGATAAGAGATTGGCCATTAGAGTGGAAGATCACCCCTATGAATACCGCAACTTTGAAGGAACAATTCCAAAAGGAAATTATGGCGCAGGGGAAGTGGAAATTTGGGACGAAGGAACATACGAACCCACCCAAAAGGTAAAAGGCAAAACCGATGACCTGCTTATGCGGGCTGATCTACATAAAGAATCCCTAAAATTCATCCTTCATGGGAAAAAACTGAAAGGCGAATTTGCCCTCGTAAAAATCAAAAACCCTAAAGACGACAATGCTTGGCTGCTGATAAAACATAAAGATAAATACGCCGTTTCCGAAGAGTACGATGCGGAAAAACATACTGCCAAAACATCAAAAGTCTCTGCTTACCTAAACAAGAAAAAAATCCTCCAAAAAAAAGATCTAAAAAAAATTAGCCCCAATCTTTCAATATCAAAAAAAATCCCGGAATTCATTAAACCTATGCTCTGCAAAATTTTGGAAAAACCTTTTGATGACAAAGACTGGGCTTTTGAAATCAAATGGGACGGCTATAGGGCTATTGCTGATCTGCGTAATAAAGATATCAGGTTCTATTCAAGAAACGGGATTGATTTTTCTCAAAAATACAAAAAAGTAACCCATGCACTCCGCCTCCAGCACAATGATATGGTGCTCGATGGCGAGATAATAGCCTATGACGACAAAGGAAAACCTAACTTCCAATGGCTGCAGCGTACCGGAGAAAACCCTGATCGTGTACTCATCTATCAAGTTTTTGATCTACTCTGGCTCAATGGATATTCCACGGAAGAACTGACCTATCTCCAACGAAAAGAGCTACTTAAAGAGGCATTAAACGAAAGCGAAGTGGTAAAATACCATGATCATATCCTTCAAAAAGGAATAGATTTTTTTCAAGCGGCAAAAGATATCGATTTAGAAGGAATTGTTGCTAAAAAAACAGACAGCCTCTACAAAGAAAACACCCGAAGTCCAGAATGGCTGAAAATTAAAATACATAAGAGCGATGAAGCCGTAATTTGTGGTTTCACGGAACCTAAAGGAAGCAGAATAAA
>JAJYRG010000095.1 GCA_021794195.1 Bacteroidota bacterium
GTATGGGGGAAGGGTTTCCATGGTTGTTGGGTGTGCCGTTATTTCTATCCATACTTCCAGCCATCATCATGGCGGGTATTCCGGATTATTTTGCAGATAAACAAGTAGGAAAAGGTACATTAGCTGTATACATGGGGAAAGAACGTGCCGCTTATCTTGCGGTTTTTTTTGTTTTTTTCTCTTTCTTTTCGACAATAATTTTGAAAGAATCAGGATATTTAAACGAGGCTTATGGAAATGTTATTTATCTCGCATTTATCCACGCCTCATTACTTGTAAAGATGTTGTGTAAATTTATTCGTAAAGAAGTAAAACCGGAGAGAATTGATGGAATTATGATTGTGTCGCTTTTGTACATTATGTGGTTTGCTATGATTCCCTTCACTAAATTGATGTGATAATAAACCTTGAGAGAATAAGATTAGCTAAGACAAATTTCGATCTATAAGCGGTGTGTGTATTCGTTTCTGTAAGCTTAAAAATTTTTCCTACATTGAGGCGGTTTTATAAAATATAATGTTAACACAGCAGGGTTAAGAGCTTTTATCCGCTGTAAAGATAGAAAGGTATGAAAAAGGAAAACCAAACCCCTAAGCAAAAAACAAAAGATAGGAATATCTACTCTTATTTCAATAAGCAAAAGGATACCGTTCACCCTGCCGAGCTCGCTCAGATAATAGATGAACTTCCTTTTGAAAATGGCTGGAAAGCTTTTTCCGTATTATCTGAAGAAGCCCAGACTAAAGTCTTTCGCTATTTGGATCATCCTTTACAGCATAGATTAATCCTCCAATTATCGAAAGAAAGCACGGCTTATATTTTAAATCATTTGAGAAGTGATGACAGAACCCGTTTTTTTACTCATATTCCTGTAAGTGAGCGTGCGAAATATTTTGCTCTGCTGAAAGATAAAGATCGAAAAATAACACAAGACTTTTTAGGATACCCGAGAAATAGTGTGGCCCGGATTGTGGATACAAACTATGCCACTATTTCACAGGATATGAGTGTTGGGGAGGCTTCAGAATACGTGCGCAAAAACTTCAAAGATACGGAAGCGGTGAATGTTATTTATGTGGTGGATAAAGAGGGGAAGCTTTTGGATGACATCCAAGTGCGCAGATTAGTTTTAAATCCTCCGGAAATGATGATTTCGGATCTTATGGACAGAGATTATGTAGCTCTTCATATCAGCGATACGAAAGAAACGGCGGTAGAGAGATTCATGGATTATGATCGTGTGGTGATACCTGTTACGAATGATGAAAATTATTTGCTGGGTGTGGTGACAGTAGATGATATTATGGATGTGGCAGAAAGAAAAGAGACCCGGGATATTCAAAAATTCGGAGGGGTGGAAGAGTTGGATTTTCCGTATGTAAAAACAAGCTTCTTTAAACTGACGGAGAAAAGAGCTGTTTGGCTGGTCATACTGTTTATAGGGGAGATGCTGACAGCTACTGCAATGGGTTATTTTGAAGATGAAATTGCTTCTGCGGTAGTATTGGCCCTGTTTGTTCCTTTAGTAATATCCAGTGGTGGTAATAGTGGTTCGCAAGCGGCTACTTTAATTATACGGGCTTTGGCTTTGAAAGAGATTTCGTTGAGAGATTGGTGGTTTGTCATGAAACGGGAAATTCTTTCTGGTCTGGCTTTGGGTTTTGTTTTGGGATTAATAGGTTTACTTCGGATTAGCCTCTGGCAGTATTTGGGATGGTATGACTATGGTGAATTTTGGTATTTAATTGCGTTGACTATTTTCCTTTCATTGATTGGTATTGTATTGTGGGGTACTTTAGCCGGTTCAATGATCCCTATTATTTTGAAAAAAATGAAATTAGATCCAGCTACATCCTCAGCGCCTTTCGTAGCCACTTTAGTAGATGTGACAGGACTGATTATTTATTTTAGTATTGCTATTTTGACCCTACAAGGTACTTTATTGTAAGGGATAAGCCTGTTAAATGCCCGGCTTAAACTCTACGGTTGGGAGTTTTAATTTATAGCGTATAGATAAAATACGAACCGTAAATACAACGAGTCCTGCAAGCACCGTAACCACATCTTGTGGCAGGAAGTGATGTAATGAAAAGTATGTAACACCTCCAAATATACAGGCTGTGGCATAAATTTCTTCTCGAAAAATAACAGGTATCTTATTGGATAATGTATCGCGGATAACCCCTCCAAAACAAGCGGTCATAGTCCCCGTAGCAATACAGATAACAGGACTAAAGCCCGCTTCTAAAGCTTTCTCAATTCCGATTAATGTAAAAGCAGCCAGCCCGATGGTATCAAAAAAGGATAAAGTTTCAGATATATATACAAGTTTATTCCTGAAAATAATAGCGAATATAACCGTACCGATAATGACGTATATGTAAACCAGATTGTGAAGCCAGGCTACGGGTACATTGATCAGCAGATCCCGCAAAGTACCTCCACCAACTGCTGTAGCAGATGCTATGATTAATATGCCAAAGAGATCCATCCGATTTCTAATAGCCGGGATGACACCTGAAATAGCAAAAGCAATGGTGCCGATAATGTCGAAAACAAATAGAATATTTATGTCCATAGAACATTAATTATTGTTTGATAGAAGAAAATAAAGATACCTTATAAGTGCTGAGTATATACATTATTTTTGGTATTGAAACCAAAAACACGTTGTTTCCGTTAATAAAGCAGGTCGGATTTTCTTGTTTCCATAGGAAAGAGGGAATGAAAATCTATTACCCTATCCTTGTCTTTTGAGAAGCTCAAGGCATATTACGGTATAACTCTACTAAACCTTCAGGAAGCTCAACATACATGTTTTGTTGGTCTATATCGATCTGTTGTACCCAATCTTCTGAAAAGGGAAAGAGGAGATCTTTTCCGGCCATATCTACCGTAATCATATATTGCTGAGGCATTTCTTCTACAGCAATGATTTTTCCTAAAGTTTTATGCTTTGCCTCGATAACGGTAAAGCCAATAAAGTCATCCCAATCAAATTCATCTTCATCTTTTTTAGGGATTTTATCTTCAGGCAAAAAGATGTTTTTACGTACAAAAATTTCAGCCTTATGGATATCGTCCACATCATCTAAAAAAACGAATGCAGTTTTGTTTTTTTGAAGATCAATACTGTTGATAAAAAAAGGAACTAATTTTTTATCAATCTCTATAAAAATAAATTCCCAGTCTATATCCTCATAATTAGGGATCTCGAAATAGAACTGCAGTTCTCCTTTAAGGCCTCTGGTGCGACTGATATAACCTATGTATTTATTCCCGGGGGCGTTGTTCATAGAATGAAAATAAAAAAGATTGTCCAAATAAATTTCACAAGCATTGTTATATGCAAGTTATTAATTTTATAAGACAATCTTTTTAAATCTATATAAAAGAACAACTCTTATTCAGAGCCGCCTTTTATATTATTCTTCTGTTTTTTCCTCAGTAGGAGTTTCTTCTGTACTTTCCTCTGCTTTTTCATCGGTAGCTTCTTCAGTTTCTTCTACTTCTTCTTGAGGAGGAGTGTTTTTTGCTACGATAGCTTTTTCTCTTTCTTCTCTTTTTTTCTTTTCATCAGCTAAGCTTGTTTTTTTAGCTTCTTCTTTTGATTTAATTGCAGCCTCTTTCTTGTTTTCGATTTCTTTGTCTTTTCCTTCTAACCACTCTGCAAATACTTCATCAGCTTTAGCTTCATCAAAAGCTCCTTTTTTAACACCATCAAGTAAGTGTTTTTTGTACAAAACACCTTTGTAAGATAAAATAGCTCTTGCTGTATCGGTAGGCTGTGCACCTTTTTGTATCCAGCTAAGTGCTTCGTCAAAGTTTAACGTAATTGAGGCCGGATTGGTATTGGGATCGTAAGTACCTATACGATCTATCACTTTACCATCACGTGAGGAGCGTGAATCTGCCACAACAATTTGATAAAAAGGTTTTCCTTTTCTACCTCCTCTTTGCAATCTAATTTTAGTTGCCATTGATTTTTATTATTTATGTATCCAACATATCCCCCGAGCACCGCGCAAGAGGGACGCAAAGATAAAAAGTTTTTTTGATTTTTAAAAGCAATAATGCGGTCAAAATCAAGGGAATTATACGGTTAGGTTTCGTACTAAATAGTTTTATCATTCAGCTTTCTTTACTAAAGGATGGTTAAGACCATTTACGTTATTGTTGATTACCTGATATGTTTTTAAATTTTTAAAAAGTTGAGTAAGGTTTCTATAACCATAGGCACGGGTATCGAAGCTGGGGTTTAATTTTCGTAAATTACTTCCTACAGTGGAAATATAAGCTTCTTCCTCTTCCCCTACAGATATTTCAAAAGCACGGTCAATTAATTTTTGCTCTTTCTTTTTTAAACCCTTGCTGTCTTCAACACTGCTTTCCATAGATTTTTTTGTTTCTTTTCCATCCACCTTCCCTTTTGTTTTGACACTCTTTGGTAAGAGGTTTTCAGAATAAGTGAATATTTCGCAGGATTGAACAAAAGCATTTGGTGTTTTTTTCTCTCCAATGCCCATGACAAAAACACCTGCTTCGCGAATACGCTTAGCCAGACCTGTGTAATCGCTATCACTGGACACAATACAGAAGCCATCTACTGTTTTATCATGCAGAATATCCATAGCATCAATAATCAAAGAACTATCTGTGGAATTTTTGCCTGTGGTATAATTGAATTTTTGTATAGGTGAAAAAGAAAGATCGTTTAACAAGTTTTTCCACCCGCTCATGCCGGGGTGTGTCCAGTCCCCATAAATTCTGCGGATAGTGACTTTTCCATATTTAGAAGCTTCCTCGAGAATATACTCTAACAGTTTGGGCTGAGCATTATCTCCGTCTATCAGCATGGCAATATTATTATTGTTTTTATCCATTATAAAAATTTTCTTTACTTGAAATACCGGCTTCACTACTTTGTAAATTATGTAATTAGCAAGTAATGAGTGTATAATACGAAGGTAAACAAACTTTTTTATTCTTTGGTAAGTATATTAATCCCCATTTTGATAAATAGAACCCCGATCAGGCAGTTCGTAAAAGATTAACGTATAAATGAAAGAGATGTTAAATAATATATAGAAGATCTTTTGTGGGCTTAGAATTGTTCTAGTACATTTTTCAGTAACAACTAAAAGTAATAAGAGTGTCTTCTCAGGAATGTTTTATAAGAAATTTTTGTTTTTACTGTTGCGGCTTAATTTTTTTTAAGTATTATTGCAAGAATTACGTATTTATTTATTCCGCTTTTTTACCGAATAAATAGAGGAGTTGTGTAGTTGTGTTTTGTAAACCTATAAATTTATTTCACTATGTCTTTTCGTCAAGAAAATGAAGAACAATATGAGGATGTAGCCTCTCGTAAAAAAGCAAAGCTGGGTATCCGGTTTTTTATCATTTACTCACTTTTTTATGCAGGTTTTGTCCTTATCGGTGTTTTTAATTATGAACTCCTCGCCGTACAAATTATCGAAGGAGTGAATTTAGCGGTTTTTTATGGCATAGGATTAATACTATTTGCAGTGTTTCTGGGAGTGTTATATAATTATTTTTGTACAAAGTATGAAGATGAATCCATTAAAGAAGCTTCGGCAGGAGAGGGGGTACGTTCATGATTTATGGGGTTTCATATACGGCATTGATTTTCTTTCTGCTTTTTGTAGGTATTGTTTTGGGCCTTTCTGTTTATTTATCCCGAAAAACACGTTCTTCATCTTCTTATTATGCAGCTGGGGGACAAATACATTGGGGAGTCAATGGAATTGCTTTTGCCGGCGATTATCTTTCAGCGGCCTCTTTTTTAGGGATTTGCGGGATGATTGCCGTATCTGGTTTTGACGGATTTTTATATGCTATTGGTTTTTTGAGTGGCTGGATTGTTGCTTTATTTCTTATAGCGGAACCTTTTAAAAAGTTAGGGAAATTTACTTTTACAGATGCTTTAAACGCGAAATTTAACTCCCGGGCGATTACGTTAACAGCAGCTATCAGCACATTGATTATCTCAATTTTTTACCTTATTCCTCAGATGGTAGGGGCGGGAGATTTGGTAACCCCTTTATTGGGACTGCCCCATTGGTCGGGAGTGCTTTTAGTTGGAGCAATTGTTATTTTTATTGTAGCGAGTGCAGGTATGGCATCCACCACTTACGTCCAATTTATTAAGGGCGGGTTATTGATTTTGCTTTCTTCCATTTTAACTTTTTATATTTTTAAAAATGGCCTTACCCTTAACCCAGGACAAGATAATGAACCCTATCATGAATTTATCTTTATCACGCCTGAAATAGAGGAAGGAGAGGTTATTTCCGCAGAAGATTGGCAGGTCCTTGATCAGATAGAGGTTCATGAAAAAGAATTTGTTAAATTAGAGAAAAACGACATTGCCCGTTGGTTTGAATTAACACAAGAAGAAGGAAGACCTGTACTTGCCGAAGCACTTTCCATTACTGTGGACGGGGAGGGACGTACTTTGTTCAATGGGCAAACAAAAGATAAAGGGGGTTTTTATCAGGTAGGGCATTTGAGCGAAATTATCGCCAATGGGGAAGAAGTTTCCGAAACCGGTCCCGTAGGTCCATTGGAATTTTTGGCTGTTATAGGAAACAGTGAAGTAGTTCGTTTTAACTCTATAAAACTTCAAGATGCGGATGATCATGTAACAATATATTATCAGGAGAAGACTGCGGGAAAAGACTTTTTATTACCCGGACTGAAATATAAAATTGGAAAAGGAGCCAGCGCCTGGAGTAAGGCAGATTTCATTTCACTGATGTTGGCTTTATTTTTGGGAACTGCGGCTCTTCCTCACATATTGATTCGCTATTATACTGTTAAATCTCCAAAGGATGCCCGGAAGTCTACTATTCTGGCCATTGCGTCTATAGGGTTATTTTATTTATTAACGCTATATATTGGGTTAGGCAGTGCGATAAATGGGGTAATGGATGTGGAATCCAGTAACATGGCAGCTCCTTTATTGGCAAAAGCATTTGGGGTTGCGTTGTTTTCGAGTATTTCAGCAGTTGCTTTTGCCACGGTGCTGGGTACAGTTGCAGGCTTGATTGTTGCATCTTCCGGGGCAATAGCTCACGATTTTATGGATATTTATCTGAAGAAGAACTTAGAAGATGGCAAGAAAGTAAAAATAGGCAAAACTGCGGCTATTGTGGTAGGGTTATTTGCTATCGTATTAGGGATGGCTTTTAAAGGGATGAATGTTTCATTTTTGGTAGGATGGGCGTTTGCTATTGCTGCCTCTGCAAATTTACCGGCAATTTTGTTTTTGCTATTTTGGAAAAAGACTTCCGAAAAAGGAATAGCTGCGTCTATAGTCGTTGGGATAGTTAGTTCTTTAGCTATTATTTTAACATCGCCCACTATGTGGGATCGATATGGATTGGATCCGCTTAATGCTGTTCACCAACTTGAGAATCCGGCATTGATATCATTTCCTTTGGCGGTAGGTACCGTTTTTATCGTATCCTTACTTTATCCTAAAAAAACACAAAAAAGGGGTTAAAAGAATTTTTTTTAGACACGGAAAGTGAATAAGTTGGGGGTGCGGAGACTTGCTGTGCAGGGCTCATCTTTTCAAAATTCACAGAACATTTTCCCTGCCCTTAGTTTTGTTGAATAAACGGGTAAAAACGGGAAAAGCACCTTGGCTCTTGGGTGCTTCCAAGAGCTAGACCTCCGCGGTCATGAGCGGAACCCAATAGAAAAAAAGTTACACTTTATATTTCAAAAGGCACTGCTCGGGAGAGCAAGCGCCAGCATTAAGAAATAAAAATTTTCTTTTTTATTTCATTCTTTTCATACTTTTGACCGCAAAAGTATACGCAAAACTCGTCGCTTAAAATCTTTGCCTTTACGGATTGTGGGTATGCTTTCTTTCTGCTATCGGCAAATATTTATCAGGCGACCTTTTCGGTCAGGAAAGATTTGTGCTTAAAATCTTTAAAGCTAATTTTAAACTGGGCTACTAAATCCCGATCTAGCGTCCTCCCGTTTTACCAAGGTCGGGTAGAAGCCCTGCACAGAGAGGGGATAGTGGGAGGGCAAAGGCCTTAAGGCGAAGCCGCTCCGCATGTATTGGGATGAGGTGGGGGAAATGCGGAGTCAGCCTGCGCTGTGCAGGGCTTGTGGGAGAGACTGGCGGGGCAAGACCTCGATACCCTTTTATTCATGGTTTTAGCTTTGTGCAGATACAAGGCACCGGACTTTGCAGATATAGTAGGCTATATCCAGAAGTCCGTAACGCAGTAGATGTATGAAGATAAACCAAAAAACGCTGAATTTTGAAGAGCTTGGCTTTTCAAAATTCACAAGGCATTTTCCCTGCCCTTAGTTTTGTTGAATAAAGGGGTAAAAACGGAAAAGCACCTTGCTCCTTGGGTGCCTCCAAGGGCTAGACCTCCGCGGTCATGAGCGGAACCCAATAGAAAAAAAGTTACACTTTATATTTCAAAAGGCACTGCTCGGGAGAGCAAGCGCCAGCATAAAAAAATAAATTTACTTCCAAGGACTACGCCCCCGCGGTCATGAGCGGAACCCAATAGAAAAAACAATACGGCAAGCAGAATTGTTATGTCGCTCTTCCAGAGCTAAACCGAAACTGGCATTTATATGCATAGGGCGTTGCCCTATGCTATGGTTATTTCGCCCCTATAGGGGCTGTTTTTCATACTTTTGACCGCAAAAGTATATCAAAACTCGTCGCTTAAAATCTTTGCCTTAGCGGCTTGTGGGTATGCTTTCTTTCTGCTATTGGCAAATATTTATCAGGCGACCTTTTCGGTCAGGAAAGATTTGTGCTTAAAATCTTTAAAACTACTTTAAAATCGGATTAACAAATCCCGATCTAGCGTCCTCCCGTTTTACCAAGGTCGGGTAGAAGTCCTGCACAGAGAGGAATTGCGGGAGGGAAAAGGCCTTAAGGCGAAGCCGCTCCGCATGTATTGGGATGTGCAGGGGAAATGCGGAGTCAGCCTGTGCTGTGCAGGGCTTGTGGGAGAGCAAAGAGCGACAAGACCTCTTAAAACGGGAAAAGCACTTTGGTCCTTGGGTGCCTCCAAGGACTAGGCCCCGCGGCTAATGAGCGGAAATAAACTTTGACCCAGCGGTCATGAGCGGAATTCAATAAAGAAAATGACAAACGAAATATGTCGCTCTTCCAGAGCTAAACCGAAACTGGCATTTATATGCATAGGGCAACGCCCTATGCTATGGTTATTTCGCCCCTATAGAGGCTTGTCTTTCCTACTTTTGTCCACAAAAGTATCCGCAAAACCCGTGCTTTCTTTTGTGAGGGGTAATTTGTGACTCGTGACAATGTGTTTGTAGTTTGTTGGTTTGAAATTTCCCTTTTTTTCCTGCAGAATTT
>JAJYRG010000096.1 GCA_021794195.1 Bacteroidota bacterium
AATTTATACAAGCTAAAAAATCGTCTTGTTTTCTGTTGTAAAAGGAGGGGAGAGAGGACTCTTTTAGCTTGTGAGAGTTTCTGCAAGAGAAAGCTTAAAAGCACAGACCTTTCCTGACCGAAAGGGTCGTCTGACAAATATTTGCCGATAGCAGAAAAAAAGCATATCCACAATCCGCTAAGGCAAAGATTTTAAGCACGGGTTTTGCGTATACTTTTGCGGACAAAAGTATGAAAAGAAGAAAATAAAAATTATCTTTTTTATTTCTTAATGCTGGCGCTTGCTCTCCTGAGCAGTGCCTTTTGAAATATAAATTGTACTTTTTTTATTAATTTGGTTTCGCTCATGACCGCTGGGTCTAGCCCTTGGACGCACCACAACCGAGCGGAGCGAGCTCATGGATTCCTTAAAAAACGAACACGCATCCATAACGCCAAGATGCTTTTCCCGTTTTTCCCCCTTTATTCAACAAAACTAAGGGCAGGGAAAATGTTCTGTGAATTTTGAAAAGCCAAGCTCTTCAAAATTCAGCGTTTTTTGGTTTATCTTCATGCATCTACTGCGTTACGGACTTCTGGATATAGCCTACTATATCTGCAAAGTCCGATGCCTTGTATCTGCACAAAGCTAAAACCATGAATAAAAGGGTATCGAGGTCTTGTCGCACTTTCCTCTCCCGCAAGCCCTGCACAGCACAGGCTGACTCCGTATTTCCCCCAGCTCATCCCAATACATGCGGAGCGGCTTCGCCTTAAGGCCTTTACCCTCCCACAATGCCTTCTCTGTGCAGGACTTCTTGCCGACCTTGGTAAAACGGGAGGACGCTAGATCGGGATTTAGTAGCCCGATTTTAATCTGTACTTAAAGCCAAAACACGCTTCACGAAACCACTCACATTGTCATGTTGAGCGAAGCCGAAACATCTCAAACCCAAGAACCCCAACACATTGTCACGAGTCACAAATAACTAGTCACAAAAAAGCACGGGTTTTGCCCAGGCTTTTGCGGACAAAAGTATGAAAAGAATGAAATAAAAGTTGTCTTTTTTATTTCTTAATGCTGATGCGGCGTTTTATTCCACCTTGTTTTTATCTGGATTTTGTCTATTAGAGAAAAAGGACAATATTTCGATTTTGTTGTTTTTAATTCGGTAATACACTGTATTAAATTTCAATATGACAGCACGCCGAATATTCTTTGTCTCTGATTTTTGGAAGAGTTCTGGGTTTTGGGAAATTAATTGAACCGTTTCTTCTATTTTTAATGCCAGTTTTTCTATCTCTTTTTCCGTAAAATTCTTTTGTAGATACTCAATTGTTTTCGTTAACCCCTTAAGAGCATTTGGCGTCCAATGAGTTTTATAACCATTTTTCATAAAGTTTCCGTGCCTTTGAATGTGGTTCTAATTCATTGTTATCTGCTTGTTTTATTCCTTTTTCGATAGAAGCTTTTTCCACATCTGAAATATCGTCCCACCAATCTTTGGTTTCTCTTTTACGGAATTCAATGAGTTTTTTAATAATAGATTTATCTTCAATGGAAGAGAGCCATTGAATAAGTTCTAATTTCTCATTTAAAATTTGAGTATCCATATCTTTTATCCTTTATTCCAAATTTACAAAAAATCGAGCTAATCTAAGAGCGGCCTGATTATTTAAATTGAATCTATTCCTTTGAGTCATATAAATTAATGGTGAAATAGTGGGAAGCATCAACTTTGAGATTATCCGAAATTTTTTATGAAAGATGCTATTTTTCTATTTTTTTAATTTCCACTTATGACCGCTGGGTCTAGTCCCTGGATGCGCCCAAGGAGCAAGGTGCTTTCCGAAGTATAATTGATTTTAAAGATTTTAAGTACTATCCTTTCCTGACCGAAAAGGGTCGTCTGGCAAATATTTGCCGATAGCAGAAAAAAAGCATACCCACAATCCGCTAAGGCAAAGATTTTAAGCACGGGTTTTGCGTATACTTTTGCGGTCAAAAGTAAGAAAAGAATGAAATAAAAGTTGTCTTTTTTATTTCTTAATGCTGGCGCTTTCTCTCCTGAGCAGTGCCTTTTGAAATATATATTGTAACTCTTTTTCATTAATTTATTATCGCTCCTTGGCCGCTGGGCCATTTCCTTTGTCTTGACACAAAGGAAAGCAAAAGTCAAGGCATAGGGCTCTTTTAGCTAAAAACACGAATAATCGTCGCTGCCAAAAAAACTCGCTCTTTCGAGCTCAGACAGTTTTTGGCCTGAATTTACTGGAAGTATTCGTGTTTTCTTAACGCAAGATCCCTTCAGGCCGAAGGGCTAGATCGGGATTTATGCTTCCGATTTATAATTGATTTTAAAGACTTTAAGAACAGACCTTTCCTGACCGAAAGGGTCGTCTGGCAAATATTTGCCGATAGCAGAAAAAAAGCATATCCACAATCCGCTAAGGCAAAGATTTTAAGCACGGGTTTTGCATATACTTTTGCGGCCAAAAGTATGAAGGACAGCCCCTGTAAGGGGGCGAAATAACTATAGCATAGGGCGCTGCCCTATGCATAATGCCAGTTTCGGTTTAGCTCTGGAAGAGCGACATATTCCGTTTGCCGTTTTATTTCTTAATGCTGGCGCTTGCTCTCCTGAGCAGTGCCTTTTGAAAACAAAATGTGCTTTTTTACTATTGAGTCCCGCTCATGACCGCGGAGGTCTAGTCCTTGGAAGCACCCAAGGACCAAAGTGCTTTTCCCGTTTTTACCCCTTTATTCAACAAAACTAAGGGCAGGGAAAATGTTCTGTGAATTTTGAAAAGCCAAGCTCTTCAAAATTCAGTGTTTTTTTGGTTTATCTTCATACATCTACTGCGTTACAGACTTCTGGATATAGCCTACTATATCTGCAAAGTCCGGTGCCTTGTATCTGCACAAAGCTAAAACCATGAATAAAAGGGTACCGAGGTCTTGTCCCGCCAGTCTCTCCCGCAAGCCCTGCACAGCACAGGCTGACTCCGCATTTCCCCTGCTCTTTCCCTTTCATGCGGAGCGGCTTCGCCTTAAGGCCTTTTCCCGCCCACAATGCCATCTCTGTGCAGGACTTCTTGCCGACCTTGGTAAAACGGGAGGACGCTAGATTGGGATTTGTACTTCTAATTTTAATTCCTGCTTAAAGCCAAAACACACTTCACAAAACCACATCACATTGTCACGAGTCACAAATTACCCCTCACAAAAGAAAGAACAGACCTTTCCCGAACTGTGAGACTACTCATCCTTCACTATTACTCTCTATTATCCACTAACCCTAATCCCGAGCCCCTGATCTTCCTTTCCCTGATATATTTTAAGGAGGGAAACAGAAACCACATAGTAGATATAGAAGAAAGTTTTAGGCTATATCGCCTATGTGGTCTAATAAATAAGAAAAATAAGATGCATGTATTTGCGCTTATCTTTTCTTTTTATTTTGCAGAAGCATTTTTATGATCAGCTAAGAATTTTTCCAAACCTATGTCGGTCAATGGGTGCTTAAGAAGGGCAAGGATAGCCGATAGAGGACCGGTCATCACATCTGCTCCGATTTTTGCACATTCCAAAATATGCGTACTGTGCCTTACAGAAGCCGCTAAAATTTCGGTGTCATACCCATAATTGTCATATATCAGACGTATATCCTCAATAAGCCCTAAACCGTCTGTAGAGATGTCGTCTAACCGGCCGATAAACGGAGAAACGTACGTAGCGCCTGCTTTGGCTGCTAACAGCGCCTGTCCCGCAGAAAAAACCAGGGTACAGTTGGTCTTGATTCCTTTTTGGCTGAAATATTTAATCGCTTTTACCCCCTCTTTGATCATGGGTACTTTCACCACGATCTTATCATCTAATGCTGCAAGCTTTTCCCCTTCTTGCACCATGCCGTCAAAGTCCGTTGAGATTACTTCTGCACTGACGTCCCCATCCACGATTTCACAAATAGCTTTATAATGGGAGATGATATTATCTTCGCCGCTGATTCCTTCTTTAGCCATCAAACTTGGATTGGTAGTCACCCCATCCAATACGCCTAAGTCCTGTGCTTCCCGTATCTGATCTAAATTTGCCGTGTCAATAAAAAATTTCATAAAATGTTGTTTAAAAATTGTGTATTTTAATTTCTCCTTAATTGCTCTATAAAGAGAAATATTATTATTTAATCCATAAATATAGAGAAATAAAGTGTAAATGACTATTTTATGGGAATGAATATTTTTCGTTCCCTCCGGCATAGAAATTTTCGATTGCAGGTAATCGGACAGTCTATTTCTTTGCTGGGTACCTGGATGCAGAGAATAGCCATTAGCTGGCTGGTGTATAGAATAACAGACTCTGTCTTTCTTCTGGGATTTGTTACTTTTATCTCTTTGTTGCCCTCTCTTGTTTTTTCGCCGTTTATTGGGAGTTTAATTGACAAATATCCAAAATATAAAGTACTGGTGTTTACCCAGACGGGGCTCATGATACAAGCGGCAGTTTTAACTTTAACCGTTTTCTTTCATTACGAATCGGTTTTTACTTTAAGCCTTTTAGGATTCATACAAGGGGTTATAAATGCCTTTGATGTTTTGGCCCGGCAAGCCATCATTGTTTCGTTGGTAGAAGACAAAAATGATCTGACCAATGCCATTGCTTTAAACTCTTCTGTCTTTAATGCAGCCCGTATGGTGGGCCCGGCTATTGGAGGGTTTATACTCAGTCAATATGGGGAATTGGCTTCATTCTTTTTGAATTTTATTTCTTATGTGCCGGTTTTGATAGCCTTAAAGCTTATGCATGTCAAAGAACCGCCCATAGAAGAAAGCAAACAAAGTAACTGGCAAGGGCTTGTGGAAGGGTTCCAATATTTAAAACGATCACCGCATATTGCTTCCTTGATTGTTATTTTAAGTTTTTCCAGTCTTTTTGTTATTCCGTATACCTCTTTGTTACCTGCTATCGCTAAAGAAATGTTTACAGGCGATGCGAAAGTATTCTCTTGGTTTGAAAGCATAGCGGGTTTCGGAGCGATGATAGGGGCTTTTCGCATGGCCAGTTTGCGCGCCGGAGTTAATTTACGCTACAGAGTGTTGTTTTCAGCATTTTTCATGGGAGTGGGTTTGATTTTCTTAGCGGGATCGAAACTGTTGTTTTTCGGGCTGTTATTCACCATGACGGTTTCTTTTTCCATGATGATGCAGAATTCGAGCATCAATATGTATTTGCAAACACATGCTATGCAGAAATACCGAGCCAGGGCCATCAGTTATTATATCATGGCGTTCCAAGGAATATTCCCCATAGGAAGTTTGATTATGGGAGCCATAGCAGAATGGGCAGGTATCCGTACGGCTATATATATTATGGGAGGGGTAGGGGTGCTGATTGCCGTCCTCTATTATGTGTATTTACGTGTCAGCATTAAGCGTCAGCTTTTTCGTGGGTAATTTTTTTGCTTTTTTAGTTTTATTAAGCTTAATAGTTTCTTTGGCATAGTCTATTTTTGCAGAATAATGCACCAATATATCTCCCCCTAAAACACCTATAACGGAAGGCAGGCCCATTTGCGAATAAGCATAATTAATGGTCGCCAGATCCAATACAGCCACTTCAAAATTTTCCTTTCTCCATTCTCCGATCTGCAAATAAGGCAGCTTGAGTTTAAAGCTCTGCATATTGTTAGTTCCTAATCCGCTCGAAAGAATGTCTGTGTTTTCAAATTGATCTTTTTGAATACCGGACTCTAAAAGAGTGTTCTTGTCTAGTACAGTTTTAGAGGCTCCTGTATCGACCACTAACTTAAAAGTTTGATCCAGTATTTTCACGTCCACCAATGCGTGGTATCCGTCTTGCAGATCAAGGATGTTTAAAGATATTGTGTACATATTTGCTGTTAAAGTATACGGGAAACGCAGCCGATCGAATGGAATCCGCTGCGTTTTAAAAGTATGATGAAGATTGTCTTTTTTATAAAATATTACTTTCGTAGAGTACTTTATTCATTTTATTTACAGCTTCTGCGGAGGCTTTAAGTTTCTCTTTTTCGGTATCGCTGAGTTTCAAATCAACCACACGCTCCCACCCATTTTTATTCAAGGTGACTGGAACGCCGATATTGATGTCGTTTAAACCGTATTCTCCTTCTAAGTGTACAGATGCGGTATACATTTTATTTTGATCCCTGACTATACTTTCTACTACGGCGGCAGTGGCCGCACCGGGTGCATACCAAGCAGAGGTACCGATCAATTTGGTGAGAGTGGCTCCTCCTACCATCGTCTTTTGTACTATATCCTCTTTTTCTTCTTCACTGAGCAATTGAGAGACCGGAACGCTATTCCACGTCGCATGCTCTATGAGCGGGATCATAGTAGTGTCCCCGTGGCCTCCGATGACGATTGCATTCAGGTCGTTTGCCGAAGCTTTAAGTTTGTTGCTTATCTGGTACTTAAAACGTGCCGAATCCAATGTTCCGCCCATACCGATGATTCTGTTTTTTGAGATTCCGGTAGCTTTTAGCGCCAGGTAAGCCATCGTGTCCATAGGGTTAGATACGATTACCAAAATGATGTCCGGAGAGTGTTTGATGAGGTTTTCAGCCACACTTTTCACAATTTCCGCATTGGTGCCGATAAGCTCTTCGCGTGTCATCCCCGGTTTGCGTGGGATTCCGGAAGTGATAACCGCGACGGACGAACCAGCGGTCTGGCTGTAGTCGTTCGTCACTCCTTTTACCTTGGATTCAAAACCTAATAAGGCAGATGTCTGCATCATATCTTGTGCTTTCCCTTCGGCAAAGCCTTCTTTGATATCCAACAATACAATTTCTTCCGCAATATTTCTTCTCACTAAATTGTCGGCAGTAGTCGCTCCTACGGCTCCTGCTCCCACGACAGTAACTTTCATATTTTTTGTTTTTCGTCAGTTAAAAATTCATTAAACACCAATATAGTATTTTTTGCTTAGTTAGTCCGAATGTCCGGCTATAAAACTTTTTAATTTTGGCTCTGAATAGAAAGATCGGGTGAATAAACAGTATGTTTCACCCGATTTAGATAGGAGGGTGTTTCCAAAATCCTTTCTTTGTTTCTTTAATATTACCGGCATGCCGGCTATTTATTAGAGGTATGCATACCCTTTATCCGCCTGGGGCGACATCCTTAAGATTTTGATCCCAGATAACGATGGTAGCTATAAACATTGTAAGGGAGAAGTTTTTTAGAGAATGCTGTTGCTACGAGGCAAGCCAGTAACACCGGGAAAAACAAGCCAAATCCGTTGGGCAGCAAGTTGCATATCAATAATAGAGTAGTTAGGGGAGCATAAATAGAAGCAGACAAAGTTGCTGCAGCACCGATTAAAGCGAAGTTTAGCAGCTGCAAATCTGTTCCGAAAAAACGGTTACAAAGTATGGAAAATAATAATCCCAAAAAAGCACCGGCCACAATACTGGGGGCAAACACCCCACCATCACCTCCGGCACCCAAAGTTAAAGCAGCCGCCACAGGTTTCAATAGGGTGAGCAATAGCAAACTGCCCAGTGAAAAGGCCTGTAAGTGAGAAGCATTTTCTATGGCGTTTTGCATGCCGAGGTAGCTGTCGCCGTACAAAGCCGGGAAGCAGAACAACATAATCCCTACCGTCAAAGCACCCAGGTTGACCCGGATAAAATTGTTGGAAATGCTGCTAAATATGCTTTTTAACCGGGTCACTAAAAGAGTGAAATACACAGATAAGGCCCCTCCGAACAGACTTAACACAAGCATGAAAGGCAAAGCATACCATTCCCATCCTTCAACCCGGAATGGGAGTATATAACTGTTGTCAAAAAAGTAAATAAAAAAACCACTTAATAAAGCTGCAATTCCACAGCTTAGCAATAAAGTATGCCGGTACTTCCGGGCGATTACCTCCATAGCAAAGAAAAAACCAGCCAACGGACTTGTGAATAAGACAGCTATACCGGCAGTAACACCTGCACAAATCAATTCTCTTTTGTACCGCCGGGCAGAAAACTCTTTTTCATACACTTGATTCCCCACTGCTGCTGCATAGACAACGGTGGACACTTCAATACCGGTCGATCCGCCGAAAATGACCGTCAGAAATCCGTTGATATAATGGGAAGGGATTTTAAAGAACGGAAGATGCTCTTTCCGATCATCTAACGTTTTATAAATCTCTGTTATTCCTTTGTTTTTTCGGTTAAAGAAGATGTATTTACGCAAAAAATAAATCGCTGTTATCCCTATGGTAGGTAAGAGAATAAGAAGGTAGGGAAAATTATTCTTTGTCAAGTTTAGAATTTTATGTTCTAAAAATTCTGTGGAATATTTTAAAGAATAAGCTAACAATATACTGATTACTGATACTATAGCAGATGTGATTGTTAGTTTGAAATAATGTTGTCTCTTTACTATTCTCCGTTGCACTTTAACTTTATTTATTTTAAACCGCTACAAAGGTAAGCCTCAAAATGAAAAAACAAAAAATGAATGCGCTTATATATAAATAAAGTAGTTTCTCTGTTTTTAGACGGCGCTCTCCGGCCATTTTGTAGTTGATGATAACAGCTGTCCTTCCTACTTTTGGTCACAAAAGTTTCAGCAAAACCCGTGCTTTTTTTGTGACTAGTTATTTGTGACTCGTGACAATGTGTTGGGGTTCATTGGTTTGAAATTTCCCTTTTTTCGGCAGAACCTTACCCTTTTGCTGTAATCGTGAAGCGTCTGGCTTTAAGCAAGAATTAAAACTAGAAGTAACACATCCCGATCTAGCCTTTCGGCATGAGGGATCTTGCGTTAAAAAAAACACGAATACTTCCAGTAAATTCAGGCCAAAAACTGTCTGAGCTCGTTAGAGCGAGTTTTTTTGGCAGCGACGATTATTGTGTTTTTAGCTAAAAGAGCCCTAAACCTTGACTTTTGTTTTCCTTTGTGTCAAGACAAAGGAAATGGCCCAGCGGCCAAGGAGCGATAATCAATTAATGAAAAAGAGTTACAATATATACTTCAAAAGGCACTGCTCAGGAGAGCAAGAGCCAGCATTAAGAAATAAAAAAGAAAATTTTTATTTCATTCTTTTCATACTTTTGACCGCAAAAGTATATCAAAACTCGTCGCTTAAAATCTTTGCCTTAGCGGCCTGTGCGTATGCTCTTTTTCTGCTATCGGCAAATATTTGTCAGGCGACCTTTTCGGTCAGGAGGGGTCTGTACTTTCTTTTGTGACGGGTAA
>JAJYRG010000097.1 GCA_021794195.1 Bacteroidota bacterium
TTTAGAATATGATATTCGTTCCAAACGAGACGGTTCGGGCTTGCGGGTAGATCCCTCTATCTATCCCTATAGTCGTATAGCCACCCGATGCAATTTCTGGGTCAAACCCATCGTACTTTGTAAATGTCAGCATATTCTCTCCGGAAATAAATATTCTAAGTTTAGCAATGGATATTTTCTCATTGATGGATTCAGGCAATGTATATCCTAACTGAATGTTTTTCAATCGGATATAGGATCCGTCTTTGATATATAAATCAGAAGAAGCCCAATTTCCATTTGGATTCGCTCTCGTCATTCTGGGGATTGTATTTGAGGTGCCTTCCCCAACCCAGCGATTCAATATCCAGGCAGGACGGTTCGATTGAGGTATATCTCCCCGGCTCGCAAAGTCGAATATATCATTCCCCTGTGTACCTTGGAAGAACAGGTTGAGATCAAAGTTTTTCCAATCCGCATTAACATTTAAGCCAAATGTCCAATCCGGCATTCCTTTTCCAATTTTGGTTCTATCCGAATCATCTATTTTTCCATCGTTATTGAAATCGACAAAGCGGACATCGCCGGGTTGGGCATTTTTGCCGTATGTACTATTGTATTCCTGCGCTTCTGCCTGATTCTGGATTAAGCCATCTGTTTTAAATCCATAGAAATAGGGAAAGACCTCCCCGTTTTCTCCCTTAACATACGGCCCTACTCCCGATGCTCCGGCATTTTCATATACATTCTCTCCGGATTCATTTCCTAGGTTGATCAATTTATTTTTCATATAGCTCGCATTTGCATTTATGCTCAACGCAAAATCACCTATATGTTCTCTAAAACCCAGTTCAAATTCCCAGCCTGAGTTTTCCATCTCCCCCGCATTCCCAATCGGTTTTCCCTTTCCGACATAGTCGGGAATAGGTTGATCCATCAACATCCCTTTGGTTTTTTTAATGTAGTAATCCAAGCCGAAAGAGAGCTTATTACTTAAGAATCTACCTTCAAAACCCAAGTTGGTCTGTTGGGTTTCCTCCCATTTCACAGAAGGGTTAGATAAAGCAGACGGGCTGGCTCCATAATACATGGTCATATCATCTCCTGCCCCAAAGTAATAATTTTGTCCACCCTGCATCAAAGATGTATAACGGAAAGGGCCTATACGCTCATTTCCGTTCACTCCCCAGCTCCCCCGGATTCTTAAATGATCGATAAAATCGGGACGTCGCTCTAAAAATGATTCATTCGTGATGTTCCATCCGGCAGAAATAGAAGGAAAAACCGCCCATTTGTTATTTGGGCCAAAATTAGAAGAACCGTCCCGGCGCACTGTCGCTTGTAGCATATACTTTTCAGCATAATTATAATCTACACGGCCAAAATAGGAGGCTAAAGTAGCAGAAGAAAATCCTCCTGTACCCCCCGCCACACGTTCCAATGATCTGTCGGCTATAGCAGAGTTAATATTCGCTTTTCGAGGGTCATTCTCTAACAGGTCATAATCATCGCCATACAGCTCACGTAATTTATACTCCATAGCCGATTGTCCTGCCAAGACAGTAAGGTTATGAAGTTCGTTCAGCGTCGTATTATAGGTCAATGTATTTTCCACCTGCCACCTAAAGCCTCTGTGCATGTTGGAGTACACGCTACTCTGCGTAAAGTTCTTACCCTGTGAAGCCAAAAAATGCTCAAATGTATGTCCATCCGCGCCCCAAAAAGCTAAATCAGCTCCATAACTGCTCCTGAACCTTAGATTAGGCAATATATCAAGCTCACCCCAAAAAGTTGAAACAAACTTATCGTCATTGTCCAATCCTTTTTGTGGTGCATGTAGCATAGCCACCGGATTAGCAATCTCCTGAAATCCCGAAGGAGGCAAAGAGAAAGGCACTCCGTCTTTATTGAGTACAGGAGGGGCAAAACCTCCTCCTTCAATAATAGAGTAAACGGCATCGGGATCTTCGGCATAAACCGGAACCAAAGGGCTAAAAGAAAGCGCACTTCCTAAAATAGAACCATATTCTGAGTTGGTTTCGATTCCGGAAGATACACCCCGCGAATATCCAATATTTGCCCCTATTCTAACTTTATCAAGAAAGTCTCTGTCGTCAGTTTCAAAAGCCGTATAACTATTATTGACCCTTACGCTGTAGCGCTTATAATTTGATTTTCCGAAATTTCCTCCTACAATTCCTTCCTGATTATAATGTCCCAATGAAAGGAAATAATCTCCTTTTTCATTTCCTCCCTGTATGCTTACTTGATGGTTTGCGACAGGAGCATCGTAATTAAATGTTTCGTCCTGCCAGTCCGTTCCTTTGCCTTCGAAATCAGCAATCTCTGTGTCAGAGTAAATGGGTGAATTGCCATCATTCAATGCACTTTCGTTCATGATAAGCATATACTCCTGTGCATTTAGAATTTCTCTTTTCTTCCATGGGTTTTGAAGACCATACGTAAAGTCATAATTAATAGTAGGCTTTCCTACTGATCCGGTTTTGGTGGTTACTAAGACCACACCATTTGCCGCGCGTGCTCCATATACCGCAGCAGAAGCGGCATCTTTTAATATTTCGACCGATTGAATATCAGAAGGATTTAAATAATTGATTCCTCCATCTACAGCCATACCATCTACAATGTATAAAGGCTCACTGTTGTTAACCGTTCCGATACCACGTATGCGTACTTTGGAATCCGTACCCGGCTGACCTGAACTCTGGGTGATTTGGACACCCGAAACTTTGCCTTTTAATACATCTTCGATACGGGACGGTCTACTGCCTTGTAAGTCTTCCGCGGAGACACTGCTAATCGCTCCGGTAACCACACTCTTTTTCTGAGTGCCATACCCCACAACGATTACATCTTCTAAATCTGAAAAAGTTTCTTGTAAAGCCACATTTAATACGGATGATACGACAACCGCTTCATGGTTTTCCATTCCCACATAGGAAAATTGTAAAGTAGCATCTTGATGCGTGGAAATAGAATACTTTCCTTCTGCATCTGTCACCGTGCCATGGGAAGACCCCTTTTGTAAAACACTGACTCCTGGAATGGGTAACCCGTCTGATTGAGAGGTTACCTGACCGGTCACTAAAATTTCCTGTGCTTTTACTACATATATCGTAAAGAGCATAAGGAACATTAATCCAAACTTTTTTTTCATCATAAGTTTATTTAATGGTGATTACATTTTTATTAAAAAGTGTAAAATTAGATTGTTTATCTAAAAAGTAATTGTTTTATAATGGTTGCTAGGCTTTATGTACAATGTTAGGTATAAAAAACCTAAGCACTATTCAAATATAAAACATGCACTCACTAAGCACTAATATAACACCTCACAAAAACCTCATAATTTGTAAAAATGTACCTCATATAAATTTCATGATTGTTCTTTAAATAGAGCCTGTATCCTTAATTAAAGCCCTTTTCATAAATAGAAGAGCAAAGCCCTAAATTCATATTGTTATTTCATAAAACCTCTTCCCAAAAATCGCAAAGAGATGTTTATAATGGAGGTGAACACTTTCTATTTCCTTCGTAAAACAGGAGTTCATAAACACATAAGAAGGTGATACAAGAAAGATAAGGGGCCCTCAAAAGTTTGGTTTGCAAACACCAGCCTTACACGAAATTATGGCGAAATTATATATTCATAATAAAATCTTTCAAGTTCTCTTTCCGATCCAACTTTAACTTTTCACGAAGTTTATATCTGTTGTTTTCTACAGATCTTACACTGATATTCATTAAGGAGGCTATCTCTTTAGAAGACATATCCGTCCGGAGATAGGCACAAAGCTTTTGCTCCCGCGCCGTAAGCTCTGGGTACTTTTCAAGTAAGCGCGTTAAGAAATCTGCGTGTACTTGTTCTAGGTGGGTTTCGAAAATTTCCCATTGACTGTTGTTGTCAATGTCTTTGTCAATCTTTCGGATAATTGTATTAATTTTTTGTTTGAGCTGTGCTTCATTTAACTTTTTGGAGCTATGGAGTTCATTTTTGACATTCAACAAGAACTCATTTTTTTGGATTACATTCATGGTAGAGTTAGCCAGTTCTTTCTTTTTAAACACCATTTCAGTCCGCAATTTTTCATTCCGGAGCCTAATCATCTCTTTTTCTTTCTCGAGGGCATCATTTTTTAATTTTTCTTCCGTGATCTTAAATACCTGCTCTTGCTTTCTCAAAGCCAGGAGCTTACTTCTTTTTATATACCACTTCTGTATTCTCCAGATCAAGACCATTAAAACCAGGAGAAATATAAAATAAAGAATCTTTGCTGCGGTCGATCGGTACCAAGGGGGCTCGATGTAAAACTCAAAACTCACAGTATTGGATTCTTTCCCATAAGAATTTACAGCCTTGACATGTAATATATATTGCCCTTCATGCAAGTTCGTGAACTGCCTCTGATTATCTGTAGAGTACTCAGACCAATCTTTATCAAAATTTTCCAGATAGGTAGCATATTTTACAGAGGCTGACTCAAAATTTGTGGCTGCGTAGCGTACAGTATATGAATTCTGGGAATATGCCCAATTAGGTGTAAAGGACGAATTGGATTCTACGGATTGATAGTAGGTCCGATCCAAAGAATCCGTCAAATTCTTAAACCCTCTAATATGAACATTAAAAGAATTGTGGAATGTTTTAGAATCGTCCACGGCATAATGAGAAAAGCCGTCTTCTATACCAATCAGTACGTTTCGCTCGTCAATTACATATAGGTTTTCAAAACCATTCACTAATTTTCCTTTTATCGGGCCGAAAGGAGCGTCTATTTTTTGAACGGAGCCATCGTCTAACTTTCTCAGCACACCTATTTTATCCTTTGTAAAGTACCAGAGATTATGGTAATCATCTTCTCGCACAAGAGAAGGAAACTCTTCACCACTTTCTACAAAATGTTTATTAATATAGCTCCTATAAAAACTTTTAGAATTAGCATCGTATCCGTATATCCCTTTTTCTGAACTAAAAATCAGCCCTTCAGATGTCGCACTTAGATTGAGCGCTAAATTGGCCGGCAGCCCATTTGCGTCGGTAAAATCCTCTACCTTTATGATTTCATCGTACTCATCATTAAATGTCAGCCTAAAGATTCCAAGATAGCCATGAGATACCCAAAGGTTTCCTTCTGCATCCCATTCCATAAAACGCGAAGAAACATCAAAACCTTCTAATGTTTTCACATACTCCCACCTATTCTCCTTCTCCTTTAAGAGAACAATTCCGTTGTAAGTTCCTACCAAAAGAAGATCTTTTCTATGAGGTGGATAGCGAAAAATCCAGCCTCCTTTTACAGATAATGGGGAGATTCGCCGAAAAGTAGGGCTAATTTCAAATATACCATTGTTGTGACCGCATAATAACTTGTCTGTATGATCTGTAAATAAAGACCATACTTGTCCATTCATATGGGGGATCCGTTTAAAATCTGCTTTTACTTTGAGAGGATTATGAAAATCTCTTTTCCTTATTTGATATAAACCTTGATTGGTGCCAAAGTATAAATCATCTTCATGAAAACTTATCGCATATCCGGTCCCAATATCGTAATAGTGTTGAATAAAGTTGATGGGAGAGCTGTACGCAATTTTAGAAATTCCATTGTCAAGCCCAGCCCACAAGTTTCCATCTTTGTCGGTTGACAGGCTCAGGACTGTATTGTTATTAAGTCCTCTGTCTTTGTTAACCATCGATTTTACCTGGCCTTTTTTATCTGTTATGACGACCCCCGACTGAATGGTTCCAAATACCAATGCATCTCCATAAGCTATTCCGCAGAAAATATTCATTTCGTTGAGAAAGTCTGAAATAGGTGCTTCCCAAGGCCTAAATCCTGTGGAATCCCATACGTACACACCATTTGACACGGTTCCGATCAATATTTCGCTGGAGGATAAAGGCAGAATGGTTCCTATATTCCATTTGGCAAACATCTCCCCCCCTTCTATGTCAATCAACTTTCCCTTTCGCATCTCCATAAGCCCATCCATTTCATCCTGCAGAACTAATAAGTCATTGACAATAAAAGCATTGGTAATGCGGGACTGAGCAGGGATAAACGTAGTTTTGTCTGTATGGTAATCAAATAATATTATTCCTTTATCTGCTTGATACACTATTTGGTCGTCAAAAAAAAGAATATTCCAAAAGTCACCTATATCTCCAAATCGTTCTGCATCCATTAAGGAGATATATTCTAAATCATTCACACCGTTAAACCGGAAATAACCAAACTCATTGTGCCCAGCCGAATAAATTTTATCTCCTACTGCTAAAACGCTCCTCCCCATAGTGACCTTCGAACTGGACAATAGTCTCCAAAAACTACCATCAAACTCTAAAAAACCGTCATTATTTGCAAAATAAAGTAATCCATTATCTGCTTGACTGATTTTCCAGTTTTGGGTCCCGGCCTGATAATTTTGTCGGGTATAATTGGTGATTTCCGGAATCCCATACATTGGAATTTCCTTCGCATAGAGGCATGTGCACGTGAAAAAGACAGCAATCTGCAATAGAATAAAAAATAAAAGGTTTAATCTGCTTTTCACATCTGGTAATTTACGCTCAATAATTAGACCCTCTAATTTAAGATAGTTCTTTCTATATAACAAAGGGCTATGAGTTTTTTACTTCTTTCTGCGCCTAGATAAACGGAAGTGATGGTTTTCCCGGCGAAAACTCACGAACTATTGCATCTTTTACGTGTTCGTTTGCATATTTGTAATGGTAATTTCTAAACCTAATAAGGGTTGTTTTTCTTCTCACGTCATTTCGTTTTATTATAAATTCGTTTTCTGTTTTCTGAAATCCAACTTTTGAATAAAAATTCACTGCTGGCGGTGCATAAAAAAGTATTAACGCTGTTTGTTCACCAATCTTGTTTTTTGTCAGTTCAATAAGTTGTTATCCTATTTCATGCCCCTAATAGCTTCGTCTAACAGCGAGGTCAGACAGATGGCAATAACAAAAATCTACCGCTATTTTATTAGTCTATTTAAAGTTTAACTACCATTGGATAATCACGAATTCTAAATTTCATTTTCGATTAAAATTTTAGCTCCTTTTGTTCTGTTACATTTCCAACAAAGTGTTTGTAAATTGTCGTAGGTGGTTTTGCCCCCTTTCGATAAAGGTATTATATGGTCAATTTCTAAGAGCAAATTTGGTTCTTTGTCAAGACCGTTATTACAAGAGCAACATTGGTAGTTGTCTCGTTCTTTAATTTCATTCCTCAAGTTTGAAGTCATTAGAGCCCTCTGAGCAGCAATACTTTTTTTCCATTTTATTTCATCATTTAAATATTTAATTAAGTGATTTAGGTTTTCTATGTCAAGTCTGATTACGCATTGTGAAGAGCTGTTTCCTCCAGGCGACACATACTGAAACGTAAAAGAAGGAAAATATGTGTCAGAGATATCAATAGTTTCAAAGCCTAGTTTTTGTATTAATTTTTCTGAATTGAATCTTTTTATTAAATATGGGATTTCTGTGGAGATTTCGGTTAAAATTGATTTTCTCTCATTACTAATGAGCTTTTTGCCTTGTTCAACTGACGTAAAATCATTAAGTACTTTTTCAAAATTAGAAAGTGAATCTTCGTTTTTGTTGATGCTGAAGTATTTACACAAGTACTTCATTGGTTGGTTATTTGCGTTTTTGCAAATGGACGCCGAGCATTGATAGACTTGTGTGCTGCCTTTATTACGCTTCCATTCTTTTCTTCGGAAGTTATATCTGCTTTTATCCAACATTTCACCACGACCATAATTATAAGTTGTAATATTTAAATAAGACCCTTTAAGTTCTTCAATGTAGTGATTTAACTCGTTACAATTTTCAATATGGTTTGTGATTCCTGCCTTTATTACACCGAATTTTTCACTATTAAAATATGTATTAACATACAGAAGGTATAAAAGGTAAAGAATAATAGCTGAGCCTAACAAAATTGATAAAGGTATAATATTGTCAATAAGTAGAGTAAAAATCCCAAATAGAATTTTGATGATAATGGCAGCAGCTATTGCTATTAGAATTAGTACACCTTGTAATTTTTTCATTTTAGATGGATTCCGTGTTTTAATGCTCTAAGAACCGTTGGGAAATTGAAGAATGAAAGTTAAACTTCATTTTTATCGATATAAACCTTTCAGTAGGTCTATTATCGATTTTTTTATTGGTTGATGTATTTATTATATATTATAGCTGTGCAATTTTTTCATTCATCTTGTCAATGAAGTTGTGATACTTTGTTGGGACATTACTCTTTTTTTTGTCTAAAAACCAAAATTTTCTAAGTCCCTTGGCATTATACTCAACATAAAGCCCTCCCCAGTCTCCAGCGTCCGGCTGTCCGATTACTGTTTCTTTCTCTTTTAGCAGATTCGCAGGGAAATAGCTTGTCAAGTCTTTAGTGATATCAAATTTTTCTTTTGGTAGTTGAACAAAGTTTCCTTCATAAAAACTGTTCCCGGTCGGATATGTGTGTTTTGTGTCTTCAAAGAGATTGTGTTTATCCAACTTAAAAAATTTAACACATTGTTCTCCGATACATTCTCCATAAAAATGCCCAAAAATAATATAATCTGATTTTGAAAGGTTTATACTGTTTTCTTTCTTACATGATGTCAGAAAAAAAACCGTAAAGAAAGCTGCGATTAAAATATTTAGTTTCATTTTTAAAGTTAACTTTTTCGTTGGCGGCATTGGTTTACAATTCAACATGCTTTCCATTCGTGTGTCAGGCGACAGACAGATACAAAGCCGATGTGTTTGTTGCAAAACTCCTTTCCAAAAATATAAATTTTTTTTGAATATTCACTCTTATATATTTGGTGTTAAGTTATTTACAGATTAATCCGAAACATTATCTTCGGTGCTGCTTCGCAGTGATGAGATTTATTTTTGACAGGTTTGAGGTGTCGAAGCAACAAAAAAGATGCTAAAATAAACCAACTCAAATTTGGAGAAAACTTATTTTATAAAGTTTGGTCTCTACACATTGGTAATCAGAAGCATTTTAAAAATCCGGCAAGTTCGGGCAGTTTGCCCATTGCTTAAACTCAACTGAAAATGAATAAAAAACAGGAAAATAACGTATCCGCCCTACGAAGTACATCTTTCAATAATTTTTTGTAGGCATTATCTTTGCCTGCATGGATTTATCAACAAATAAACGTGATCGTATGTTGG
>JAJYRG010000013.1 GCA_021794195.1 Bacteroidota bacterium
TCCCTAGACTCACGTATGAGAAAAATAAATTTAAATGGACAGAGCAAGATTAAAAAGAATAATAAAAATATGTTTAACTTCGTATTAAATCAAGATAATCTTTACACACAATTTGGGATACTACCTTAAGGTTTGCCGAAACTTATATCCCGTATTATTTTATTTATTGAACGTTTCAAAATCAGAGGATGATGAACGGGGCTTATCCAATTTATTCTTCCAGAAGGCCCGGTAATAAGACCAAGAGGATATGAGGAGAAATATTACTTTATTCTAGAAAAATCATCCCTCACATCTGTTGATGCTCGGATTGGAAAACAGCTGGAAGGAATATAGCAATACGAGAAGGAGAACTTTCTTTATAATAATGGAGCAGCACGGGAAGCCAAGTGGAAATCAACAACAGCTACCATTACCTATGACCCCGAAAATTTCGGAAAAGCTTATGTAGTGCCGCATATCAAATTTATCGGATAGATTTCAGTTTATCTTTCGCTCTTGTGTGACGGATAGTAATTTTGATTCACGTTGATTCGTTGTTAATGATAGTTTATTCGTTTTAGATGACGCGATGTGTCCTCCCCACCTTTTTATATAAAAATTTATTTATCTTGTGGTGTAGATTTTATATCCTCTAAAATATTATGAGTCAAGATAATCCAAGGCTTTCCAAATCGAATTATCAAGGCAATCCGAAGCCTGTTCTTTTGGTTACTGACGCTGTGGTTATCATCGTTGGAATCGTCGTCGGAGCCGGAATATTTAGAACACCAGCTTTGGTTGCAATCAATACAGGATCATGGGAATTGTTTGTATCGGTTTGGATTTTAGGTGGCTTGGTATCTTTGATAGGGGCTTTATGTTATGCCGAACTGAGTACAACGTTTCCTAATACGGGTGGGGATTACCATTTTTTAATGCGTGCCTTTGGCCGCGGCTTTGGTTTTTTGTTTGCCTGGGCCCGGATGAGCATCATTCAGACAGGTTCCATTGCACTATTGGCTTACATTGTGGGAGACTATATAGCTCAACTTCAGTCTGTTGGTTCTTACTCCTCTGCTATCTACGCAGGATTGGTTGTTGTTTTGCTCACTTTTATCAATATTCTAGGTGTCAAATCCGGCACACAGACCCAAAAGTTGCTGGTGGGTGTCCAGTTCATTGGCTTGTTCCTGCTCATGCTTAGTGGCTTTCTTATTTCACCTTCAGAAAGTGTTTTAGCTGAAATACCCATGGACTCTTCCAGTTCTCCGAGAACAATTGGATTAGCGATGGTTTTTGCCCTTCTGACGTTCGGCGGATGGAATGAAGCAGGTTATATTTCTGCTGAATTAAAGAAAGGTAGTCGCAAAATGGTTGCTGTACTCATTACCAGTATTTTGATCATCACGGGAATCTACCTGCTTATCAATCTTGCTTTTTTAAAAGTTTTGGGTATAGATGGCCTGGCTTCATCACAGGCACCGGCGATTGATCTAATGCGTGCGACGGCAGGTGAAATAGGCGTGGTTTTCATCGGAATATTGGTTGCCATTGCTGCTTTGACTTCTGCCAATGCCACTATTTTTACTGGCGCACGTACAAATTATGCTTTAGGAAGAGATTTTCATTTTTTTTCTATTTTAAGTAAGTGGAACACAAAAACATCTTCTCCGATAAATGCATTTATCATACAAGGGCTTGTCGCATTGTTGCTTATTATTATAGGAGCGACCACAAGAGATGGGTTTGAATCTATGGTCGAATTCACAGCACCTGTGTTTTGGTTTTTCTTTTTGGCTATAGGAATTGCATTATTTGTGTTGCGTATAAAAGAACCTCTGGCCAAAAGGCCTTTCAAAGTGCCGCTGTATCCGATTACACCCATTGTTTTTTGCTTAGTCTGCGCATATTTACTCTATTCAAGTTTGGTGTACACCGGTATTGGTGCGTTGGTGGGTGTGGGGGTTTTAGCTCTGGGTATGATCTTATTTTTCTTTATCCGAAAACAAGAGACTCGGAAAAGGAGTATCTTAAAATAAAATAGATTCGCACAATTAATAAGTTTAATCATAAAAAAATAAAAATCATGAAAAAAATCCAGAATTTACTGATTGCGTTCTTAATTACCGCAGGTTCGTATGCTTTTGCCCAAAAACCTGATCTTGATGTTCCTTATGTCCCGACCAAACAAGGGGTGGTGGATGCCATGCTCAATCTGGCCAATGTTTCGGAAGGAGATATTCATTATGATCTCGGTTGTGGGGATGGCCGTATTGCTATAAGTGCGGCTAAAAGAGGTGCAGTTGCTACAGGAGTGGATATTGACCCCGAGCGCATTAAAGAAGCCAATGAAAATGCTGCCGAAGCAGGCGTCACTGACAAAGTAACGTTTATTGAAGGCAATCTTTTTGATGTAGATTTTAGTGACGCTACAGTCTTGACCCTTTATTTGTTGCCAGAAATCAATATGAAACTTCGTTCTAAAATTCTAAATGATTTGAAACCGGGAACAAGGGTGGTTTCGCATGCTTTTGACATGGGGGATTGGGAGCCGGATTCAAGCATCACCGTAGATGGAAGCACTATTTATTTTTGGACTGTTCCAAAAAAATAATAAGCAACGGAGTGCTTAGGCTGGTGTACGGAGACAGGTAATAAAAAAATTCTTGAGAATTTTGATACATATGATCCTGTGTATGCAGATGCCAATACGTTTCGATTAGCCTTCACTGCAAGACTATAGAGGTTACCAACCGCGCTGATCCCTAAGAGAAAATTGATGCGGTTGTTTTATAATGTTTAGAGCATGAAAGAAATGTAAGGATAATTGTAAAATTAGGGAAGATAGGGATGATTTCACCGTTCTGCAAAGATGAAAATACAGTTTCGGCAGGACAAATACTCCGCGACGGTGTTTTTATCGACTAACTATATTACATAATTTGTTGAAGGCTCTAAAAATAAAATACATGTTGTTAAAGTCAATCCAGATTAAGATAAATGTCAAGATCAGGGATGAGCTGATGATCCCCGGAAAATTGAATTTCTAAATTAGATGATAAGCGGACGCGTGCCTGTGAGAGGGTGTTTTTCTTTTGGAATTAAGTACCGTTTACAAAGAGGCAGATCGTAGGCTACATTTTACCCATCAAAATGTTTAAAAAAGAGTCTCTATAAAAATTCCCTATTGGAATTTCATATTCTCTGATAAAAACATCATTGTTGGTAAAGGAGTTAATATGAATAGCGTTTACGATATATGATCGGTTTACCCGTAGGAAGTGTCCGGCAGGCAGTAGCTTGTGTATTGTTTTTAAATTCATGTGCGTGATCAAGCGTTGACTTTCCGTTTGAACGATTACATAATCTTTTAACCCTTCGATAAACAAAATATCGGCGAAGTCGATTTTGAAAAACCGTCGATCGGATTTGATCAAAATAAAGTCCGCTTGTATGTGCGGTACATCACCATCGCTTTCTGTTTTTCTCAACATAGAATGATAAGAAACGGCTTTATCTACTGCTTTTTGAAAACGAACCCTGTTAATGGGCTTCACAAGGTAGTCAATAGCGTCGACATCATAGCTATCGAGGGCATATTCTGCATAGGCCGTTGTAAATATAATTAGCGTATTCTTCCGAATCTGTTTTGCAAATTCAATTCCATTTAAACCCGGCATTTGAATGTCCAGAAAGATAAGGTCGATATCGTTCGTTTCCAAAAAGGATGCAGCGGCAGACGCATTTTCGAAGCTTTCAGAAAATTGTAATGAGCTGATGTTTGTCACTAGCTTTTGGATTCCCCGGCGTGCAATGGGTTCATCGTCTATAATGATACATTTCATAAATCTAATTTCATTGTTATTGTAAATATGTTATTCACGTCTTTGAACTGAAGCTGATAGTTCCCTCCGAAGAGTAGTTCCAGACGTCTTTTTGTGTTCTGTAACCCAATCCCTCCTGCTTTTTTCTTATATCCGGCTTTGTCTTTTGGGTTACTGCATTCGAAATATAAAGTTTCTCCGATAAGTTTGATAGTTATATTTACATAAGAGTCATTTTCGGGATTATGTTTTACCGCATTCTCTATAAATGGGATAAAAAGTAACGGCGGAATAGATATATCGGTTACTCCTTCTAAGTGCATGTGATAACTGAACCGGTCACGGCGTAGCTTTTCAAGCTCCAGATAGTCCTTTATAAAGGCGATTTCTCTTTTTAGGGATACGTTTTCGTTAGCTCCTTCTTCTATCTGATAGAACAGTAAATCTTTGAGCCTTGTTAGGATCCGGGATGACTTCCCCGAATCTTCCGCCACCATAAAGTGAGCATTGTTAAGCATATTAAATAAAAAATGAGGGTTAACCTGACTTTTAAGATTCGCCAGTTCCATACGCTTTGTTGCCGTATTTAATTCTCGGATCCGGAAGGTGTTTTCAATGCGGTATTTTAAAAGTTGTAAGGCGGTCAAACCTGCTATAAAGAGTGCGAAGGAGAGGAAGGCAGAAGCTATTCCAATGGGAAGGGGCGTAATGATTTCCGCTCCTTGCTCTGGCCCCCTGGATTGCAGCCATCCGATAATAAAAACCATTATCAATATAAACAGGGGCGTTACCATTAAGTATAGGGAGGTACGGTCTTTAAAGAGCAACTTAGGAACGAGTATATACATGTTTACATAAATAATAACATCGATCAATATAAAATAGAAGAGCCATGCGCTGAAGCGCTGGGGCAGGAAATCAACCGGTTCATCCCAAAAGACGTTAATACTGATCAACAAAACAATTATGTGGATAATTATGTGACGCAAAGCCCGGTATTGGGGGGCAATAAGTAAACGGGGAACAATATGGTCGAGCTGGTTTAGCATAGTTTAAGTGTAATATGATAAGGTAATATGCTCAGTTGATAGGAGATGCCTAATAAGCGCAACCTTTGCTCGATCGGAGAAAAGTCGTATACAGAGGGATCTGTTATACCACTCAATTTGCAACTGCATACTATGGATTGCCCGTCGGCTCTTAAAGACATTTCGAAGGCGGTGGGGTGCTGTGCTATTATAATTTCAGCCAGGGATTTAAATAAAGCGGGAGGAACAAACCCGATGACTTTTCCTTTTACCGCTATAGAATAGTGACAAACCTTATCCGCACTGAGCTGTTGTAGTTTTATATAATTTTTTACAAAAGCGATTTCCGATTCCAATAAACCTTTATCTCGGTTACAATCATACAATTGGTAACGCAGTACCTCGCTTAGCCGGAAGAGGGTGTCGGAAGCTGCCTCAGGATCTGCTGTGACTTTTGCTGCCGTATCGGATAGGGTAGCGTATAGCAGTTGTGGATCAATCCTGCTTTTAAATTCCTCTATATCTTTCTTTATACGTTTGTTTTCGAGCTCTCGTATATGTTGATTGTCTTTTAGCCACGTCCGTATTAACGCCGTAATGGAGCTACTGGAAATACAAATGACGTATAATGTTGAATTGGAGAGCCAGTCAAGGATCGTGATAAGGTTGGCATGCCTCGGCGTATTTGCTGTCCAGGATTCCACAAAGTATTTTATGGATACAACGGCAAAGATCATGGCAAAAAGACTGACACAATAGCGCAAATACCTGTACCGGAGTAAAAACTGTGGGGTAAGGTAAGATAAGTTTACATAAACCAGGGCAACGAGTACTCCCCAAAAACCAATTCCAAAGATATAAATGGTAGAAACTGAAGCCATGCCGATGCTCCCGAATGTGAAAAAGGACTGCGACAGGGCAATGGGGAGTAATACCAGCATAAAAATGAGATGCCGCCAAATATGGAACCTGGAGCTGGTCAGGAAATAAAAAAGTGTGTTTTTGTGTTCGTTCACAGCTATTTACAAAGATATAAACTAAAATTCAATTCTATAACTTACATTGAATAAGGACGTGGCCGGCCGATAAGGCTCAATGGTGTGGGTGCGGATGTTATACCTATGTTCGACGTATTCTTTTTGCTTCATCGCATTCACGCTCTTAATAGCAAACTCATGCGCCACGCGTTTCCTGTTTATTGTATAGCTGACAGTAAAATCACCAACGAACATGGGTGAAAATTGTTTTGCAAACATATAGGAATCGTTATATTGTATTTCTTTATTTGGATGTGCAAGTGTCGCTTCCTCATCCACTGGCGTGTACCGGTTTCCACCGAGGAGCGAAGCTTTCAGGTTTATTCCCAATATATTGGACCCTAATGACCATTCCTTTCCGATCAAGCCATTGACAATGAATTTCCGGTTGTACCGCGTATTGTACCAATGGCCATCCTGGGTCTTGTATCTTGAATCAAACAGGGAGGCGGTAATCATATAGTACATGTTTTTGGTGAAATATTTTTGCAGAGAAAGATCTATCCCGAAGTTCCTCCCCTCTCCATCATTGACGAGTGGTTGTGTAATATAATATTCCTGACGGTTAAGTAAAGAATAAGGATGGTCTACAGACACGGGAACCTTATATAAAAACTGGTAATAAGGTTCGACTTTTAGATGCATATCCGGCGACAGGCGATATTCGTATGCTAACATGAAATGGTGGCTCTTGGTAAACCCTAATGCTTTATTGGGTAAACTTCCATCATCCGCTTTTACGAAATATACGTCTGCACTTTCCATCCGGCTGTGTAAGCCATACCCAAGAGCCAGGGAGCTTTGGGGAGAGGTTTCCCATTTTAGGCTGGCACGGGGTTCTATAGTAATTTGTTTATTGAGTGAAAGATACTGCGTATTGAGGCCTGCGGAAAGTATAAAATCCTTTGCTAAATTAATTTTCGAATGGGTATATGCAGACAATAACTGCGTATTCCCAATGGCCTGAGCATAGTTTTTTAAGGGTTCTTCCGGCTCGGATGAGAGGTCAAAATTCATATCATATTTTATGTTTCTCAATGTGATACCCGTGCTGTTGGAGTGCCGACTGTTGAATTTATGACGGAGGGATGATGTGAATACAAAGTTAGCGGTATTAGTAGCCAATTTTGTTTGGGGATATATGCCTCCTTCTTCATCATGTAAGGTCTCTTGGGCGCGGTTCCCCATATAAGTAACGGCCAATGTTGTGTGGACGGATGTCTTTCGGTTTTTCAAACTGTATTTGTGAGATAAGCCACTTGCTCCTGATTTTTGCTTTGCTCCGGCAAGAGAGCCTTCTTCTCTGTACATCCATTTTTTAGGATCCACTAAAATCGGATCTACCTCATCGATTAGCCCGACTCCCCACAGGGAAAAAACACCTGCTTTTTTACTTGGGAAGCTAAGTTTAAAATTAAGATCCTGATACCCGAGGGTACCGCCCATTTGCTCTTTGCCCCCTATTTTCTCTAAAAGTTTGGTGGTGGAATATCGATAATTTACCGTATAAGACGAGCTTTGATTTCGGTTTATCGGGCCTTCGGAAGCAAAATCAATGCCCAACATACCCACTTGAAATGTATGTTCATGCTGATGCCGGTTACCGTTCCGTAACTTCATATCAAACACACCGGATATAGCATTGCTGTATTCTGCAGGAAACGCGCCGACTAAAAAGTCTGAGTTTCCGAGAACATTGCTGCTGAGAGCGGATAAGAACCCTCCGCCGAGAACATCGAGATCAGCAAAGTGATTGGGGTTTGGGATCTCTATACCTTCCAGCCGCCATTGCAACAATGCTGGCGTATTGCCCCGTACGGAGATTCCGTTATTGGAGATACTTGGGGGAGTTATGCCCGCGTAGGCACTTATTAGACGGGCCGGATCGTCCATTCCACCTGCGAACCGGCTTGCTTCCTCCACGCTGAACATCTGGGCGCCCAAGAGGGCTTTATCGTTTAGTGGCGAGGACTTATTGACCTTTGGCTGTATGACTACTTCCGCCAGCTCAATGGGCTGTGAAGAGAGGGCCAGGTCAAGCTGTACTTCCTTAGCCGGACCCACAGGTAGTTCTTTTATAATATGGGTTTTATATCCAAGCTTGCTAAAAGTGATGGAGTGCCGGCCTATAGGGATTTCTGTGAGTATAAAGATGCCCTTTTCGTTTGTAGATGTTTGAATATCTCCTGTTTCTATCAGTACACCTGCAATTCCTTCTCCAGTTACCTGATCGGTTATAATGCCTTGGATATTTTGTGTTATAACATTTTTATTTTGTGAAAAAGTTATGAGCGGGCAAATTAATAAGACGAGAAGTTTTAATTTATAGATGTCCCGGAATACGCTTCTGTTGAGTTTTATCATATCCGAAGATATCGGAAAAGATATGATGATTTTTGATTATTAGACGAGGGATGCATATGCGTATATAGAATGCGCGATAATATATACTGACGGGATTGAATGTCTATATTTTAAAACAGCGATGTCAAAAACTGATTGAATAACCCATGGAAAACCTGTTCATGCTCCTGCAATCCTTTTTCATAGAGTTTTATATAAATGAAGAAGATGTTTCTTAATAATTTGACATAGAACCCTATAAAAGCTTGTTGTTGTATGGATCAATTGTCAAGCTATTAACATAATTCTAACATTTGTTTTCCATTATAGTGCCTAATTTAGGAGTGGGATAAAGGTGTTTTTTGTTTTATTAAAGTCGTAAGAACTTTATAAACAATATCTTATCTCTTATGTAAGATGTATGTATCAAAAATATTTCGATAAAAAACAGATTTACTCGTTATTTTTCCACTTTTTATTATATTTGCCCTTGTTGTAATTTAAATTTAATCTAAATAAAGATAAGGTGAGGGCATTAAGCACAAAAGAATTATTGTCATGTATATTGATTTGGATGTTTCTGGTTCCATCGAAATCTTGGGCTCAGGTAGAAGAAGGCAACCGTTTTTCTTTATCGGGTATTGTAAAAGATGAAAGTGGAAACCTTTTGGATAATGCACATGTGAGTATTTCCGAAACAGACATGAGGATGGATACAGATCATTCTGGGGCATTCCGTTTTGATGTTGCTGCAGGCACTTACACCATTTCAGTCAGTAAAGTAGGCTTTAGCTCTGAAGAAAGACAGGTAAAAATAAAGGAAAGAAATTCAGTCATAGAGTTTGTACTCTCAGAAGCTGCTTATACGCACCTTGAAGGTGCGACGGTAGTAGGAAAGACCGCTTTGCAAGAAGTACGGGAAACGGCATATAATGTGACAGCTTTGGACGCTAAAGCTTTTCATAATACTACTTTGGATTTGGCTCATCTTTTAAATAAGTCATCGGGTGTTAAAATCAGAGAAACAGGAGGGATGGGGTCAAGCTATTCTATTAATCTGAATGGATTTACGGGCAGACACGTCAAAGTCTTTATGGATGGTGTACCTATGGAAGGTATGGGATCCTCCTTTCAGTTAAATAATATTCCGATTAATTTAGCTGAGCGTATAGAAATATATAAAGGAGTGGTGCCTATCGAACTGGGTGCAGATGCTTTAGGCGGAGCTATAAACGTGATTACTAATAAAAGAAATAAATCATACGCCGATATTTCTTATTCCTTTGGCTCGTTCAATACACATAAGACGAATGTTAACTTAGGATATGGAGCTAAAAATGGGTTTACTGTACAGTTGAACGCTTTTCAAAATTATTCAGATAATAATTATCGCGTGCTGACCCAGAATTGGAATCCTGAAGATCGGACCTTTTCCAATGATAGTGTTTGGGTAAAACGTTTTCACGATGGCTATCGCAATGAAACTATAGGAATAAAAACAGGTTTTGTGAATACAGATTGGGCAGATCAATTATTGTTTGGTATCACATTGGGGCAGGAACGGGATGATATTCAGCATTCTAACTTGATGAAAGTGGTCTTTGGGGCGAAAGAAAGAAAAAGCAATACTATTATGCCCTCACTTTCTTATGCTAAACGTGATTTTTTATGGGAAGGAATGAATGTACGGGTAAATGCGCAGTACAATCGAAATTATAACCAGAACATAGATACATCGGCTTTTGAATACGATTGGTATGGTACAGCTTTTCGTCAGAATGATGGAAAAGTAGGGGAGGCAAATAATACTTTAGCCGAGTTTTTTAACCGCAATGCAAGTGTAAGCTTAAACAGTAATTATCAGATTAACGAGCAGCATAGTGTAGCCATAAATGAAGTCTGGAGCACTTACCGAAGAAATAATGCTGATAAAAATGCTCTTATTACAGAAACGGACTTGGCTCATGATCGTTCGAGCAATTACAAGAATGTTCTGGGGCTATCTTATAAGTTTAACTATGATAAAAAATGGGTTTCTACATTTTTTGGAAAACATTATATTCAACATGTTAAAGGGCCGGTTAATGTAGGTTCTACCGATTGGCCTAAATATGAACAAGGTACCAATTCGTCAAAAAGTTTTGGATATGGTTTAGCCACCACTTATTTTTTTAACCACACTCAGCTTAAATTTTCAGCAGAGCAGGCCGTCCGGATGCCTACAGAAAATGAGTTGTTGGGTGATCAGCTTTTTGAACGTGCTAATGTTACTCTCCGTCCCGAGTCGAGCAAGAATTTAAATTTGGGGATTGCTTATCAAAAAGATATTGATGCAAATCATGCTGTATATTTTGATGCTTCCGGCGTATATCGAAATGTTAAAGATTTTATCCAACGAAGTATCACCCCACGGGCAGGAGAAGCAGTGAGTATGAACCACGGTAAAGTGCAAAACTTGGGAATAAACTTTGAAGGACGATATTATTTTCAGGATATGCTGACTATTGGAGGAACATTTACTTACCAAAGCCTACTGAATAAAGAAAAATATGAGCAAAACGGAAAACAACTCTCTATCGTATATAACGATAGAATGCCCAACCAACCTTATTTATATGGGAATGGAGAGGTAGAATTTAGACTGCCGAAATTAGGCGTTCAGCATGATCTGTTGACTTTTGCCTACAACATTAATTATGTACATTCATTTTTTCTGCATTGGGAAAGCTTAGGCTCATCGTCCACAAAAGATATAGTTGATAGACAGCTCTCTCATGATATCTTAGCTACATACACTATGCAAAATGGACGTTACAACCTTACTTTTGAAGCGCGAAATATTACAGACCAGCTTTTATATGATAATTTTAGTTTGCAAAAGCCGGGGAGAAGCTTTGCTGTGAAATTAAGATACTTCTTTATGTAATTATTTACTTTTTGAAATTTAACTTTTAACACTAAGACTAAACAAACATAAAAACACTATGAATACAAAAAACATTATAAAAAACGCAGCTTTTTCGACGGCTTTGTTGCTGAGCTTAACTGCTTGTGAAAAAAACGATGGGCCCAATGATGATGATCGGGATTCGAATGATGTCGAATTTTTTATTTCAACAGAAGTAAATGCGGCAGGTCAGGTATCAGGGTATTTATTAGCTACACCTGATATTACGCAGGGCACTCTATCAATAAAAGGAAATGGCTTGGAAATGAGCGGTTATAACACTTGGGTTTTTCCGACCGAACAAGTAGGTATAGGATTGAAATATCAAAAAGGTGATCCTGGCTTAGGGGTAGGTGTAGGTCTTGGACCGAAGGGAGATATCGTAAAGGTAGGCGCTGATATTAGAATTGATTCTCGATATACTACTTATGGAGTATTTCAGAATAAAGTAATCACTGCTGTGGGAGGCATTACTAAAGGTGAGGATGACAACGATATTTATTCTACTTTCAATTTTATTGATCCTGCTCAAAATAACAAAACGACAGAACGCACTATAAATACAACAAACTTAACTGGGAATGGAGAATATGCAACTTTATCAGGAGTTGTTCAGTTTGATGAAAATACCTTTTTGTCTTCTTTAGTACCTTCTAAAATTAATTCCGACACAGGGGAAGGGGGTTCTTCCACCGGCGTAACGGATTATCCAGACTCTGTATGGGTAGCTGCTTTTAACAAAGATTTAGAGGTCACCCACTTATATGGCGATGATCGTATAGGGTATGCTTCCGGCCGTTTCAGATCCCAATATTATTCAACTATTTCAGAAGATCATCAGGGTAATGTTTATGTTTTTTCACCTGCAAATGATGAGAGATCTACAAAACCGGCAGGCGTTATCCGTATTAACCGTGGTGCCGATGATTTTGATACAGATTATTACTGGAACTTGGAAGATGAGTTAGAGTCGGATAAAGAAGCACGGTTTTATAATGTATATCATGTAAAAGATGACCTTTTTGTTTTAGACTACCGTAGAACGACAGCGGAAGATCCCAATCAGGAGGTTGCAAAAGCTAATGCTCTAGCTGTAGTGGATGTTGCAAAACAAGAATTTCGTTGGGTAGAGGGGTTACCTGATTATACAAAGAATCCTGTTTTCGGAAACCCTATAGCTGAAGATGGAAAATTATATATTCCTGTTTCTTTGACTACGGGAGAAAAGCCGGCCGTGTATATTGTAGATGCTGAATCTGCTGGAGCTGAGCGGGGCTTGGAAGTAGATGCTTCATCCATTACAGCAGTAGGAAAGCTTAAAAAATAAATTCTTAATGATCAGCCAGGTTTGACAAAGGCTGGCTGATCATATTTTACAACTCCATATTATAACAAATCATTATTTCATGGTAAAGAAAAATATATTTTCCAAAGCGGCGGGATTGTTACTGGCTGCTATATTGTTCACGGTTCAAGGGGCCAATGCACAGTCTACTGATCATGTCATTATTCGACATGCAGAAGGAGAAACCGAAGTTAAGAAAAACCCTGCCCGTGTAGTGATTTTTGATATAGGTACGCTCGAAACTTATGATGAATTGGGCATTCCGGTCTTTGGTGTGACGAACAGTGTACCGGATTATTTATCCAAATATAAATCAGATGAATATCAGAAATTAGGTTCCATTGTCAACCCGGATATAGAAGCTGTCAAGGAAGCAAAGCCTGATTTGATTATTATTAGCGGACGACAGAGCAAAGCTTATGATGATTTGTCTGAAATTGCCCCAACTGTTTTTTTAGGAATAGATAATAAAAATTATTGGGATAGCTTTGAAAAAAATGTACGTTTTATCGCAGAGGTTCATGGAAAAGAACAATTGGCCGATCAAAAATTAGAAGAGTTGAGAAGGAAGAGAAATTTGGTGCGTGCCAAAACAACAAATGATGATAGCCGTACATTTGTGATCATGCATGTGAGAGGAGGGCATACGGCTTATGGGAAAGAATCAAGGTTTGGTTTTCCACACGATGTGTTAGGGCTCCGCGAAGCGCAAGCTGTGGATGTACAAGGACATATAGGGCATCGCTTTAAAGAAGGAGATGGTTTGGTCCAAAAAGCAGATCCAGATTATATACTATTGATAGATAGGGATTCTGCTGTAGGGGGTGAACGTAAGTCAATAGATGAATTGCTTAGTGATGAGCTTAAGCAAACCAAAGCCTATAAAAACAAAAAAGTTGTTGATTTGCCGGGCAATATATGGTACGTGTCAGGAGGAGGACTGTATTCTGTAGATAAACAGATTACAGATATAGGTAGACAATTGTATGGTATTAAATTTTAGTCTTTATTAACAAAACTCTCTAATCATTATTTGTGAATAGAGAGTTTTGTTACAGGCTTTTATGTTTTAATGCAGTTTAATCATGGGTACTTCCATCAATAGGACTTGGGAATCCTGAAAGGCTTCTAAAGAAAAATTTTCTGTTTCACTTACTCCCAAACCATCTCTTTTTTCCAAAATATGATTATAAATTTTGACTTTCCCTTCCAATAAAAAAATATAAACACCATTCCCTTTTTTCTTTATTTTGTATTCCTTAGTCACTCCCTTGTCCATTTTTGCTAAGTGAAACCAAGCATCCTGACCGATTTGTACACCTTCCTCGTCCTTGTACGGAGAAACGATTTGTTGAAAATCATTGTGTTTTTCCACGTTGTCTATCCTTTTTTGATCATAGCGGGGTGTTGCATTTTGTTCTTTGGGGAACACCCATATTTGTAAAAAATTAACGTTTTCATTATGGCTCGCATTTCTTTCGGAATGTACCACACCACTTCCGGCACTCATTATTTGGATTTCTCCTTTTTCAATGATGCCTTTGTTTCCCATATTATCCTCGTGTTTCAATGCTCCTTTTAGGGGGATACTGATAATTTCCATGTTGTTGTGCGGGTGAGCACCAAAGCCCATTCCACTTTTTACTATATCATCATTTAGAACCCGCAAAGCACCGAAATTGTTACGCTCCGCATTGTAATAACCTGCAAAGCTAAAGGTATGATGGGTATCTAACCATCCGTGGTTGGCGTGTCCTCTGCTGTCCGCTTTGTGAAATATAGTTTTCATGATAATTTCTCCTTTCTTGTTTATAAAACAAAGATAAGGTTATTGAAAAACCTATGTATTGATGTAGGTCAAGATTAAAGGGTAAAGTGAAAAAGCTATGAATTCAAAATTCATAGCTTTTTATGTGGATTGAACCTTTAATAAGATAATAAAGAAGACAAAAGTGATATAGCAGTTTCTAGCCTATTTCTCTCATGACAGGGTCGGGATGTCCATTATGACAGGTCTGGCAACCAATCTGCATCAAGACTCCATCTTTTTTATGATCTTTGAAATGCTTTTCATTGATTTCATTTGTCATTTTCATCATATATCTTGCCACATCTTTTGTAGGGTTATCATCGCTTGCAAAATCCAACTTCTCAGGGTTCTCTTTTTGAGGCGCATGGCAAAACCCACACTTAACGTTCAAAGCATAGTTAAAAGATTTCATGATAGCCATTAAGTCATCCGAGCTAATGTCTTTAGGAAGGATTTGTAAGTTCTTCGGTTCTCGTTTTTGCTCATCTAAATTTTCAGTCTTTTCAATATTTGTAAAAGCAGTAATGCTAATAATAATTAAAAAACAACCTGATAACGTAAATAATTTTCTCTTCATTTTTTCCTTTTATTTTTATCAAGTATAAGCAAAATAAAAGAAATGTCATAATAATGTAACCGAGGGGTTGGATGGATCGAATAAGTTAATTTATTTTTTCAAAAGCAGTTTCTTCATCCCCAATCCATTTATATTTATGTATAGTTGTTTCTTGCAATCCGTCGTTTGTTTTTTTATTGTGAGAAATATAAAACAAGCCATCTCCTAAGGAGTGTAGTCCTGTAGTTCCCCAATCAAAATCCCACCCTCTGATTTGTGTTTTATCATCTTTTAACCCGGCATTAAGTAAGGATAGTGTTTTTACCTTTATCATTTTATCATCCGATTTTATTTTTTTCTTTTTTGGCTTTTTATGTCGATCTATCACAAATAAACTATAATTTGGGAATTCTGATTTTTTACCTTTATACACTGCTGCAAAAAAGTTTCCGGTATATTCATCATAAGCTAAATTTTGGATTCCATAAGTCGTATTTCCAGTTTTAACAAAATACTTTTCTAAAGGTTTCTCCGGCCCTGATTGGTGCAAATTATTTTGATATAAAGTTTCGCCATATTGATCCCAGTTTGAAATATCATATTGCAAAATAACTTGATGATCGTTGTCATTTCTTGTAGTATCCCCGTAAATGCCATAAGCTACGTAGAGATATTTCTTTGTGTTTTTATCCTTACCTATACCAGGAGCCAATGTGGTGCCGTCTATACCCGAACAAGCGAATCTATGTGTGATCTCTTGACCTTTCATTTTTACAGTGGCTAAGTGATCATCTACTACTTCCCTTAAGTATACCGTCTGCAGCACCTCATCTTTTTCAGCGTCCATATCAGGTTTTACTATTTTTGATGCGTCGAAGATGGCTATATAAAAACCTACATTATCTGTATTATCTACGCCCAGTTTTTTACTGATTCCTTTTCCGATAGCGTCTTGTTTGTATTCTAAAGAGCTATAAATTTTGTTGCTTTCCGGATCGAAATCTATATCGCCTAAATGCCCCACAAGGCCGGTGACGCTTCCGATTAACTTTCCTGTCAAATCTGTTTTTACTAACTTGTCAGTGAAGGAAAAATAAGCGAACCCATTTTCTTTGTCTACAGCTACGCTCTGTACGTGGAACTTCCCTTGCTTGCCAGAGTAAATAGAATCGGGCAAATTAATCGGATTGTTTTTTTGTGCTTGTATAGTGTTTAAGCATAGCAATATATATAAAGCGGATAAAAACAGTATTCTCTTCATGGTTTCTATAATTTCTTTTGTTTATTTCAGTTTTTTTAATGTGTTTTAAATATATTCTCTGTCAGAATTCAAAAGTGAAATTAAGCAACAATAACTTTTACACCTCGGTTATCCAACTCTTTTATATATTCTTCTTTTACTCCTTTATCGGTGATTACATATCTTACCTGTTCGATATCACATATTTTTCCTATTCCTCTGGCACCAAATTTCGAGCTGTCTGCAACAATTGCCACCACCTCTGATGTTTCTATCATTTTTTGATTAATATAAGCTTCTGTAAGGTTGCTTATTGAGAAACCGAAATTCATATCTATGCCGTCCACCCCCAGAAAAATAATACCGCAAGATATGCGATCCAACATGTATTCTGCATAAGATCCAGCTACCGAAGAGGAGTTTGGTCGAATCATGCCCCCGAGCTGTAAGAGGTCAACATTTGGTCTGCCGCTCATTTCTAAAGCAACTTTTATAGCGGGTGTAATTACGGTTAAGGGCTTCTGCGGATGTAAATGATGAGTAATGGCAAATGCCGTCGTCCCGGAACCTATGATAACCGAGTCTGTGTCTTTAATCAAACGGACAGCCTCTTTACCGATGCTATTTTTTGCCTCAGCATTTATAGTTGCTTTTTCATAAATCGATCTATCTATTGAGTAGGGATTGTGAAGAGAAGCACCTCCACGCGTAATGAATAAAAGACCTTTTTCTTCCAATGTTTTTAAGTCTTTACGAATAGTGACCCCGGAAACCCCTGTAACCTCTACCAATTTATCAATATAAACCTTTCCATTTTCTTCAAGTTTTTTAATAATGAATTCGTGCCGTTTCGTGATATTTTTCATTTTTTTTTCATTTGTTATTAAAACACCATAAATATAAAGGTTTTTAAAGGTGGATGCTAATTTAAAAAAGTTTTTTTTTTAGAGGAGGGGTTTTGTTGTTTTATTTGTCTGATAATGTATGAGTTTTTGTTTTATTTATCTGATCTGTATTATTAAAAGTGTTTTTATATAGTTTTTTTATGTTTAAATAATTTGTTTTTTGTTTAAAATAGTTTATATTTGTTCATGTTAATGAAAGCTTTGCTTTTTTTAAAAAGTATATCAACAGTTATGAAACCAGAATTAATGATATGTAAATCATGAAACTAATTAGAGCAGTTAGAAGAGGCGTTGTTAGTATTCTCTTTATAGTATTTGGGCTTACTTTTATAGTTGCGCAGACGCGGGAAAATATAAAAGGCCGAGTATTCAATCAATTAAAAGAGCCTGTTGTTGGCGTAACGGTTGTTAATAAAAGCGAGCCGGAATTCCAAACTCAAACTGATAATAAAGGAGAGTTTATAATCCCTGTAAAGGCTGGAGGTATAGTTATATTCCGGGCTGTGGGGTATAAAGAGAGAGCTGTTGAGTTTGGGGGTCAATCTGACATAGAGGTTGTTTTGGAGGCGGAAGAACATGATCTTGAAGAGGTCGTGGTAGTGGGGTATGGGGAGCAAAAACGTGTTAACCTGACGGGATCAGTAGCTACTATTGATAAAAAACAATTAGAAGGAAAAGCGATTGTTTCAACTTCAGCAGCTTTACAGGGTTTAGCTCCCGGTGTTACAGTAACTTCTCAAACTGGTTCTCCTGGCGGGGACGGGGGGAATATAAATATTCGTGGGATTAATTCTTTTGGCGGATCGAGTAATTCACCTTTAGTATTGATAGATGGTATAGAAGGTTCTTTGGATAATGTGGATATTAACCAAATAGAGTCTATTTCTGTTTTGAAAGATGCTGCATCCGCAGCAATTTATGGTTCCCGTGCTGCAAATGGTGTTATTTTAATCACAACTAAAAGAGCTGAAGAAAAATTACGGATAGAGTATAAAAATTATTTAGGGAAACAGAGTCCGACGTTTATTCCAAAGGTAACAGACGGGTTAACTTATATGGATGTCTTTAATAAAGCGAATCGGAATGACGGAGGAGGAGATATATACGATAAAGAAGAAGTTGAGAAATTTAGAGAGGAATTTAGTCGCAATCCTAAAAACTTTGATTGGCAGGAGGAGATTTTACAAGGAACAGGTTTTATCCATAATCATCATATTGGAATGATGTCGAGCTCTGATCTTATAAAGGTAGCTTCATCTGTTAATTATACGGATCAAAATGGGATCGTCAAGAATACAGGCTTTAAACGCTATTCTATTAGAAATAACATGGATTTAACCCCTAGTGAAAAGGTTACTGTGAAGCTGGACTTTTCAGTGAATAATCATAATAGATTGCGTATTCCTAACGAAGGGGATGTCTGGAATTATTTGGGGCGGATGCCGACGAATATACCTATTAGGACGGAGCATGGTTTATGGTCTGAAGGTTGGGTAAAGAAAAACCCTGTAGGCTTCATAGAAGACGGAGGAAATCGTAAAGTTAATAATCTCGAGCTAATGGGGAGCTTGAGCTTGAATTATAACCCTGTTGATTGGTTGGAACTGAAAGGTATGTTTGCTCCTAAGTATTTGACTAAAAATACACATGTTTTTACAAAAAGTGTGATGACATATAATTCCGATGGCTCGGAAGCAGGTGCCGCAGATACGTATACAGATTTAACTGAAACTGGGAATAGAGAATTTTTCGGAACTTATCAGGCAACTTTAAATGTGAAAAAATCATTTGATAGGAATAACTTGAGCCTATTATTGGGAGCTTCAAGAGAAACTTATAATAGAAAGTATATGATGGGTTACAGACGGAATTTTACCTACGATACTTATGAAGTGCTAAAAGCAGGAGCAGATGATGATACGAAAGATAATGATGGTCTCGAAACGGAATGGCTATTAGTCTCTACCTTTGGAAGGTTTAATTATGATTATTCTGGTAAATATTTATTTGAAGCCAATATAAGGTATGATGGAACTTCCCGTTTTATTGGTGATAATAGATGGTCCGTGTTCCCATCTTTTTCTCTTGGATGGAGAGTTTCTGAAGAACCTTTCTTTGCTCCTATTAAAAATCAAGTGAATGAATTGAAGATTCGTGGATCATGGGGTAAGTTAGGCAACCAAAATATAGGAACCTCTTATTATCCCTTTACTGAAATTCTAAATTTAGGTAGTGTGTATATGGGAGAAGATGTTCATCAGATGGTCACACAGTCTACAATGTCAAATCCTGACCTTAAATGGGAGGAGACAACTATGCAGGGGATTGGTCTGGATGCTACGTTGTTTAATAGATGGACTTTAACTTTTGATTATTATAATAAAAATACTGACGGTATTCTTATGAAGTTAAATACTTCCCAATTGACAGGTTTGAATCCACCTTTTCAAAACGCAGCTAAAGTAAATAACAAAGGATGGGAGTTTTCAACTAATTACAATCAGGATTTTCAGGACTTTACATTGGCGGTTGGCTTCAATATATCTGATGTGAAAAATAAAATAACGGATATGAAAGGACAGACGTCAGGAAATCTTTTGCGTCAACAGGAAGGTGCACCGATTAATTCAATTTTCGGATATATTGCAGAAGGGCTTTATCAATCCGATAAAGAGATTGCCGATGGACCATCGCAATTTGGAACTCTTCAGCCGGGAGATATCCGGTATAAGGATATAGGTGGAGAAAAAGAAAATGGAAATCAGAGGCCTGACGGAAGGATAAATGATGATGATAAAACAATTATAGGGAATACAATCCCAAGATATACGTATGGTATAAATTTAAGCCTTTCTTGGAAAGGTGTGAATTCCCATATATTTCTTCAGGGAGTAGGTAAGGTTGATGGTTATTTGAATTCCCACTATGTTATTCCTGCAGTCAATTCAAGCGCCATTAAACCTTGGCAATTAGATTACTGGACGGAAGATAACCCTTCTGCAACTTTGCCTAGACTATCTATAACGTCTAATAATAATAATCAAAATTCGACTTTTTGGATGAAAAGCGCAGCTTATTTAAGAGTGAAAGATTTACATTTAGGATATGAATTCCCTGAATCAATAACAAAAAAAATTATGGGAATAAAAGGATTATATTTTTATCTAAATGGACAAAACTTATTTACGAAAACAGATTTTTATCCAGGCTATGATCCAGAAATCAACTACGATTCCAGTACAACAGACGGCGTATCTTTAGGTGGGGGTAATTATTATCCGCAAGTGAAAACTTATACTTTTGGTATTAATGTTAATTTTTAATGATATGAAAAAGCTGTTACATCAAAGTCAGGTATTGATTACAGGCGTATTGTTTGTAGTTTTTATGACGGTTTCATGCGATTTGGATAAATACCCGTTAGACGGTCCTGCTGTGGGATCTTTTCCCTCAAATGAAGAGGAAGCCATTATGGGATTGTTAGGAGCATATCAGTCCATTAGTACTTTGGACGCGTCGAGTACTCCGATTTGGCAAGTAATGGATAACATTACGGATGTGGGATATGCGAGACCCGGAAATAATTATACCTCTCCTATTACGAGTTCCCTCACGACTGATAATGCATTGGCCAACAAGCCTTGGCAATATTATTACAGGACTATTGCCAGAGTACATTCCGTTTTAGATAATCTTCCTAATATTCAAGCCGAAATACAGGCCGATCAGTATAATCAAATTGATGCAGAGTTGAGATTTATCCGAGCGTATTCATATTCCCAATTAATTGAGTTGTATGGAAATGTTCCTTTGCTAAAGCAATCCGTAGGGCTTACAGATGCGGATGTGCCCAGAACAGATAAGAAGAAAATTCAAGAATTTATCATTAACGAATTAGATGAGGTTTCTGAATACCTTCCATTATCGCATTCACAACACGGTAAATCGAGAGCTACTCGGGTAGCTGCTTTTATGTTGCAGGCGAGAGTAGCTTTATATTCCCAGAATTATGATCTTGCAGTTAGAGCTTCTAAGAAAGCCATTGAACTTTCGGAGGGGGTTCACGAATTGACTTCATTTAATAATTCAATCGACTTGTCTGGACAAAAACATGATCAAGGTGAACCTGATGTATCTAATGTTTTTGGACATGCAGGCTTTTCTGAAAGTAAAGAATGGATTTGGATAGCCGAATACAGCGAGTCTACAAAAAACACGCATAACAAGCAATATTATGCGGCTTCTCGTTTGGGGAAAGGTGTATGTTATTGGGGGCCAACGCAGAATTTTATTGATTCATTTCAGGCAATAGATGGACTTCCTATAGATAAATCCTCTCTTTATAATGCTGATAAACCTTTTGAAAATAGGGATCCGCGCTTAGATTTGTATTGTGTTAGGCCACATTCCCGATTTATGGGTTATCAGTTTGAACCTAATAAATCTTTTTCTACTGTTGCTAACTATTGGCCGGTCATTGAGGGGTCGGCTCAAAGCCCGAGCCAAATTACAAATACAGATGCGACCAATGCGTATAGATCGTTTAGTGGTTACTTATGGAGAAAACATGTAGATATTGCAGATTATCCTTCAACCTCAGTAAGTGGGGTTTCGGAGCTAGGGGTAGGGATTTTTCGTTTTGCAGAGCTTCTTTTGCTTTATGCGGAGGCTAAAATAGAAAATAATGATATTGATGAAAGCGTATACGAAGCTATTAATAAAGTAAGGAACAGGGCGCATATGCCCTCTTTGGAAGGAGGGTTAAGCCAGAATGAATTGAGAGCGGCTTTGAGGTATGAAAGGAAAATTGAATTAGCGAATGATGGATTAAGATGGTTTGATTTACGTAGATGGGGGATTGCTAAAGAGGTGATGAATGGTTATTTATATTTAAATCGCGCAGGAAATAATTGGAGTGCCGATGTAATAGTAAAAATTGACGAAAATTCTACTCCGATTTACAATGAAGAGAAAGCTAAAGACTTTTTTACAACTCAAGAAGTTGTGTACCAGGAAGGAAAAGATGAATATTGGCCTGTTCCTTTTTCGGAAATGAATGCAAATCCAAATTTAGAGCAAAATCCCGGGTATTAACTTTTCTTATAAATCCAAAAAATAACAATAATTTGTTATTGATATTAAAGAATAACTAAAATGTATCAGGATTATGTAGATAACTTCAAGGAAATCAAAGCAAGTCGTAAGTAATGAGAACAAATTTATTGCCGCCGAAACGCAGAAGATGGTTTATAGTAGCTGTTATTTTTATTGCTATTGTTTTTAATTACTTTGACAGACAGATTGTTTCGATTTTAAAACCTATTTTGAAAGAAGAGTTTCAAATAGATGACAGCGGCTATGCAATTCTAATCAACATTTTTACCGTATTTTATGCTTTAATGTATCCTGTATCAGGATGGCTTGTAGATAAGTATGGTGCAAAAAAAGTTATGTTTTTTGGAGTGATAGGTTGGTCCCTGTCTTCTATTGGTGGAGGGATATCCAAAACTTTTGGACAATTCACCTTTTTTAGAGCTTTATTAGGAGCATCTGAGCCCACTAACTTTCCAGCGCAGTTAAAAGTGATTACTACGTGGTTTTCCGGTAAACTCAGGGCAACAGCGAACAGCTTATGTGTAGCAGGCAGTTCGGTAGGAGCTATTATTGCTCCTCCATTAACGGTTTGGTTGGCTACAAAATATAATTGGCATACTGTTTTCATTGCTGCAGGAGTAGTGGGGTTAATCATAGCTCTGTTATGGATAGTGATTTATAGAGATCCTCCGAAGGAAATTTTGGAAGAAGTAAAGAATACGGATGATACCTCAGCATTGGAACATGCATTTTCATGGAAAGAGCTATGGGGAAGGAAGAGTTTATGGGGGATTGTATTAATTCGTTTTGTGAGCGATCCAGTCTGGTACTTTTGTTTGTTTTGGTTGCCTGGATATTTGCAAGAGGAATCTGGGCTTACTTTAGCTCAAATTGGTCTTTTTGGATGGATTCCTTTTTTGGTAGCAGATGTTGGAGCAATATCGACTTCTGCGTGGTCGGATCATATGGTTCGGAGAGGGAAAAAACCTTTAAAAGCAAGAAAAAAAATGTTGTCTCTAGTAGCTATTGTGTCTCCTTTATGCGTGTTGACACCTTATTTACCCGGAGCGTTCGAAACCTTGGCCATTTTTAGCATAATTGCTATTGCGAGTTTAAGCTGGTTGCATACTATGAGTGTGGTTATTGCTGAAGCATTTCCAGTAAAGAATGTATCTAGTGTCTTAGGAATTGCTGCAGGATTTGGAGCAATTGGAGCTGTTATATTTAATTACTTTGTCGGGCAGCTTATGGGAACTATAGGGGCAGAATATATATTTATATCTATGGCATTTTTACACCCGATTGCTGTGCTTGTTTTGTGGACCATGGTACGAAAAGAGATACCTAAATCATGAGGAATAGTAAAGAAATTAATTCAGAAAATATGAATACAGAGAAAAAAATAATTGAAAATGAAAAATCTTTATCCATTCGTAAAGATGTAGATGTGTTAGTTGTAGGAGGCGGCCCCTCAGGGATAATGGCAGCACAGGCTGCTGCAGAAGATGGCTTAAAAGTATTGCTTATAGAAAGCCGGAGTATTTTGGGAGGGAATATGACGATTGGGTTGCCCGTATTGGGGTTTTTGGGACAAAAGAAGAATCAAATTATAAAAGGTTTACCTGATAAATGGATTAAAAGGTTACGTGCAAAAAATGCTGCCAGTGAACACAGGCCATGCCCCTTACATATGGGAATTACTTTGGTAGAACCGGAAGCTGTGAAAACTGAGGCTTTAGCTATGATGGTAGAGAGTGGAGTGGAAGTAATGCTCTATACTTACTGTGTAGATGTAGTAATGGAAGGTAAGGAGATTAAAGGCGTGATTATAGAAACTAAAACAGGAAGGGAAGTTATTCTAGCAAAGACTATTATAGATTGTAGTGGAGATGCAGACGTCGCGTTCAGAGCTGGTGTACCCTGTGAGCAAGGAAATGAAAAAGGAGGGGTTCAACCCCCCACTTTAATGTTTTGTATGGGAGGGGTAGATACGGAAAAATTGAGATTAAGCATTGCAGAAGAACCCCGAACTTACTTAACTGACTTCATTCCCTCGGAATACTTTGGGCAAAATAATCAGTTTATTGTTGTGGGCTTGCGCTCCCTGATGGCAAAAGGTCGTGCAGAAGGGCTTAACTTGCCTACGGAAAGAACGATAGTGATAACAGGGCTCCGACAGGGAGAAGCCTGGATCAATATGTCAGCAGTGTCAGGTGTAAACGGTGTGGATCCCGAGAGTTTGACATATGGAGAAATCAAAGGCAGAGAACAAGTAGAGGATATTCAGAAATATTTGATTAAATACGTTCCGGGATTTGAAGCAGCTTATTTTACAAAGATGGCTCCTTTCTTAGGTATCAGGGAAACACGGAGAATAGTAGGGGAATATGTGATGACAGGCGAAGATATATTAGAATGCCGACGTTTTGATGATGCTATCGCAGTAGCCAGTTATCCTTTAGATATACATCATCCGGAAGGTGGAGGATGTACCTTAGAATGGTGTGGTGATTGTTATGACATTCCATATCGCTCACTTCTTCCCCTAGATATTGAAAATCTTATTGTGGCTGGACGATGTATTTCAACAACACATGAAGCCATGTCTTCTACTCGGGTGATGGCAACATGTATGGCGATAGGTGAAGCTGCAGGAAGAGCCGCTAAGATGGCGGTAAAACAAAATATCAAACCCCGAAATATTAGAGTCGAAAAATTACAAAAGGAACTTTTAAATAGGGGAGCCTATTTAAATGAACATATAGTAACTGCTGGCTAAACCTTAGATATATGGATACAAGGAGAGATTTTTTAAAAAAATCAATTTTACTATCTGCAGCAACAGGTATATCTTCGATTCTGCCCACCTCTATTCAAAGAGCTTTGGCTATAGATCCTGAGAATGGAAGTACTTATTTGGACGCAGAACATATCGTAATTTTAATGCAAGAGAACCGCTCTTTTGATCACTGTTTTGGCACATTGAAAGGTGTAAGAGGGTTTAACGATCCGCGAGCAGTAAACTTGCCAAACGGTTTGCCTATATGGTTACAATCCTTCAAAAGTGGCAATACTGTTGCTCCTTTTAGACTAAATATAAAAGATACAAAAGCTACTTGGATGGGCTCGTTGCCACACAGTAGAGCAAGTCAAGTAGATGCTTGGAATGGGGGGCGGAATGACCGATGGTTAGAAGCGAAACGTTCTGGTAATAAGGAATATGTGAATATGCCGCTGACAATGGGGTACTATAATCGAGAAGATTTGCCTTTTGATTATGCCTTAGCTGACGCTTTTACTGTTTGCGATCATAACTTTTGTTCCTTAATGGGACCTACTACACCTAATCGCTCCTATTTTTGGACAGGTACTATTCAGGAAAAAGAAAACGGATGGCTACGGCCCAATATTACGAATAGAAATTTTGCTTTTGGGCGTTTGAAATGGGAAACTTTCCCTGAATTATTGCAGAAAAATAATATTGATTGGAAATTCTATCAAAATGATTTATATGCCGGAGCAATGATGACTCAAGAAGAGAGAGATTGGTTGTTAAATTTTGGTTGCAACATTCTCGAGTTTTGGAAAGCTTTTAATATAAAATTTTCCTCACGCTTTATCGATACTATTCAAGAACAAATTAATTACTTACAATATGAGATAACTTACGTTCTGAGTAGAGAGAAAAAAATAAACCAAGAAGTGAGAGATGAAATAGTCAGGAAAAAAGAGAAAATTAAGAATTTGAAAGAAAAGCTTGATCAGTGGAATCAAGAGAACTTTGATAAGCTATCTGATTATGAAAAGGAACTTTTTCATAGAGCTTTTATTACGAATAAAGGAGATAAGGATTATCGTTCCTTAACTAATTTTAAATATGATGATAATGGAGAGGAACGTGAAGTAACGATCCCAAAGGGAGACATCCTTTATCAGTTTAGAAAAGACGTAGAAGAAGGTAAGCTCGGCACTATAAATTGGTTGGCCAGTCCGAAGTATTTTTCTAATCATCCAACAGTCCCTTGGTATGGTACGTGGTACACTTCCGAAATTATTAATATTTTGACAAAAAACCCTGAAGTTTGGAAAAAGACAATCTTCATACAAACATATGATGAAAACGATGGGTATTTTGACCACATACCTCCATTCACAGTATATGATCCAAAAGTATCGGGTACAGGAAAAGTGTCAAAAGGTATTGACGTGGAAGAAGAGTGGATTAGAAAAGCAAATGAAATGCGGGGAGGCACTTCGGAGAAAGCATCTCGTGAAGCTCCTATAGGTTTGGGATTTAGGGTTCCCATGATTGTCGCGTCCCCATGGAGCCGAGGTGGAAAAGTGTGCTCCGAAATTTTTGACCATACTTCCACCTTACAGTTTCTAGAACATTTCGTCAATAAAAAATTCGATAAAAAAATACATATGGAACATATCAGCAATTGGCGACGCACGATTTGCGGTGATCTCACATCTGTATTTACGCCTTTCGATGAATCTGAAGATAAGCTGCCCGAACAAAAGAAAGAAGCTGTCGTAAAGAAAATTTATAACGCAAAGTTTAAGCAACTTCCAAATGCATATCGAAAAATGACTTTGGACGAAGCAATATCTTTGGCTCCCCACTTAAAAGATTCAACATTAATGCCTAAGCAAGAAAAAGGTACAAAAACGGCGTGTGCGCTGCCTTATGAATTATATGCTGATGGGAACTTAAATAAAAACAAAAAGAACTTTGAAATAAAAATGAAAGCCGGGAATCAGGTTTTCGGTTCATCGTCATCAGGATCACCATTCACAGTATATATGCCAGGGAAATACCCAGAAAACTATGAGGGCTCTATTGATAAACGTTTTAATCGTCACTATGCGGTTGTTGCCGGAGATGAATTGAGTGATGATTGGCAATTAAATTCATTTGAAGAAGGTAAATATTTTTTAAAAATGTTTGGTCCGAACGGTTTTTATAGAGAGTTCAAGGGAAGTTTGGATGATCCGGAACTTCGGATTACCTGTAGTTATGAAGTAGAAAAGCAAAATACGAAAAGATTGACCGGCAATATCCTTATAAATGTTGAAAATCACAGTGATCGTGAACGAAGTCTCGTCATAGAAGATCACGGGTACGATAAAAAGAACAACCAAGAAATTAAAATTAGATCTGGCGAGAAAAAAATCACGCGAGTGAGAATTAATTGTCCGTCAGATTGGTATGACTTCAGTATCAGAGTTAAAAGTAACTCGTTTTTTCTGAAAAGATTTGCAGGCAAAGTAGAGACGGGGGAATTAGGAACTACAGATCCGGTAATGGGAGGTGTTTAGATTCGGATATAATAGAAGGGGGCAATAAATCTTACTCTCAAATTTTATAATTGAAAAGAGGAAAACAAATGTTTTTGAATAGGGTGAAAATTATTTTGTCTGTTAATTAGTAGCAAAGTCTCACTTTTGTGAGGCTTGTTTTTTTAATTAAATATTGTGTTTTCATATTTTTTATTGAAGTTGTATTATTAAAAATAAATTTACTTAAATGCTACTTTACATTTGTTATTGTGTTTATTTATATTACATTTGTGTTTAATAATATTTAATTTAAACTATTTGTACAGGAATAGATAACAGATATGAAACCAAAAATAATTATGTGTAAACCATGAGACTAATTAAAACAACGATTAAAAAAAGTACCCTTATTACTCTTTTAGTAATGTTTGGATGTAGTTTTGTAGTCGCACAAACTAATGAAAACATTAAAGGCCGTGTGCTCAGCCAATCGGATGAACCCATACCGGGAGTAACCATTATTAATGAAAATGAACCTTCAGCCCAAACTCAGACTGATGAAAAGGGAGAGTTTGCTATTTATGCAAACAAGGGAGATGTTATTGGTTTTCGAGCAGTTGGTTATATGGAAAACTCACTTGTGTATGAAGGACAATCGTTTTTGAATGTCCGGTTAGAAATTTCGGAAAGCTCTCTTGATGAGGTTGTTGTTGTAGGTTATGGTACTCAGAGAAGAAAAGATTTAGTGGGTTCTGTTGAGCAAATTGGAGGTGAACAGCTACAAAATCGAGCGAATATGAACATTGCTCGAGCTTTACAGGGAACCATGCCAGGCTTAAATATTACAATGCGAGATGGGAAGCCGTCACGGGGTGCAGGCTTGAATCTACGAGGGACAAGTAGTATCGGAGCCGGGGGAAGTGCTTTGATCTTAATTGATGGTGTAGAAGGTGATTTGACCACTGTGAACCCAGATGATGTGGAAAGCGTTTCTGTTTTAAAAGATGCTTCTTCAGCTGCTATATACGGTGCTCGAGGTGCTTTTGGAGTAGTATTGATTACTACAAAAAGTGCTAAGGAAGGGAAGCCACGTATTACTTATAATGGAGGAATATCCTCTAATTCACGTATAGTCAAGATGGAAGATAATATCATAAGTAATGGTTTGGAATGGACTGATGCGTTTTATCGGGCTTGGGTAGAAGGTATGGATAATGGCACAACGCCAGCAGGAATAAATAATGTATTTAAATATTCTACTGATTGGTATAATGAGCTACAAAGGAGAAATTCCGATCCTACTTTTGAAAAAATGAGAACGAATGATGACGGAGAATATGAATACTTCGGAAATACCAATTGGTTTGACGTGATTTATAAAGATTATAATTTGTCACAAGAACATAGTCTTAGTGTGAGTGGTGGTAATGAGAGGGCAAAATATTTTGTTTCTGGAAGATATTTTAATCAAGACGGTATATATAATGCGGGTAATGAGAAGTATGACCAATACAATGCTAGAGCTAAAGGAGAAGTGAAAATCATTGATAACCTTGTTTTAACCAATAGTACTGACTTTATCAGGAGGAACATCCATCAGCCGATGGTGATGTACGATAGACAGTTGCTTCCTCGTATGTTAGAACATCAGGGCTACCCAATGACTTTAGAAAAGAATTTAGACGGAACCTGGACAGAAGCAGCTGTGTATACCGGATGGGCAGGTTTTGTGGAAGGAACTTCTTATCAACATAATAATAAATTTGATTTACGGAATACAACAGCTCTTACCTATAAAACTTTGGATGAACAGCTAATTTTTAATGGAGATTTTACTTATTTATACAATAACTCAGATCGTACACGTGTGGAAAATATGTATGATTTTTACACAGGACCGAACACACGTAAAAGTAGACAGACTTTTAGTTCATTAGAGTATGAGGACTATAATAATAAATACCTTTCTTCTAATATCACTGTCAATTATATTCCGAAAAATCTAGGCCCAGATCATTCTTTAAATATTTTATTAGGATGGAATACAGAAGAAAAGTTAAAAAGAAATTACAGAACTTATAGAAGGGGTTTGCTCTATCCTGAAAAACCGAGTTTCGCATTAATGGATGGTGATTATTACGTTTTGAATCAAACTGGTAATGAATGGGCATATGCAGGAGCATTATTCAGAGTGAATTATAACTTTTTAGATCGGTACTTATTTGAAGTAAGCGGTAGATACGATGGATCTTCAAAATTCCCTTTGAACCAACAATGGGGATTCTTTCCTTCAGGTTCTTTTGGCTGGAGAGTGTCTGAAGAGAGCTTCGCCCAAGATTTAACGTGGGTAAATGATTTGAAGTTACGGGCTTCTATAGGAAGTTTAGGTAATGGAAATGTTGATCCGTTTTTATACTTACCAACAATGGATATTAAAAGAAGTTCTCTCATTATTGATGATGGATTGCAGACCTATACTTATGCGCCTGCTAACATCCCCAGTAGTTTGACATGGGAAAGAGCGACTACCTATAATATAGGTTTGGATTTCACTTTCTTAGATAATAAAATGTCTTTTATTGGAGATTATTTCCATAGATACACCTCCGATATGTTTACCGTCGGCCCAGAAGTTCCTCATGTTTTTGGAGCAGATATTCCTAAGGGAAATTATGCTGATTTAAAAACGAAGGGTTGGGAGCTTTCTTTACAATGGAGGGATCAATTTGAGTTGGGTTCAAGCCCATTGAATTATTCTATTAGAGGAATGGTGTGGGACAGCAGAACTTGGATTACTAAGTATAATAATGAAAGTAAATCCTTGTCCACTCACTATGTGGGGAAAGAAATGGGAGAAATTTGGGGGTATAAAGTAGAAGGGCTTTTTAAAGATCAGGAAGAGATTGATCAGCACCATGTGGATCAGTCCAGGATTGTAGTATCAAGTTCTAATGTTTTAAAACCAGGGGATTTAAAGTTTAAAGACTTGGATGGGAATAATGAGATTAATAATGGGGACAACACTCTGGAGAATCCTGGAGATAGAGCAATTATAGGTAATAGTACTCCGAGAATGTTATTTGGGTTGAACGCGGATTTTGATTGGAAAGGATTTTCTTTGGGAGTTGTTTTACAAGGCGTTGGGCAACGTGATTGGTATCCGGCAAAAGAATCCGGTTATTTTTGGGGGCAATATAACCGTCCTTATGGTTATTATTTAAAACACCATACTGGTAACAATGTTTGGACGGAAGAAAACCCTAATCCAGAAGCTTACTGGCCAAGATATCGAGGATATCTTGCATTAAATGCGAATAGGAGCATGACTGTCACCAACGATAGGTTTTTGCAAAACGCTGCATATATTAGATTGAAAAATTTACAGTTTGGATACACCATTAATAATAGAATAACCTCGAAATGGGGAGTGGAAAGACTTCGGATTTACTTGTCGGGTGAAAACATTTATACTTGGTCTCCTATGTTTAAAATAACAAAAAACTTCGATCCGGAAGTTATTCATGCAGGAGATACTGATTTTAGATCATCTTCTGGAACTGATGGTGATGGATATGGTTATCCCATGCAAAGAACCTTTACTTTAGGTGTTAATTTAACTTTTTAAAAGAAATTGTGGCTATGAAGAAAATAATTTTATATACAGTATTCTTTAGTGTGATCTTAACTTCTTGTGAAAAGTTTTTAGATAGAGATCCGGAAAACGAAATCGGATCGACTGAATTTATGACTTCCGAAAATGATTTGAATTTATATGCTAATGGCTTTATTCAAAGATTAATGCCGAGTTTTGAAAACCTTGCTTGGGGTGATCAATATAGCGATATAGCTACACGTTCATCTACAGATTTCCTAATTGGAGATAATTGGTCTGCTGATTTACAAGGAGGATGGTCTATTTCAAAATGGGGTGAATTAAGAGATATAAATTGGTATTTAGATAATCTTGCTAAGGCTGAAAATAATGTGCCCGAAGATGTCTACAATCATTATTATGGAGTAGGACATTTTTGGAGAGCATTCTTTTATTTTGATATGGTCAAAACTTTTGGCGAGGTTCCCTGGTACGAACATGAACTACAGGTTGATGAAGGAGAGCTGCTTCATAAAGACAGGGATTCGCGTTCATTCGTTGTTGACAAAATAATGGAAGATTTAGATGAAGCGATAAATAACCTTTCTACTAGCTCTACATATGTCACCTCGGGAACTGTTATCAATAAATGGACTGCTTTAGCTTTAAAATCAAGAATTGCGTTATTTGAAGGAACATATCGTAAATATCATGATGAACTAAATCTCCAAAGTTCTGTGGAAGATCTGTTAAGAAGCGCTATTTCAGCTTCAGAAGAGGTAATGAATTACGGGCCTTATAGTCTAATAGATAATAATTCTAATAAGGAAGCCCAATATCGTAGTTTATTTACGAGTGAGGGATTACAAACTCAAGAAGTGATTTTAGGGCTAGATTTTAAAACGGACGTGCGTATGCATAATATGACATGGAAGTTTTTTTCTGCGACCTATGGTAATAATTGGTCTCTGACACAAGATTTTGTCAACCATTATTTAATGCGCGATGGATCTAGATTTACAGATCAGGAACATTATGTTACTAAAACCTACCAAGAGAATTTTGACAATAGGGATTATCGTTTAGCTCAAACTGTGATTTCTCCTGAGTATGAGAGGAAAATTCAAGGAACAGTCAAGAAAGATCCACCGAATTTTTCAATTACACTTACGGGATATCAGCCTATTAAGTGGGCTTTAGATGATGATGTCCATGTTGGCATTACAACAGCAAATAACTCAGTACCCATGTTTAGGTATGCTGAAATACTTTTAAACTATGCAGAAGCTAAAGCTGAATTAGGAGAGTTGGATGGGACTTCATGGGATAAGAGTATTAAGTTATTGAGAGAAAGAGCCGGTGTTGATGGAAGTATCCCCGTTGATTATGATACTTATCTTGCTGAGTATTATATGAACCAAACCAATGATAAGTGGGTTTTAGAAGTTCGACGGGAAAGAGCTGTTGAAATGGCAATGGAAAGTGTAAGATATGATGATTTAATGCGTTGGAAATTAGGGGAAATTATTGAACGGCCCTGGAACGGAATTTACATACCGGAGAAAAATGTTTCTTACGATTTAAATAATGATGGGAAAAAAGATGTAGCTTTTGTTGATACAGAGCCTTCCTCTGGACAAAAAGAATCTGGAGTTACATATGTTGTTCTTGGATCTTCTTTTACACTTTCAAATGGTGATTCTGGAAATGTTCAATATGGAAACAACCTAGGGAGGAAATGGTTGGATAAAAAATACCTTAGGCCAATTCCGACGTCTGCTATTCAACGTAATTCAAACTTAGAACAAAATCCAGGTTGGTAAATAAATATATAAATTATGGATTCTGAGACTGAAACTTAATTAATGAAAACCTATATAAAACATTATGAATAAGAATATTTCAATCATTTTATTTTTGCTTTATACCTTATGTTTAGGATCGTGTGCTAAAGATGAATCACCTTTTGTTTTTAGAAATATTGATGAACTGAATTTTGGCTACACGGAGTCAGAAGAAGAATTTACCGTTAGGACAAATGGAAACTGGGAAATAACTACAGAAGATGACTGGATTTCATTATCTCCTAGTAAAGGAGTTGGAAACGGTGAATCAGTTGAATTTGTTACTGTAAAGGTAGAAAGAAATATGGCTGAGCAACGTCAAGGCAATTTTTTTTTAAATGCCGCAGGTGAATCTTTGGAGATTGTAGTCACACAAGATGAAGGCTTTGTTGATTTAAAAGCAGTTCGTTTAGAAGGAGCACTTATTAAAGGGGAAGCAATTACGGACGCTTCATTAATAATCCCCTATGAGAAGGGACCAGTTGGAGAAAAGGTAAAAGTTAATTTAGAAGTTTTAAAAGAAGCTGCTGAAGGAATTTCTACTTTGAGTGACTTTGAGATTGAAATTGCGTCAGAAAAAGGCGAATTGAAAATACCTTTGGAAGGAACTCCTGCCAAGTCAGGAGAAGTAGAAATAAAGATTTCTATTCCTCTTTTTGATCATGAATCTACAGTTACAGCCACAGTGTTAGCGGAAGATGAAGATCCTTTAGGTACAATATACTTCGAGGAGACATTTGATGATATGGTTTGGGGTGGCGATTATGTTGCATCTGAAAAAGGTATCCGAGGAAGCTTTATGAAAGTTGAAGAAGAAGGGGGAAGTGTGATTGATGAAACACAGCCTATAACTGAAGTCGGAGATGGAACCGATGGTTCTAATGATCTTTTTCTTACCATGGCTCAATCTTATCGGGACTTAAGAGGGATCTTAGGAAGCTGGAAGGGTAAGAGAGTTTATGAAAGACCAGGTCACCTCAAAATAAGCACTGCTGGAAGTAATGATGGTTATTTGACAACTCCAGAATTTGAAAATATTTCTAACGAGACAAATGTAAAAGTATCAGTTGATTTATCAAGATGGAGTACATCTTCACCTAAGATATTTATTGAAGTGCTGAATATGGGCACCACTGAAACTCAATATTTGGAAGTAAATCCAGGACAGCATTCAAGAGAGTGGTTTACACATTCTTTTTATATCCAGGGAGCCTCCAGTCAAACTCGTGTTTCATTTAAAGCCGATGAAAACTCGGAAGGTAGATTTTTTATTGATAACATAATTGTAGAAAAATCAAACTAGTATGTCAAAATATATTTTCGGTATCTTCGTCTGTATCATTAGCTTAAATATAGGGTGTAAAAAAGCTGACTCTGCTGAAGGTTCAAGAAATAAATCCCTCAAATTCGCTACTCAAGTAATTGAGTTAAATGAAGACGAGACATTTCAGCTGGAATTACTCGAAAATAATAAAGAGTATGATCTTACGGAAAACCCTTTAAATGTAAGGTTTAGTGTAGAAAACTCTGAGATTTTAAAAGTAAATGAGAAAGGGATAGTAGAAGCCATTAATCCGGGGGTGACCATTGTATACGCCGAAACAAACAAGCAAAATATTGAGGTAGAAGTGACAGTGTTTAATTCTTTTTTGACTAATAAGATCAAGCAACCTCTAAGAAGTGAGAATATTTTTAGTAAGGGGGTTTATTTAGTTAGAAATACAGTAATTCAAAGTATAGATATAGACTCTGAAGGTTCGGTTTTTTACGATCAATTAGGAGGCCAATTAAAGCATGTTATTTTTGTTGGAAAAGGGAAACCAAATACAGAACTTGAAAGCAGCATGCAATTAAAATATTTTGGGCATGGCACTAATTTGGCAGTAGAAGAACAAGGAGAAGACAGGTTTATATGGATAAATAGTAATGGCCACAAAAAGAACGACGGAGAGTATGGAAGCAATAAAACTTTTTCGAGGATAAAATATGTACCTGGAAAAATAGTTGAAAGATATGAAGAAGGAGATACTTACTACCTTGCGGATAAGCTAAACATTCACCCCGCCATTGATCAGAAAAACGATATTTTAGCCGTAACTACTTCCGGAGGAGGGGATCCGGCTAGATATTTTTATATTTATAAACTTAGTGAAGCTATAGCTTTAAAAGCAAAGTCAATCCGTTTACCTGAGTTGCGGTATGGAGGAGAAGAACAGAATATTGGCGGTCCCCCTGAAACAGTAGTTGAACCTGTGGTTAAGATTAAAGATTTGGGAGATTTAAAGCCCATAGCTAGCTTCAAAGTACAGCCTTCTAATGATTATAAAAAATTAAATTCATATGATTTCCAAGGTTTTGATATCGCGGATGGTAAATTGTATTTTTTTGAAGGGGAAGGAAATGGAAACAATATTGCGAATGGTCCATCAAATGCATTCGTTACAGTGTTCGATTATATGAATGGTAAAGAAATCAGTGAACGGACGAAAGTTGGTGGGATTGCTCGTATTTCTGATTTAGATAATTTCGGAATAACACAAACAGGCTATATGGAAGCAGAAGGTATCAAGATGAAAGATGGTGTATTATACCTAGGTTTTGCTTCAAGATCATATGATGAAAAACGAAGAGCAAATATTCTTATGTACAAATAAATAATGTAGTAAATAAATTCAAATAATGAACTCACTAAACAATGCATCATTTTTCGACAAGTCAGGACTGCCCCGCCCATTAGCATGGGGGTATTTAGGAATCATCATTTTTATGATGGGAGATGGTGTTGAACAAGGCTGGCTAAGTCCTTACTTAATCGAAAATGGTATGAACATAAAGCAATCTGCCTCTTTGTTTACCGCTTATGGAATAACCATTGCTGTTTCATCTTGGTTTTCAGGCGTGTTAGCTGAATCCTTTGGGCCGCGGCGAGTCATGTTAAGTGGACTCGTTTTATACATTATAGGCACTATTGTGTTTGTAGGCTATGGATTATCAGATTTCAATTATCCGGTTATGCTGATAACGTATGCTGTTCGCGGGTTTGGTTATCCTTTATTTGCGTATTCTTTTTTAGTCTGGATTACTTATAATACACCTAAATCTCAACTCGGAAGAGCAGTAGGCTGGTTTTGGTTTGTGTTTACTGGAGGATTGAACGTGTTTGGTGCCTATTACTCCAGTTGGTTTATCGAAGTTATCGGACATCATAATGTGTTATGGAGTTCTATTTTTTGGGTTTTATTAGGTGCATTTTTTGCATTAGTTTTAAATAAGGCTGAATTTAAAAGAAAGGTTACAAGCCAATCCCGTGTAAAAGAACTTCTGAAAGGGATTACGATTGTAAAAGAAGAGCCGAAAGTATTGTTAGGAGGGATCATACGCATTATTAACACGACAGCACAATTTGCTTTCCCTGTTTTCCTGCCTATTTATATGGCAAAACATGGTTTCAGTACCGTCCAGTGGTTACAGATATGGGGAACTATTTTTACAGCTAACATCGCGTTCAATCTTATTTTTGGGTTTGTCGGCGATAAGTTCGGTTGGCGAAATACAATTATGTGGTTTGGTGGTGTCGGCTGTGGGCTTACTACCCTCCTGTTCTTTTATTCCCCAGTTTGGTTTGATAGCAACTATTGGATGGTTATGGGAAGCGGCGTGTTATGGGGGGCTTTGTTAGCTGGATATGTACCATTGTCTGCTTTAGTACCATCTTTAGTTAAGGATAATAAAGGAGCGGCTATGTCTATTCTCAATCTTGGTGCAGGCTTGCCTGTGTTCATTGGTCCGGCAATAGTGGGTCTGTTTATAGGTGTAGTCGGTGATGAAGGGGTGATTTGGATATTAGCAATCCTTTATTTTATTAGTGCTATCCTTACCCGCTTTATGACTTTAGGTACCTCGGAAAAGGAAGAATTACCAAACTCTGAAACTTATGATAATGTTTAGAAAGATAAAAAATTATGCCCTATGGGCAATCCTATTTATTGCGCTTATACCTATAGCGCACGCCCAGACTTATCAACCTATAAAAAGTTGGAATAATGAAGTTAACAATCAAATCGAAGCATTTTTGAATGAGACAAAACTGATTAAAGAACGCAAAGTGGCTGTCTTTGATTATGATGGTACGTTGATGGGACAAGTTCCTTTTTATATGGTAGACGAAGCCCTTATCGACTATACATATCATGAACTCGCAAACAACAATGATGAAACAAGCAAAGAAAAGGTAAAGATGATGACAGAAATGCTGAAAGGAAGTACCAGCAGCAATGAATATGTGGATAACAGAGTGAAGTTTTTATCAGGGATGACACCTGAATTAGTGGAAGAAATCGGTTACCGTACTTTTCAAAATAAATATAGGAACAAGATATACTCGGAGATGAGGCAATTTTTGTCCAATTTGGAAGAATTCGGCTTTGAAATATGGATCATTAGTACTTCGCCGGAGGTATTATATCAAAAAATGATAAGTGAAGAGTTCGGGATTCCGAAAGATCGAATTTTGGGTACGAAATCAACTGTAGAATACGGAAGATTTACAGAAAATTTAATTCCTCCCCGAGCGGCAGATCAGGGAAAAGCCGATGTAATCGATACCTATATAAAGGCTAAGCCTCTTATTGTGGGAGGAAATAGCAGGGGAGATTTAGAAATGACAAATAAGTCTGTAGGGCTGAAAATAGTTGTGAATCCGGATAATGAAAAGGTCTATTCGGAGAGCGAAAATAAAGAATTAGCGGGTCATACGCTTTACTCTTATTGGAAAGAAAAAGAAGCTATAATCGTGTATTGTGAAGATGAGGAAGATAAAGAAACATCTTTCGAATCTGACCAGCAGGGTGTGGTGAAAAATAAAACTGTCAAACCGGAATAATAATGGAATTTTAAAATTAAATATATGAAAGCATTGATAACTGCCCCTTATAATGATGCGGGCTTGCATATACTGAAAGAATATTTTGATACTCTTCACTATCACTCATGGAAGATGAAAAATCGGGCGTTTCGACCAGATGAATTAATCGAAATGCTTCAAAACGAAGAATATGATGTTTTTATTACGGAGCATGACGAGGTGGACAAGAGCGTTATAGATGCGTGTCCTACATTGAAAGTAATAGGTGTATGCCGAGGTACGCCATCGAATGTAGACGTAAGCTATGCAAAGCAGAGAAATATAAAGGTTTTGAATACACCGGGCAGAAATGCACAAGCCGTTGCCGAGTTGTTTATTGCGAATGTAATTACGTTTTATCGAAAAACAATTCTGGCCAGACAATGGCTATTGGATGAAAAATGGGAAAAAGGAGCCCATACTTCTTATCTCGAATTTAAAGGGAATGAATTGGCCGGTAAAACAGTAGGAATGGTGGGCTTTGGTGCGGTGGGCCAACATATTGCCAAAATACTGGAGTCTTTTCCGGCTAAAGTGATTTATTACGATCCTTATTATAAAGATTCGAATGGGAGATTTAGTTCTGTTTCCTTAGAAGATGTTTTTGAAAAATCAGACATTGTTACGATTAATCTTCCGGCAAACGAATCTACGAAAGAGATGATCGATAGGCATCTAATAGATAGGATGAAGTCAGAGGCTTTGTTTGTAAATATGTCACGGGCTATGGTGGTAAAAACACCGGATTTAATTGAAGCTTTACAACAGGATGAAATCTGTGGCGCTGTATTAGACGTTTTTGATCATGAGCCTCCGGGGCAAAATGATTATACACTTATCAATCATCCAAACGTGTTGGCAACACCTCATATTGCCGGTGCAACTCACGAGGTGGAAGACCATCATGTAGAAATAATGAATACACAAATAACAACTTGGATAAAAGAAAACTATGAACGCATATCTAATCATTGATGTAGGTACGGGAAACTTAAGAGTGGCGGTTTGTACGGCAAAAGGTGATGTTTTAGCCCTTCAAAGAAAAGATATCCGCTATTATAACGACACCAAATATCCCGATGCACAATACTTCAACCCTGATAATGTATGGAAAGATATTATAGACCTTTCCAAAGAGGTGTTGTCTGTTGCTAAGAAAGACAATAAAGACTTGACTATTGTGGCAGGTACTTCTACGAGTCAACGGGAAGGGGTCGTGTTGATAGATATTGACGGAAACGATATCATAGGGCTTCCTAACCATGACCATAGAGGGCGTGAATGGGAAAGTACGATTACAAATCCAGACGAGGTATATAAAAAGACCGGACGTAAGGTAAGTTCTCTTTTTTCGGCTTTGAAAGTAAAAGGCTTTCTGAATAGGTACCCGGAATATGAAGACACTTTGGCAAAATTTACGAGCATTAGTGATTGGGTCACCTATAAGCTAAGTGGAAGCATGGTTTACGAGCACTCTCAGGCTTCGGAGACAAACTTATACGATGTTCAGAATAAGAAATGGAATGAGGCTCTTTGCGAATCTTTTGGAATCCCTATCTCCATCCTTCCTCCCTTAGCTTACGCAGGAAAAGAATTAGGAAGTATCTTACCCGAAATAAGCGCAGAATGGAAGATAGAAGAAGTTAAGGTATTGGTAGGAGGAGCAGACACACAAATGGCCATAAACAGTACCGCACCTGAATTAAATGATTTGGTAATTGTTGCCGGTACGACTACGCCTATAGTCAAAGTGAAAGATGTTTATACCCTTGACGATCGGCAAAGAACATGGACGAATAGTCATTTATTCAACTACCAATATATTTTAGAAGTCAATGCCGGAGTTACAGGATTAAATTTACAACGGTTAAAACAGTTTTTTTATCCTAAAGAACCGTACGAAGTAATGGAAAAAGAGCTTAACGGTTTGAGTTTGAGTTCCGCTTCAACCACTATTGCCTCTTTGGGATCTCTAATTTGTGCAGAACCTGCGCCTCTTACTATAGGCGGCTTTGTTTTTAAGACCCCTGTCAATCACGAGCTCACACGTGCAGATTTTGTACTATCGGCTATTATAGATATGGCATTTTCTATTCATGAAAACTTAAAAGTATTATTGGAAATTGATGATAATGACACCGATTTTTTATGGATTTGTGGAGGAGGAGCGCAAGGTAGAGTGTTTATGCAAATTTTGGCGAATGTACTTAAAATGAAACTACGTATCCGTACGGGATTTGAACAAGCGAGCGTGAATGGGGCAGTTAAACTTTGTAACAAAGCGCTGGGAATAGAGTCAGACCAAACACATAATGATTATGAGGAAATAAACTGGCAGGATTCGCCGGAAATAGATTTGTTATATAAAAAATGGAAAGCTGTAAGGCAACAGTTTAGAGCATTACAAGAAAATGAGTAAAAAGAAAATTTTCGTAGGAATAGATGTAGGAACACAGGGCATACGGATGACATGGGTAGATGGCAAGGGAAATGAATATTTTTCTGCGGGAAAAACTTTCAACCTGTCCAAAGAGAGCCGTATAAAGCAAGACCCGGAAATATGGTGGAATGATTTAGATAAGCTTTTTAAAGAAGCTTACAAAGAACTTGGAAGTTCTTTTTTTGATGATTTTGAAATAGAATCTATGGGGGTAACGTCCACTTCCGGAACTGTAATTCCTTTGGATAAAAATAATGAAGTGATATACGGTGCCATTATGTACAGCGATCCCCGATCGCAGGAACATAGTAAAATCGTGAGCAATAGTGCCCGGCAATATTATGGGGATTTACCGCGCTTTACTCATTTTAACAGTTCTTGTGGCTTACCGAAGATGCTTTGGTTTAAAGACAATTTTAAAGAGGAATATAAAACAAAATTGTCGAGATTTATCCATGCTTCAGATTTTATCACAGGCAAAATGACAGGAGTGTTCCATGTTACTGATCATTCCAATGCATTAAAATCAGGTTATGACTTACATCAAGAAGAATGGCCTGACTATATAACAAGAGAATTGGAATTGTCTTCATCCTTTTTCCCAGAAGTTAAACCCATTGGTACTGTCTTAGGAGTATTAAATACGGAATGGATAGATAAATGGAAATTGCCTAACCGCCCGAAGGTCTGTGTCGGCCTGACAGACGGATGTGCTTCTCAAATAGCCGCGGGTGCAGTGGAGCCTGGGGATTGGAATACGACTATTGGTACTACTTTGGTGTTAAAAGGGGTGACGATAAATGAAATCTACGATAAGGCCGGAAGTATTTATTGCCATAAGCACCCAGAAGGGTATTGGATGCCAGGCGGCGCTTCTAATATAGGAGCGGATTGGGTGCATGACTTTACCAAGGAAGAGATAGAAGAAGGAAGTAAATTTGAATCGGCTGTAACACCTTCTTCGGCTATCTATTATCCTCTCAAAGTAAAAGGAGAACGTTTTCCGTTTATCAGTTCTGACGCTGAAGGTGGTGTTTTCAAAGAGGCAAAAAATAGAGGGGATTTGTTTCAAGCCGGTCTGGAGGGTGTTGCCTATATTGAACGGTATGCTTATGAAAAAATTGAACGTATCAGCGGAAATAAGGTAGAGAAAATATATTCAGCGGGAGGTGGGAATAAAAATAAGAAATGGCTACAAATAAGAGCAAATGTGTTGAATAAAGTTGTTTTGAAATCTGAAAAAGCGAGCGGAGCTATAGGAGCAGCTATTGTAGCAGCCTCCCATACTTACGAAAAAGGGATTACGGAAGCAGCGAAGGGCTTATTAGGAGAAATGGAAGCCATTTTTCCGGATGCAGAGCTTGTAAAGAAATTTGAAAACAACTATCAAAAATTTATTAATTTATTAAAAGAAAAGGGATATATAAATGAGTGAAAATATGTTGACTGTTTACTTGCTCAGGCATGGGCAGACAGATATGAATGCGGACAGTAATAGATATTGCGGTTTAACAGATGCGGAATTGACTGATTTGGGACGTAAACAAGCAAAACATGCGGGAGAATTAGTGGCGTCTATAAAATTTGACGCGGTATATGCATCTCCATTACAACGCTCGAAAATTACAGCTTCCCTTTTAGAACTACCTAACCCGGTGGAGGTTGATCCCCGTTTGATAGAGCTTGATTTTGGAAGCTGGGAGGGAAAGACGAGAGAAGAATTTATTGCTGAAAACCCTAACTCTTGGGAACGCTGGAATGAAAACCCATTAATTTATCCAGCAGGCGGAGACGGAGAAACTGCCCAATCTGTCATTGATCGTTTGGATAACTTTTATGCAGACAAAATAAATCAGCATGTAGGAAAAAATATTTTGATCGTAGGACATAATGGATTAAATAGGATTTTTTTAGCGCATAAGTTGGGTATGCCGGTTCAAAACTATCGAAGTATCCTGCAGGAGAACTCTTGTATCACACGTTTTATCCTTTCGGAGGATAATGAATTTCAGTTACAAAGATTAAATTGTAAATAAGAAATCAAAATTCCATTCTATAGTTTGATGCCGAGGACTTTTTTTAAGCATTATACTTCTCAGAAACAGATGTTTAATTGTAGGAAAATTTAATTTTTGATACAGTATGTGGAAAATAAGTTCATATAGCATCTACACTTTATAGGCGTAATAGCTTTGTTATCATCGATTTATTGTTTTATGTTTAGAGTAAATCTAGGGAAAATATTATAATGTTTTTTCTGGGTAAAGTTGAGGAAGCAGAACTTTAGTGTTAATCAAGACAGGTTCGATGTAGATCTGTTTCAAAAGAATGATATCTATGAAAGCTAAAAATATTTTAAGAGCGGGGCTTGTGGCGGGAGGTGTGGCAGGTGGCTTATTGTTTTTAAACTCTTGCTCGTCGATTCCTAAAAAAGCAAAAGCGGTTGAAAACTTTGATCTTAAACGCTATTTAGGAACTTGGTATGAGATTGCCCGATTTGATTATCGTTTTGAACGGGAACTTAATAACGCTGTTGCTCAATATAGTCTGAATGAGAATGGGAGCGTAAAAGTAGTAAATAGTGGCTATAATTATAAAAAAAAGGAATGGACTTCTGTAGAGGGCGTAGCCAAATTTAGGAATGAACCGTCGATTGCGGCACTAAAAGTCAGTTTTTTTTGGCCTTTTTATTCAGGTTATAATGTTATAGCTATAAAGGAAAATTACAAATATGCTTTGGTCGCAGGAAAAAATCTGGATTATTTGTGGATCTTATCCAGAGAAAAAACTATTCCTGATGAAGTTAAAAACTCTTTTTTGGAACAAGCGCAGAAAATTGGCTATGACACTTCAAAATTAATTTGGGTAAGGCAGAATAAAGCTAATCCCTATGTCGGAGAATAAGTGGATGCTTTTTTAAATAGTAATCCCGATCATTTTATTTAAACCTCAGGTCTTTCAGAGGGATTCTTTTAGAAGGGTTTTAGGTCAGGGATTCTATATATAGTGTGTTTTCGGTCTCCGAAATAAAATTGCGAAAAGCCGGCTATTTGTTCTTTTCTTCCTTTTTGATGAGAGGTACTTCATCTCCTTAGCGGTGGCAAGGAGAAGTGACTGTAATCTTCCCTAAAATTAGCTACGATTATTAATGTAGTTTTTATATTTTAGGTACAATGAAAAAAAGTAAGTTCAGCGAGTCACAGATCATCAAGATTCTGTCGCAACAAGAGTCCGGGTTATCGGTTTCTGACATCTGCCGAGAGTACGGCATCAGTCAGGGTACGTTTTACTCCTGGAAGAACAAGTATTCGGGGATGGACGTTTCCCAACTCAAACAGATGAAAGAAATGGAAAAGGAACTGGCACAGTACAAGAAAATTGTTGCTGAGCTGACGTTGCAGAATACCGTTTTAAAGGATGTTATAGAAAAAAAGCTCTAGGGCCTGACGAGAAGCGTGAGCTGGTGGACTATGCCCGGGAGGA